>JAFGNB010000024.1 GCA_016927235.1 Chitinispirillaceae bacterium
AGGAACTGGGAGACGTTCAGCGAAGACCCCTATTTAAGCGCGCGCATCAGCGTGGCGTATTGTCAGGGCGCACAGAGCATGGGGTGCGTGGTCATGCCCAAGCACTTTGTCTGTAACGATATGGAGGCGCTCAGAAACCTTTACAGCTCGGAGGTTTCCGAACGGACCCTGCGGGAGATCTACTGCATGCCGTTCGAATACGCCGTCAGGGAGGGCAAGGCGTGGTCGATCATGAGTTCGTACAACAGGATAAACGGGCTCTACGCCTGCGACAACAGGCTTATACTAACCGAAATCCTCAAGGAAGACTGGGGGTTCAGGGGATTTGTCTGCTCGGACTGGAATTCCGTCAAATCAACCGTCGAGGCGGCAAACGCGGGACAGGATATCGAGATGCCGGGATCGAGCTTTTTCGGCACCGGACTCATGAACGCCGTCACGCTCGGTCAGGTTTCGCGCGACCGTTTTGAAGACATGGTGAAACGGGTGCTCAGGGCGAAAGTTTGGGCCGGGGTCATCGGGAAGCTCGGCGAGTCTGCTGTCGTCAAGTATGAAGCCGATCTGAAAAGCGATGCCCATCAACAGCTCGCGCTTGAAGTGGCCCGGAAATCGATCGTGGTGGTGAAGAACGAAAATTTCGGTGACGAGACCGTTCCGGTATTACCGTTGGACAAGAACAACACCGTCTCCCTCGTGGGCCCCTACGCCGGCATTACACGATTCAACGGCAGCGGCAGCGGCAGGAACTGTCCCTACTACGAGGTTTCGCCGTTGCAGGGCGTGATTAACAAGGTCACCCAGGCGAACGTCGTGGATAGTGCCTCGTGGAGAACAGCCGACGTGGTAATCGTCTGTGTCGGTGTGTCGGGAGAAGGGGAGGGAAGCGAACGGACCTCGGCGACACTTGAACCGCCTGCAGGACAACTGAGCCTGGTGAACGCCGTTCTGTCGGCCAACAAGAAATGCGTCGTCGTGCTTACCGGCGGCAGTGCGGCCGTTCAGGATGCATGGGCGAACGCTCCGGCAGTCGTGGTCGCCTGGTACCCCGGCGAGGAGCAGGGAAACGCCCTTGCCGATATCCTGTACGGCGACGTCAACCCATCGGGAAGGCTTTCTTCCACCTGGCCCGCGTCGGTCGGTCAATTACCGCCATTTACTTCCGCCGGAAATATCGTCCAGTATGAAGGGCCCGACACCGGAAGGGGATACCGCTACTACGACCGTATGAATCTCACGCCGCTCTACTGTTTCGGCCATGGCCTCAGTTATACCACCTTTGAATACGGCAATCTCAGAATCGGGCCCAATCCCGGATTCGTGGGTGACGATATCACGGTCACCGTGGACATTCAGAATACCGGAACCAGGGCGGGCGAGGAAGTGGCGCAGCTCTATGTCAGTGAAAACGCGCCGAACTTGCCGAGGCCGGTCAAGGAGTTGCGCGGATTCGCGCGCGTACATCTCGAACCGGGCGAGACGAGACCGGTTTCCTTTGTACTTCACGAACGGGAGTTCGCCTGCTGGGATCCGTCGGCAGGCGCCTTCGTGGCGCAACCCGGCGGCTACACGATCATGGTCGGCCCTTCGTCGGCCGTGCTGCCGCTCTCGGGTACCGTGACGCTGGCGTCGCCGTGGTAGCGGAAGCTGCATTTACTACTACTTCGGTCCAGTAAAGTAGCTTTGGCTTTTTACCGTCGCCTCACCCCATCACCCCACCCTCCGGGCACCCCTCTTCCCCTCTCCACGACTGGAGAGGGGAAGAGGGGATGGGGGAGTTAGGGTGAGGCGACAGAGCAAGGCAAATAAATCAGAAGGTACTAATTCTACCAAAGTAGAATTAGTACCTTCACAAAGAACAGGAACTGTCATGTCATTATTTCGACGAGTAGTAGTTATATCGCTAGCGGCCGGATTGGCGTGTTTACTGTCGGTATGCGAAAGCGGAAGCCCCGCCGCTCCCGCCGATCCGGTCCCTACGGAGCTTGAGGGTTCGTGGTCGGGGATGAACAAGGACGGCATCGATCCCACGTTCTGGACCTATACTATGACACTCGATTCCATCGTCATCGACGGCGACGGGACAATACGCTGTCGCGGCTCGTTTATCCTCGATAGCACGGTCGTGCCGAAAACGATTACCATTACCATCGGTGAAGCCGCCGATCCGGCTCATACGGGAAAAACCATACCCGCGTTGTATCACCTATCCGGAAATATTCTGGAAATTACGGCAAACGCGCCCGGTTCACCCCGCCCCGCTTCGCTGTCGGCGGCGCCGGTCATTTCACTTATCAACAACAATTGATTCACCCGAAAGGAAAACCATGATACCATTTCAATCGAAGTTGCTTTGTAGCGTCGGGATCATCCTTTTCCCCTTATTCGGTACCGCTGCGGGAACCGGTATCGATGCGCTCACCATGCATCATTCCGGTTTTTTAGGGCTCGAAGTAGGCCAGATCGTTCATGGCTACAACGATTCCAAGGCCGGGGGCGTCGGAGAAATAAACAGGGGATGGTGCGAACGCATGCTGTTCCAGTATGCAAACAACGTCGAGGTAACGGACCGCATCCGTTTCAATCTGGCGATCGAGTGTCAGATGAGCTTCTCGTTTCCCTATTGGTTGTACGCCTCGTGGGAAGCCAAGCTGCCGAAGTTTTCCTTTTATCCCGATCGGGCGGAAGGCACCTATACGATTGGCGATCCCGACCTGTTCCGGTACGAATTCGGTTTCGGGTATTTTCCCTACCGGATAAATCCGGACGTCAAAAACCTGGGAGAGTACCTGTTCCGGACCGGCACCTATCCGCTCTACGTCCTGAACAACTTCAACCGTCCCTATTCCCGGCTCCTGGGATTGCGGTCGAGTTTCACCTTCGCGCGAAATGCAAATATGGACGTATTATTGACCAGTGCGACAACGGTTCCGCCGCTTGCGAATTTTTCGCTTTCGTGTATCGGCAGGTACAACCTGTTCGATATCATCGACGCGGGAGCGGGCGTCAGTTTCGCCAACCTGTTCCCGATCGATGAGAGCCTGACGACCCCCACGGGAAACGACGCGACGCGCTATACCGACGTAAACGGCGACACGGCGTACTACACGTTCAAGGGCGTCAAGCCCACGGCAACAATATCCTTCGATCCGAAACCGCTCGTCGCAAAACTGACTGCGGCGGACCTGTTCAACGAACAGGATTTGAGAATCTACGGAGAAGTGTGCGTTTCGGGATGGAAAAACTACAGGAATTACGACACCTCGCTTGCCGGTCGGGCGCGGAACTACTATGAGAAGCGGGCGGACCGGACTGTTTTCATGGTCGGGATGAACGCTCCTTCGATTTTCAAACCGCTCGGGAGGCTCTGCGATGCACTGGGCTTTCCGCTTCCGTTTCTCGATCATCTTGATTTCGATGTCGTCTCGTTTGAATACGAGTACGTCCCCAACAAGTATCCGAACAGCACCTTTAACATGCTTGGTGTAACGACACAGCCCGTACCGGCGCCGAGCCTTTTTCCCAGTACCGGCAGCGACGGAAAGGTACATCCCCGGTACTGGACGATATACGTGAAAAAAACGTTTCTGCAGCGCTTCGCGATCATCGCGCAGTTTGCACGCGACCATATGCGACCGATCAACAACGATCCGGCCTACCAGTACGTCGAGGATGTGCTCGAGCGAAAAGGCGACTGGTGGTGGAATATCCGGCTCAATGTCGGTTATTAAGTGGTTCGGAATATTCCGCTGGGGAGCAGGGGAGGGAAGACGGGATACCGTTGTCGCCGTTGTCATGCTTATCATGTTGACCCTGCTCTCCTTTGCGCCCTCATTGCGCAACGGTTTCACCAACTGGGATGATGACCGGCTGGTGCTTACCAATCCGGATATACACGGTCGTTCCGTTCTTCATGTGGGCAGGATCTTTTCCTCGTTTTATCTCAATCATTACGCGCCGCTGACCATGCTCTCCTTCATGGCGGAGTATTCGCTTTTCGGACCGGATCCTTTTCCCTATCATCTGACCAGCCTGCTGCTCCATGTACTGAATGTACTGCTGGTGTTCGCGTTGATAGCGATGGTATCCGGGAGTAAACGGATCGGGCTGCTCACCGCGCTTCTGTTCGCGATCCATCCCCTGCGCGTCGAATCGGTCGCCTGGATCGCCGAGAGGAAAGGCCTGCTGTGCGCGTGGTTCTATTATATGTCACTGATACTATACATCCGGTATTACCGGTCCGGCCGGGGCGGCTGGTATTTAGGAAGTCTGCTGACGCTGACGGCAGCGCTTCTCTCAAAGAGTATGGCGATGAGCCAGCCGTTCGTGCTGCTTCTGCTCGATTATTTCGACCGGCGAACGATTAATCGAAAGACGCTCATCGAAAAAACGCCGTTTTTCCTGTTGGCTGCGGCGGGCGGTATACTCGCCGTGATCGGCGCGCATCACGCAACGACGTTCCAGAGACTGCCGTCCCATGAACGCCTCGTTGCATCGATACCGGCGCTCGGCTTCTACGTTTTTAAAACAATCGTACCGGTGAATCTCTGCGCCCTGTATAACGGTGGCGGCATGCTGAACGGTATGTCCTGGCAAACCGCAGTGATGGGGATGTTTATTCTGGGCACCCTTATCGTCCTCCTCATTCGCAGCCGGATCGAGAAGCGAAAGAAACTCTTCGCAACAGCGTTTTTTCTCGTCACCCTGGCTCCGGCGTTGCAAATACTATCATCCAGAGGGTGGACAAATCTCACGGACCGGTATACGTATATTCCCCAGGTCGGGCTTTTTTATTGTTTCGCCGAGATCGCGGCATCACTCTATCGCCGGAGAGGCACGCTTGTGAAGCGCATACTTTGGACTGGTATCGCCGCGATACTGCTTTGCTGCGTTGTTCTGACCGCGCGACGTTGTTTGATATGGCGCGACAGCCTGACCTTGTGGAATGATGCTGTCGGTACATGTCCCGGGGCGGTGGCGTACTGCAATCGCGGCATCGCCTGGAAAACGGCGGGAGAATTTGAAAACGCGATGCGGGATCTCGAACGGGCGATTTCGCTCGATTCATCATATGCATTCTCCTATGAAAATCGCGGTGAACTGTTTCTGGAGCAGGGGAACCTCACAAGGGCATTCGATGATTTCACCCGGGCGATTTCGCTCGATCCGAACTATACAAGCGCCTATGGTAACCGCGGGAGTATTCATTTATATCGCGGCGATATTGAAAGCGCGCTTTCCGATTTTCAACGGGAAATCGAGATCACTCCCCGCAGCGCGGAGGCCTATTACAACCGGGGATTGGCGCATAGCCTGAAGGAGGATTTTGATCACGCCATCGCGGATTATTCTCAGGCTATTGCCCTCGATGCAACCTATGCCCGCGCCTATCATAATCGGGGTATCGTTTTTGGGAAACAGGGCGATCATGCGCACGAACGGAGCGATCTGGAAAAAGCATGTGCATTGGGATTCGAGCGAGCGTGCGAGGCGTTGATTAAAAATCGTATAAAAGCTGCTGAAAATTATTGACCTCGGCACTCTCACCCCGACCCCGCCGCCTAACGAAGCAACCGGATCCGTTTGATGGTAGGATGCGCCTCGAAACATGACGGCCGCGAATGTATCGGAGGCGCTGCAAAGCCGACGATTGATCTGGTGCCGAAAAACAGGACAGGTAGTTAACCCTTGCCTATCGTCATCCGTCTATAAATCGTATCCTGTTGACTTTCAGGTTATTTCTTGAGCTAAAGGCTTCTGTCCCGCGTGTCCCCCGGGCATCAACCATGCCGGTCAACAGTCACCCGATGGGGGGGCACGCCCGGGAGGGAATGCGGGAGAAACCAACCATGAGTGGCGGACAATCAGTTTCTTCTTCTGAAAGAGAGACCACGGTGCGCCATTGCATGCAACGAACGGTTCATCATCGCACTGAACTCACCGGGATTGATATTGCAACCGGCATCTCCCCGAACGATGGGGCCGAAGGACCCTCACGAAAAAACTCTTATCCGACAGACTCTTTATCGCTTTCGTATCCCGGAAATTACTTCTCTCCGGGAAACAATTTATTTAAGACCTTCACTTCCTGTATATTCCCATTGATATCATGAAGGGTAACTTCGTGTCTACAAAATCGGTACCGCTTCATATTTCCGGGATCTAATCAGTACCGGTAAAGGGTTATTTCTTCAGTAGCCCGTAGCGCAGGATGCATAACAGTGTTACGAACCCGTCACGCAGCGGTTTTACCTTTTTCCCCTCGGTAAAATCTCTGCCGTGATACGATATGCCGACCTCGTACATCCGCGCTCCGGCACGGGCGAATTTCTGCGTCAGCTCCGCCTCGATGCCAAAACCGTTTTCCCTGAGACGCAACCGCTTTCCGATATCCGCCGTAAATACCTTGTAGCAGGTCTCTATATCCGAAAGGTTGTAATTCGAAAACCAGTTGCTCAGGAAGGTGAGAAAGATATTTCCGATGTAGTGCCGGAACAGATGGACCCTGCGGCTTTCCCCTGAAATGAAGCGGGAACCGTAGACGACATCCGCATTGCCGCTGAGAATCGGGGCGAGCAGTTTCGGGTATTCAACTGGATCATATTCCAGGTCGGCATCCTGGATGATGATGATATCTCCGCTTGCCTTTCCGAGAGCGGTCCGCAGTGCCGCTCCTTTTCCGCGGTTTCTCGTATGACGCAGTATGGTTACCGGAGGAAAAGTCATTTTTTCAACGACAGCGCCGCTGCCGTCGGTCGAACCGTCATCAACGACAATTATTTCCCGTTCGAGATCTCCCGGAAACTTTACCGATGCAACCCTTTTCAGGCATTCTTCGACAACAGGCGCCTCATTATAAACGGGAACTATAATACTAAGAAGCATGATCGGCTATCGGTTTCAGAAGGTCGTTTGCAATAGTGCGACGGCAGAGTCGCCGTATCGCGTTCTATGCTGCACATTAAATGAAAATAATACGGCGCAAGAAAGTTCTTATGAGCTTTCGCATGCTAAATCCCCCTGCAGCAAGCACTGCATTGATACTATCGCCATCCCGACGATGATTAAAGGCTTCCACTGATCTTGAAAACCCATGCCATGGAACCGGGTTTAAAAGCGTCTCATCATAGCCGGGCTGGCCGTCGGAATAATTGAGGCGCAAATGGTCCCGTGCAAGTTGCAGGGTGACGGCGAATCCGGGAATTATCTGTTTTTTCAGATACACCGACCATCGCCAGTGAGTCGCATCATACTCTTCGGGAAGGTACGTCGCTGCCTCGTTGTTCGGGAGCGGAACAGCCCCGGCATCGATTGTTTTTTTATAGTCAGGCCAGAATGGAAAGGAATCATACTCCGCTTCGATCGAAAAAACATCGAGGATTTTCCACGCCGGCACATTCATGCCGAACATGATCGGCATCCGTTTGGAACGGTCTTCATACCAGAATGGGTAGTTTTTCCATCCGAGAACCCCCATTTCCCCGTACAGTTTCAGATCTTCCTGATTGAAAAAAACAGGCGATCCGATAATCGGCTTCAAATCCAGCACCAGTCGTCCCATGAGTTTGGTCGCTTTGAGTGTGTAAAAATGTGAAGTGTCCTTCAAGATTGTGCCGTTCGAATCAACACTAATAATGTGCTGATTGATCTCTTTTCGCGGTGTGGTGTACTCATCGTTCACCGAGATGAGTCGGGAAAAGTCGACACCGCCGCCGATTTCGAAAATGTTATTCAGGAACGAAAAGCTGCCGATATATGCCAATGAAATATCACCATACGGCCACATTTCCGATTCCTCGAAAAGCATTATGTCGTTTTTTAAATTCTCGTCGAACAGATTCACGCTGAATTTAAAACCAAGAATTCTCGAAGCAGGGAAATCGAACGAATTCAGGAGAACACCGGGATACGCGTAACTTCTGAACATGTATTCACCGAGGTTCCTTACCTCCCGGTTGTACTTATAGACGAAATATCCCGCAGTAAGTGAAAACTGCGGGTTGAACGTATAGGTGCCGCGCGCCTGATCCAGCCAGAGTGCATAGCCGCGCTGGCGCCAGTCCCGACGGTCTTCATTGGGATAGGGGTTCCACATTTTTCCTTCCACCCGTGCGACAAGATGGAATTTTTCGCTCATTGCCGCATCAAAACCGATACCCGCGTAAACATTATGGGACCAGTAATGGTCAACCGATCCCCCGTTCCACTGTCCTTTCACAATCTGACCGAATTCATACGAAGCGTACCCGATGATATTGATATCATTTACCGAAAGCCCCGGGGCGGCCGCAGAGCGTGAAAGACCGAATGCGAAAATCGCCCCGACAAGCGCTGCAGCGCGAACGAAGAAACGGCCGCCAAGAAGACCATGGCAAACGCCACTTTTTTCATGTTGAGTAGTTTGCTCATACTCTTCTCCTCTTTCTTTATGAAAGTTTATATTCGTTTCCCCGTCACGATCGTTTTTTTCGTATTTTTTGGCAAACATCCATCGGGAGCTGTCCGTTCGTGCGTACGCCCTCCGGTTTATTCTCTAAAAACGACCAACGCGTCATCGGCTTTTTGATTCATATATTCCAGTTTTACCCGATCCGCCGTCATCACCGCGCGGCTGATGCGTACCTCGTCGATAAGGCCCCTGAAACGATAATTTATTTTTCCATTGCCGTGAGCTCCGATAAAGGTATTGACTCCCACGCCTGAGTAATTGATCGAATCCGTGCTGTTATGAAGACAGCTGATTGCTCCGTCAATGTATAAAGATTGCGTATGGTTCGTGTTGTCGAAGACCATGGCCAGATGGTGCCATCCGGTTTTCTTGAGGTATTGACCGGAATACGCATGATAAAAGCTGGATTCGCCGACCAGATGAAACGCACCTACGGCACCGAAATTGCTTTCTATATCGTCCATGCGCAGCAGGCACCCGTCGCCGATAGAGACTACTTCAGCGCCTGTCGAGCCGGGAAAAACGGTATCGAGCGAGGCCCAGGCGCTCAAGGTAACGTTCTGCGGCCTGCCCAGAAGGGTGGCGATTTTGATTGAATCCTCACCGTTGAATTTTTTCCCGAGCCCGATCATGCCCTCGGCATCGGCGGGGGTACAGGCGACGGCACTGTTTTTCCATGCCGTCGCGTCGTCACCGTTGCCGCTCAAGTGCCACACTCCCAGGTACCCTGCCGAAGAATCGAAGACGCCCGATCCGTTCGATGTACCTGCAACGGTGTCATTTCCCCAGTTGATGAGGAAATGGTGGGTACTGTCGTTTGCATAGACGGTGTCGACCAGCACCCACACTTCGGCTCTGCCCGCCCGTGCGTCCCATCGTTCGATTTCGAAGGCCATGGGTGCGCCATTTGATTTTGTAAATCTGCAATCCCTGCCGTCGGAGGCGGCGCCGTCGAAATCAAAGTTGGTTGTATCGAGTCTGACGAGAAGGGGAAAATCGGTGACCGGCGACCCGTTTATACCGGCTCCGGAAGCAGTGGTATTGAGAAACACCCTTCGTGAGAATTTCCATCCGGAAGGCGGTACCACCGTGGTCCGGCCGGGCAGCGAGGTCACGCTTTGGCTCACGACCGGAACCGCAATCGAATCAGCGGTTATCACCCTCACCTGGACCGTTCCATAGGGAAGGTCGTTCAAGGTATAGGAGCCGCTCGAATCAACCTGCACCAGACGGTCGAGACCGACGATCTGAACATATGCATCCCCATTGATCAATAAGGGATCGACCCACCCGACGAGTGTTGCATAAGGTTGAAGAATCGCTTTTTCAAGGTCGACCTCTGCCTGCTCTGCTGATATGTCGCACTCCCGCTTGACCGCATTGGCCGTATTGTCGTTGATTTCGACCACATAGCTCCCCGTGTCGAGGGAGTCGACGGTGAATGCACCTGCGGCATCGGTAACGACATCACCCCTTGTTCCGGCCTTGTATACAACTTGGCGCGGGAGCGAGTCGCTGACGAAATCAGCCCGCCGGACCGAGATGGCCGGATTGAGCCAATTCGCGAGCGCCTTGTAATCCCCCTTGAATGGCGTTATATGCAGAAGCGCAAGTATCGCCGTATG
>JAFGNB010000281.1 GCA_016927235.1 Chitinispirillaceae bacterium
ATTGCGGGGTATATATCCACAAGGCAATACACGGAGTCGACCGGAGTATTGTTTACCGACCAGTATAACGTATCTGATCCACTGCCCTGACGGGTGGCTTTCGTTGTTTTGGGAAGAATGAATTCTGCTTCACCATCATTGCTGTTTTTTAATAAAAACACCGTTTCGTAAAGCAGGTGTTGTATTTGGCAGATCTGTTTTTCTTCCCGACAAAGAATAAATATCCTTTACGCCTGTCAGTCGTTTCGAAGCGTCATTATGTATCATTAGAAGTGTACGGGATTTCCGCGGTTTCAAGGTTGCACATCTCTTGTTCACGACATTTTCTGTCATTCCGTAAATGGTTGCCGGTATTTCATCCAGTGTAATGACACTTCCGCTGTTGTAAATAGTCGTGAGGAGCGCAGGATCATTATATGTTGAACCGGTAATGAAATTGCCATACCATGGGCAGAAATACAGCCACCAGGCTCCTTCATTGGTTATGTTCCCGATGTCGGGGATAATGTCATTTTCAGTTAACGCGACCATCTTTGTATCGTTTGTATAATTTACAAGCGTCAGAAATAACGTTGTCGCGGCACTCGTCTCCCACGTGTACGGAGATCCTTCATACTTATCGTAAGCGACTATATCCACACAGTCGTCTCCCGGATACCATTGAAATGAATTCGAATAGGTGTAAAGATTCACTTCCCAGATTGCATTATGAATGCCGTATTTTCCGGTCAGGGTAGCATAAAGAAGTTTCCAGAGTCGTTTGTATACTTCCGCACCTCCCGATCCCCACCAGAACCATGCGCCCGAACCGTCCGTGTTGTTGTTGCCCTCAGCTTCATGGAAAGGTCGCAGCAGAACGGGAACGTTTGCATCCTGAAGAATGAGGAGTTGCTTTGCAAGAGAATCAATTGCACTCATCAGATAAGCGTTTTCCCTGGTTGTTGCATCAAGACAGTTGGCGGTATTGAAGCCGGCTGTCGGTTTGTAGGTACAGAGTCGCCAATCCAATGTATCACCACTGCGAAAATTCTCAAAATCAGATGGTACAGTGATATGCCAGCAAACTGTTGCAATACCGTTGCGCTGTTTCACCCAATCGATGATACGCTCCGTTGTACCGTCCTCCCACGCGTACAGAGGATTGTAGTTCATCATATCAAAGCCTCTGATCGCGGGATATTTACCTGTCTTATCGAAAATGTAATCGAATTCAAGCTCCATATCGCCGTCATTTCCGCCGCCGTATATTTCCTGTTGGCCGGAAATAACATACTTGCCGTATACACTGGTAAGATACTGTTTAAGAGATTTTGTTTCGGGAGTTGCATTCTCATCGCAAGGAGCCGGATCGATTTCAAGATCAGGCATATCGGCATAGTCAAATGTTACCGCATCATAGAGGATAAAGCCCCAACTTCCGGATGTTCCAATTTCGATTTTTGCTGTACCGGGTTCAAGGTACGTGAATCCGAAACGGTAATCAGTCCATTCGGCATTGTTCGGAATGTAGAAATCTCCCTGTGCAACACCATTGATGCTTACCACCTGAAGTCTGGTCTCACCCTCTTCTCCGAGATACATCCAGCATCTTGTTGAAAGCGCGTACATGCCGCTTTCAGAAATGGTAACCTCAAACGTCAGTGTACCTGCGTTGGAAACCCATACAAATCCATCACCAGAATACCCGGGATATTCAGTTCCATAGACATCGGTAGCAAGAACAGCCCCGTCGCTGAGAGCACAGGATTCCGCTTCAATATTTACCGGCAGCGAATATGCAGCCTGACTTGAAACAGGCATAATTATTAGAAGAATTGAACATGCCATCATCATCGCTGTCAGCATAGACAGTGCTCTGGTGCAACTGATAGGTAACTCCTTTTTTCCGGTTCAGGCGTTAATTCGGACAAATGGACCGTATTTCCAACCTGTGTGAGACAGATTCCCATTGTGTGACATGGATTTTAATCCGGGTTTCACTCTTATTAATTATACCATTCCAGAGAAGCGCCGGGAGAAAAATCAATTTCAAGCACCGTACTGCTTGAATTCAAGCAGTACATAAATTGTACTTCTCTCATGATCAATCAGCCGTGGCTTATTGATTCGGGCTGGGAAGCGTCCGATCCGAAGCTCAATCTATTGCATTGAAAACCCGTTCCCGCCGGACCTATTTTTACCTTTTTCCATTTTCGGAGTGCCGGTGTTAAAATTGAAAACCCCCTTATTGACCCTCCTCAAGGCCGGGGTCACGCTCGCCATCATCATTCTCCTGGTCAATAAACTCGGCTGGGAGGATATTAAGTCGACTGCTGCAACCGCCCGGCCGGTCTGGCTTGCCGCAGCCATACTGCTGTTTCTGGCGAGTACGTTCATCGGCGTTTTTCAGTGGGGCATACTCCTTCATAACCGGAAAATTCCCCTGCCGTTCGGCCGCTCGTGCCGGCTGTATTTCATCGGGATGTTCTTTAACAACTTCGTTTTCGGCGGCATTGTGGGCGATGTGCTCAAGATCGCCTCGATCCGAAGCATCGACGGAAAAGGCAAGGCGGGGCTCGCCGCCACGTTTCTCGACCGGTTCGCGGGACTCTGGGCCATGTGCGGTTTCGCCGTGGCGGGCAGCATCGTTTTGCTCATGCGACACGGGGCGCTCCGGAGCGGCAAGGTCGATACCGCGATGGTTGCGCTCGCGGGCGCGTTTCTTCTTTTCGCGGGCATTCTCGTGTTTCTTTTGTGCAAACCAATGCAGCGTTTCTGCTTCACGATGCTCGGACGGCTGCCGCTCGCCGCGAAAGACCGGATCCGCGACACGCTCTCCGAAATGCTTATCGAGGCGCATGACCTGCATATTCTTTTCAAGGTCGGAACACTCTCAGCCGTCATTCAAATCATGCGGATCGGCGTTCACCTGCTGGTTGCCGCGTCGCTCGGGTTGCTGACAACCGCAAATTTCCAGTATTTTTTCATCTTCGTTCCCATCATCGCCATGCTCATGACCATCCCGCTTCCCTTCGGGGTACGCGAGGCCGCGGGCGGGACGCTTTTCGCTTTGGCCGGCTTTCCCGAGGGAGCCGCCTATGTGATGGGTTTCCTCGCCACGCTCGTCGGGCTTGCCGGGAGTTTCATCGGTGGACTATTTTACATAACCGACCGGACCCTATCCAGGGAGCAGCATGAGAACCGTATCAATCGTCATACCGCTTTACAATGAATGCGAAAGCCTCCCCACGCTGATGGAGGCGATCGATGCGGTCATGGAGAAAAGCGCCGATCCGTGGGAGACGCTCTTTATCGACGACGGCAGCACCGACCGCTCCTTCGAAACGATTACGTCGTTGCGCACACGTTACGGGAAAAAGGTGCGAGCCGTGAGGTTCAATCGCAACTACGGCAAATCCGCGGCGCTTGGTACCGGCATCAGAGAAGCCGGCGGTGATGTGATCATCACCATGGACGCCGATCTGCAGGACGACCCGGCGGCGATTCCCGACCTGCTCGCGAAACTTGACGAAGGGTGGGACCTCGTAAGTGGCTGGAAAAGGAAACGGTACGATCCATTGACGTTTACCATTCCTTCGAAGCTCTGGAATCTCGTCAACTCGATTCTTTCCGGCGTCAAGCTGCACGATTTCAATTGCGGCTTCAAGGCGTATCGCGCGGCCGCAGCGAAATCGCTCGAAATCTACGGCGACCGCCACCGCTACCTCCCCACCCTGGCCCATTGGAACGGGTTCAAGGTCACCGAGCTGCCCGTTCCTCACCACCCCCGCAAATACGGACGCTCGAAATACGGTTTCGGCAAGTTTTTCAACGGGGTGATGGACATGCTGACGCTGCTTTTTCTGAGAAGGTACCTGAGAAGCCCGCTGCATTTTTTCGGACTGCTCGGCAGCGGACTCATTCTTCTCGGCATAACGGTGCTCGGCTACTTCGGGGTCGAATGGATCGTCACCGGATCACTGCACATCCGTCCGCTCATGCTGCTGTCGGTAAGCGCCGTCATTGTGGGTATCCAGTTTCTCTCGTTCGGGTTTCTCGCCGAAATCCTCATCAACATGGCTCCGAAGGAAACCTACCTCATCCGTGAAAAAATCGAGTGATGAAGCTGCTGTGCATCTGCCCGATCGGCATCGGCAACTATCTGCTCTGCTATCCGGCCTGGTCGTTGCTGCGCAGCAACCTCCCCGGAGCGCAGATGCATCTTCTTGCGCTCAGGACGCCGATGCTCGATCTGGCGGCGGGCGACCCGCTCTGGGGCGGCATCCACCTTATCGAACCGACAAAAAGGCAGGGGGCTGTCGGCATCGCCTCATTCATTGGAACGCTGCGTTCGCAACGGTTCGACGCAAGCATGAGCTTCTTTCCCTCGAATACCTGGCAGTACAACCTGCTGCCTTTTCTTGCGGGAGTAAAGAGGCGGCTTGCTTTCCAATACCTTCTTAAACGGGGCGGCAGCCTCTCATGGCTCAATTCCGAAACGGTGGCGGTCGACACCGCGCTGCACGATGTGCGGCAAAACATCAGGCTCGCTGCCCGGTTTCTGGGACGGGACCTTTCGAATGAACCGGTCGATTTTCCGGTTATTTTCTCCGAAACCGAAGCGGAGCAGGCGCGGGCAGTACTCGGCGGCGGTGCATCGCGGTATATTGCCGTGCACCCCGGCTCCAGTGCCGAACACGGCATGGATGCGAAGCGATGGCCGCCGGAGCGGTTCGGCGAACTTGCCGACCGTATCTGCACCAGGCTTGATTCGGAGGCGCTGATCTTTGGAGGGCCCGACGAAACGGAATTGAAACATGCCGTTGCAGCTGTTATGAAACGCCCCTGCCGCATCATTGAACCGCACCATCTCACCATCACCGCCGCGCTGCTGCGCGAATGTATCCTGTGCCTCTGCAACGATTCGGGCATTATGCACCTGGCGGCCTGCGGCGGGGTACCGGTGGCCGCTCTTTTCGGCCCCACCGACGAACGGCGCAATGGACCGTACGGTACCAGTCATTGTATTATCCGGAAAAGGATGGAGGGGTTCCCGCTCTGGACAGCAGCGAATGTGGGAAGTCGCGCGATGCCCCGGGGAGTTGATCCGCGGAGAAGTCTGCTTGCGCTTTCAGTGGATGAGGCGTGGGAGCTGATGAATGATTTTCTCGCACGTATCGGCTCCGGCTGAACGGTACCGAGTGGGAGCGTTTTTACTCTTCCCCCTCCAGGTATGGCCATACCGTTGGAAGATTGTATTTTTTTAATATCGGCGATGCAACCAAACAAATCGAAGGAGGTACTGCATGATTCGGACCGCGACGGTTGTTACGGCAGCACTGCTGGCCTTTGCGTTTTCAGTTACGGCAAAACGGTATTCCCTCTCCGTGCAAAAAGGAGGGGCCGAGATCGTCCGCGGCGAAACCGGCGAGCAGGTGATTGCCATCGACACCGCAACGGTCACTCCCAACGACATGATCTCCCTTTCCGAAGGGCAGCAGGCGACCGTATCAATCGAAAAAAAAGCGGCGGTTCTGATCAAAGGACCGGCGTCGCTGTCGCTTTCCGAACAGGGAAACACCTTGACTATCGCGCTCGATGACGGACAGATTCTTCTCAGTCGTAAACAGCCCTATGAATATTCGGCGGTCACGATCGCAGCAGAGGAATTTTCCTTCATTCCCGTGGGTACCGTCGCGGCGGTAAAAACCTCTTCAGGCGCCCGGCCGACCACCGCCGTCGTCGAGGGAAAAATGCGCATGCAGGCGCCTTCGGGCGAAGCGGTGGTGATCGAAGAGGGGAACTTCGGAAACGTCGGCCCCGATGGGAAACTGACGACGGGACCGCTCTCACCGCGCGCGATCGAATCACTCAGGGAGTGGCTTGCGCAGGCACCCGCCCTTGGAAGCACAGGCTCGGAAGCTGATGCGCCGGCCTCTGCTCCCGGCGGTTCGGCGGTACAGTCAACAGAGCCCCCGGCGGATTCTCCGCCTGAAGCCGCAGATAAACCTGCCGGGCCATCCCCGGACGCAGCTTCCGTTACCGGGCAAAAAACCGAGACGGCAACACCGGCCGAACCGCCGGCCGTCCCGGCAGCCGACGTGGCGGCAGCGGCGGCACCCGAAGCGGAGAAGGCGGCGGATGCGACCGTTGAAAAAGCGTCCGAAACTGAAAAAAAAGAGGAGAAACCCGGCGCACGGAAAATCGATAAAACACCGCCTCCCCCAAGCACTCCGAAATGGGAGATCAGCGCAGGAACCGCAACGGTCAATGACGAACAGTGGACGCGCCTCGCCCTTGGCGTCGACGTTCCGATCTGGAAATTCGGCGTCTTTTTCGACGTGGAACTATTCATCGACAATGACGGACAATTTTCCGACAAGGGGTGGAACTTCAGGGACGACTGGCTCGAGGCGCTTACCCGTAAGATCAGGTACATCCGCTTCGGTCAAGAGGGGGAACTGCTGTTTGTCAAGCTGGGCGGTCTGTCGAGTGTTTCCCTCGGGTACGGATTCCTTGTGGACCGGTTTACCAACATGCTCCACTATCCCGATCAGCGGCAGCTCGGTCTGCAGTTCGACCTTAACGATATATCACCCGTGGGGATCACCCTGCAGACGCTCGTGGCGGACTTCAAGGACTTCGATACCGACGGCGGGATCCTCGCGGCACGGTGTGCATTCCGTCCGCTCAAGGCGACCGGGATACCTATTGTCAAAGGAATCGCCGTCGGCGGATCGTATGCGACCGACCTCAATCAGTACGCCCCGGCGCGAAAATGGGATTTCACCATGGCCGGAACGGTGCACGATCGCGACGAAGACGGCATCACCGACAGCTCGTTCTACTACGAAAATTTCGGCAACCGACCTTACTATGACAGCCTGAAACGGGATTCGCGGGCAATCGGCGATTTCGACACGATTATCGAACACCGCGACCGGTGGGCATCACGTGAAAACGACCCCTTCGGCCTTATCGGCGCCGACCTCAGCATCCCCATTATCACCACCGAGCTTGTCGGCCTCGATCTTTACGGCCAGGCGGGCATCCGCGACGACCGAAAACACGGCTGGGGCATCGGCGCGCCGGGCGTCAGCCTCACGGTGTGGCGGCTCTGGGCGAGCGTCGAGTACCGTCGGGTCCAGGGACGGTTTCAACCCGGTTATTTCGGCACTTACTACCTTGATGAACGTCTTCTTCGCGATCCCTCCATCACAACGAAGGAACAACGGCTTGTCTCCGACACGCTTAATGGCGTTTTCGGGCGTCTCGGCTTCAATATCGCCGATGTGCTGCTCATTCAAGGGGATTACCAGTACATGGTCGGGAAGCATGAAGCCAGTACCGATCAGCGTTTCGAGGCGGTCGGGTCGCTCGGGGAGATGCTGCTTGACAAAATCCCAAAGCTCAATCGCGCCGAAATCTATTATTACAAATCGCGCATCGGTATTGAAGACGACGAATTCTTCGAGAAGACGCCGTTTATGTATTTCGGCTACCGGGTGGGTTTCGAAATCGCCCCCGGAGCCACCCTCATCTGGGATGCGCGCCACGGGTACCGACACGACGAGAACGGCAAACTGGTACCCAACAACAATCTTAGTATTCAGACCGCCATCATGTTCTGACGGAGACGGAGGTGCGGTTACTCTTTACGTCACTTCGATTTTCCTATACAATAATATCGACGGGCGATATCGCCCTCGCAGGCGGGGGCGCGGATGCATTGAACCGCCGCGGGGCGGTCGCGTTGATCCATGAAAGGAACTCTCCGGCGGAACGGTAATGAATTCGAATTCTCCCATGATGCGTCGTGTGAAGCGCGGCGGCGCGTTCAGATACTTCCATTCGCTTCCCCGTAAGGGCCGTATCAGGTTCGTGCTGGTGCTGCTGTTGTGCGCATTGTTCATCCGGTTCGGGCCGCCGGTTGTACGGAAACTGGAGCTTCCCACGCCTGCCTCGGCACGGGAAAATGACTCCACAACAGCGGATGAAGTACCCCCGGTAAAAAAAAAGTCTCGGTCCACGAGGGTGCCTCCAGACAGCGTCGCGCAGCTGCTGTTCGACAACCCCGTTTGCCTGTCGTATAACCGGATTACCGCCTTTTTTGAGGAAGAGTCCCTTATGGTATACACCAGTACCGATACCGCACTGCAGCATTACCTGATGAAACTTGTGGACCGGTACTGCCCGCTGTACGCTGCTATGGTCGCAATCCATCCGGCGAGCGGCCGGATTCTTTCGCTCGTGTCATATCGCAACGACAGCATGCCGGACCAGGGCGGCCACCTCTGCCTTCGCGCCGTTTTTCCCGCCGCTTCGATATTTAAAACCGTCACGGCCGCGGCGGCGATCGAATATGCCGACTTTACCGCAGGCTGCACGGTTGAACACCGCGGCCGCACCTCGACCCTCTACCGCTCGCAGATCAAGCAGGAGCTTGACGGGGCAATCGACCTGACCTTTTCTCAGGCGTATGCACGGTCGATCAACTCGGTGTTCGCCCGTATCGGGATGTACCATCTTGGATCTCCGGTGCTGCTCGACGTCGGCGCCGCCTTTGGATTCAACACACGGCTGCCGGGAGAATTGACATGCGATATCTCACGGGTCTTCGCGCCCGAGATTGAATACCAGCTTGCGGAGCTCGCCTCGGGGTTCAACCAGAAAACCACCCTCTCGCCCCTTCATGGCGCGCTTATTGCATCGTGCATTGCCGAAGACGGGACTATGCCGGTCCCCTCCCTCCTCGACAGTATCGTGCGCAACCATGACGGCACCGTCCGATATGTTGCCGAAAAACGAATCTGGCGGCGACCGATCGGCAGCTCGACCGCCCGAGAGCTCCAGTCGATGATGAAGGCCGTCGTTACCTACGGCACGGCGGCAAAGGAATTCCGCGGTATAAGAAAATCACGGAGGTTCGGCGAATTCGTGTATGGAGGGAAAACCGGATCCATCGATAAAGACGGCATCGGCCGCGTCGACTGGTTCGTCGGGTATGCCGTTCATCCGAAAAGGGTTGATGAACGGATTGCCGTGTGCGCCCTTGCCGTCCATGGTGCCTACTGGACGGTGCACTCGAGTTATCTTGCCGCGGAGGCGATGCGTTTTTACCTTCAGTCAGTGCAGGAACAAAAAAAGATCGAACTCGCCGATGCACCGCCGCCTGCCGCACCTGCGGCGCTTGATAGTGCCGGCCAATCAGCCCCGCAATCGCAATGAGGCTCATAGACCATTCTCCCTTCCGCAGCGCCTTCATCGCCCTTATCGGCAGGCCGAACAGCGG
>JAFGNB010000282.1 GCA_016927235.1 Chitinispirillaceae bacterium
CCGGCGGTTTCTGAATTCCGCCCCGACGCCAAACGCCGTCTCGCGCGTCAATGCACGTTTGAAACGGTCGCCGTCGGCCTCAAACGCCGCAACCGGCACATCAAAAACCGTCATTTTCATCCTGCAGGCGATATCGACGCCCACGGCAAAGGGGATGACCGCGCCGCGCGTCGCCAGCACTCCGCCGATCGGCAACCCGTAGCCGACATGAGCATCGGGCATGAGCGCCGCCCGCACCGAAACGGGAAGCGAACAGGCGTTGTTCAGTTGCCCGAGCGCCGCTTTCTCGAACCCTTCGCCCCAGATTGTCGAGGGCGCCGGCACGCCCGGTCGCGCCCGTCGAACGGGCGTCCGCCCGGCGCCGATGAGCGCTCTGGCGAGTTCGCCGAAATGTGCGTTGGTGACAAAGGCATCGGGGCGCTCCACACAACGCTTGAGAATATGTTTGATCCCGCGGGGATAATCGCCGCTTTTCTCCGCAGCGGCTATCGCCTTCATGGCAATCGCCACGATCGGCCCCGGCGGAATGCCGAGTTTTTTACATTTTTTCGCCTTCATCGCATTAATCGTTATCAAACGGCCTGGAGTGAGCAACCATAGTATATTTTTTGCTTTTGTCCGAAAGCACCCTCTGATGAAAAAAATACTACAGTTATTCCTCCGTACCGTCTATCCTCTCCTCCTCTTTCCGGCCCTGCCGTCCGCATTCCCGTCTGATTCGGTCTTCGAACCGTTATTCCGCTCATTCGACCTGTTCCCGGATTATTATCTCCGTTTTGACTTGTCAACCTTTGCGCTCCACCGCGACGCGTTTTTCAAACGGCAGTACCTCGCGGAATCCCGCCCGGATCTTGAATTCAAACTCATTTCGTACCGGGATCTGCTTTCATCGATATGGGACGTCGATTTTCTGTTCGGTCTCGGAGAGGTGCCGGGAAACAACGTGTTTACGGTACTGAACGTCGCCTTCGGCATCGATCCCAGATTCGAGCTGAAGCTGCCGCGACTGTTCGTCGATGTCGGCCTTACCCACCGCTGTTTCCATGAAATCGACCGGAAGGATTTTCCCCTCGTCTGGCTTAACAGGATTCACGGCGGCGCATCGTCGGTGAATTTCCGTCTCAACGACTATTTCCGGACACTCGTCGAGGACACACTCTTTCGATTTGAAAACCGTTTTTCATGGAAGGCCGAGGCCGGATATTACCTGAAGGAGTTTTTCGGCCTTGCCGATCCCGGCAAACTCAACGGCAACAACCCGTCCGTCATCGATCTTTCGTCTGCAGGCAGATACGCCTTCTACCGGCGCCGAAGCTGGATTTTTTCTTTACGGGGCGAAACGACGGTCGGATGGTTCGCTGCCGGCGAAGGGTATCGCGTGAAAAACCGCTGCGGCCTCTCCTGGAAACAGTCCTTCGGCATCGAGGCGTACTTTTCGCGCGGAAACCGCGGCAGCTGCTTTTATCTGCTCTACCACCTCGACGATGTACCGGTGCCGCCCGATGCGCCGGAATTTACTCTGGGCAATTCGCGGTTCTCGAAAAACCGCCTGGCACAGCTGGGAGTGACGTTTTTCAACTGAAAATCCCGATGTTCATCATACCGATCGAGCGGACAACCTCCCGGCGGTTGAAGGTTTCTGGCGCAGTCGCTCCTGCCCCCTCACTGCTCCTTTACTTCCGCCTTCATGACCTCCTCTTTCTCCGGGATCAGGTACCAGCCGATCAGGTAGGTGATGATTCCCGGGACGAACTGGGTAAGCACCGTGACGAAGATAAACGCGAGGCGGACGAGCGTGACGTCGAAATTGTACATATCGGCGATGCCGCTGCAGATACCGGCGGCCTTCTTCCCTTCGGTGAGGCGATACAGTTTTTTCATGATGCAGCTCCTTTGTTCGTCGGGTGGTGAAAAAGTAACGGCGGCCGACCGCTCAGCCGCAGGTGAAAGAAGTATACAGCTTGTCGCGGCGGTGCGGCAAGAGAGGCATCCGTTTTCGCGTCGTCACGGCAAGTTCCGGATCGAGGTCGACAGAGAGGACCGTCTCCACCTCTCCCGCCGTGGCGCCCCGGCGTTTCGATCATCGCCACGGTCCGTTTCACATTTTTCGCTTTGTCGAGTGATGTTATCCTGCTATTCCCGTCATCCATCGCAGAACCAGCCCAGCGATAACCGGTACCGCCAGGTTGTCGTTGATGACCAGTTTCGGAGAGACCCGCAGCGGCAGCAGTTCGAATATCGTTACGGCAAGCGAGGTCGCCAGGGTAACGTTGAACGGCAGGCGGCCTGTGGGCGAGGATATCAGTCCGGGAATGAACGGAAAAACAACATAAAAAAAGAGCATGCAGAGGCAGAAACAGGCCGCCGACCCTTCGAGGCTCTTTTTCCCGACCCTGATTTTTCCGAGGCTCATCCCGACCAGTGCGGCGACGGCATCGCCAAGCACGAAAAGCGTCAGTGCGACAAAGGCGACCCACGGATCGTTGCGGAATATGATCGAACAGAGAAACCCGGCCCCCACCACCCAGGTCGAACCGGTGATCCGCTGTTGTTCCTCTTTCCGCAGCATCGAACCCGCCGCCCGGTAAAACAGCGCCTGCACCGCCGGAATTTTCCGCCGCAGCCTTTCGACAATGATCGATACTGTCAGAACAATCGCAAGGACGATCGCCGGCACCTGAGGGGGAACGCCCCACTGCGGCAGGTAGTAAATACCGAGCGGCATGGTCAGTGCAAACAGATGAAGCAGTTTACGGGCGATCTCCTCATTCGGCGGACGCATGATCGGGCTCTCCGTTCAGTATTCAGAAGTCAGAATCCGGTAGTCAGTATAAGTTATTTTAAAATCAAGCTGTTGTCAATTCACTCGTGCGCCGTCACCGGGAAGTACCAGGCATAATAGGTATACGACGAATAGGTCGGCTCCACCCGCAGGCTCATTTTCCGGCTGAGCAGGTCATTCCCCTTGCCGTCGACGACCAGCTTCGCACTGCCGGGAAACACCCGGTACCGCTTCGTGTAGAAGCAGGTATCGCCGCCCTTCA
>JAFGNB010000025.1 GCA_016927235.1 Chitinispirillaceae bacterium
ATTACGCCGACAAGCTCTGGATCAATGGCGAAAATCCTCTCTTCAGCATCCTATTCAATGAATTATTTTCATGGGGAGAGACACGGATCACCATGACGATCCAGAGAGGTATGCTGGACGAAATCACCTTCGAACCGACCCTTCCCGGCAACACGGGCGATGCGTTCAAACGAGCTCTCGAAGGCGTGCCATTCGACTATCCGTTTCTTGGCGATCGGACGCGAAACCTCTCTGTACAATCGCCGGAGAGCCGCGAACTGCTGGCGTGGTTCATGAGGATACGGTTTTAAGGGCTTGCCCCGGTCCTAAGCCGAACAATTGACGAAGAACGCATAGACGATCCTTTTCAGGAGGAATGAAGAATATGACCGAACATCAGATTGTAGAAGCAATGGAACAGATCCTTTCCCAGGTCAAAACGGGAGTACTTGCAACAGTCAATAAAGAGGGATATCCCGAAGCACGCTGGATGACGCCGGTTTTCCTTCAGGAAGAGCCTCGGTGCATCTATGCCGTGACATCGATCCATTTCAATAAGATCCACGATGTGGCGGCTAATCCGAATGCCTCCTGGATGATCCAGACGCGCGAACTGAACAAGATCGTGAATGCACGGGGCAAGATCAACATCATCGACAACCCGGAATTGAAGAGCCGTGTTTTCGAGACCCTGAGCCGCCGACCGACGGTACTCTGGAAGATTGCCTCGGACCCGTCCGACCTCATCGTCCTGGAGACGGTCATCGAACAGGCAGTCTATTTCCAGCCGACCGCCGGCACGAAAGAGACGGTCGACTTCGGTCCGCGACAGTGACGGCTTCCACCCGTTGCATCCATACTGATTGCCGGCTCCGCCGGTTTACTTTCACGCTCTTTCAGGCAGGTCTACCATTATGAGCTCAAAAAAAACGTCACTCCCTTACGCCAAGGAATTTCTTGAAAAACTGCTCTATCAGATGCTCCTGATCCGCGATTTCGAAGAAAAAGCGTCTCAGATGTACGGACTGCGCAAAATCGGCGGATTCCTCCATCTCTATATTGGCCAGGAAGCGGTCGCGGTCGGCTCGATAGCATCGCTCGATCTCGCCAGGGATTATGTCCTCACGGCCTACCGCGATCATGGACATGCATTAGTCTGCGGCACCTCGAGTCGCAGCCTCATGGCCGAACTCTACGGTAAAGCAACCGGCTGCTCGCGCGGGAAAGGCGGCTCTATGCACTTCTTCGACGCAAAAAACCACTTCCTCGGCGGCAATGGCATCGTCGGCGCCCATATACCGCTTGCTGCGGGCGTCGCCCTGAAAATTGCCTACAACAAAGAGGGCGGCCTCGTCCTCTGTTTCTTCGGAGACGGCGCGATCCATCAGGGGTCGTTCCACGAAACCCTCAATCTGGCCAAGATCTGGCGCCTGCCGGTGATCTTCATCTGTGAAAACAACCAATATGGGATGGGTACCGATTTCCGTCGTGTCTCGTCGGTCACGGACTTTACCCTGTTCGGCAACTCCTATGGCATCCAAGGCAGACAGGTCGACGGCATGGACGTTCTTGCCGTTTACGAAGAATTCGTCCGCACCGGCAAACACTGCCGGGAGAACCTCGAACCCGCGTTCATCGAAGTCAAGACCTACCGTTACCGCGGCCACTCGGCGAGCGACCCGGCAAAGTACCGTACCAAGGAAGAACTTGACGAATACAAAAAACAAGACCCGATTTTAATCCTTAAATCAAAGATGACCGAAGCGGGAGTCGCGGGGCAGGACGATTTCGAACGACTTGAAGCCAGATGCCGCATCGAGGTCGATGATGCGATGGAATTCGCCGAGAAAAGCCCTCAACCGGCGCTCGAAACCCTCTACGAAGATGTTCTGGTGTAAACGTCACCCAAAATTGAAAAGGAGATCTCACTATGGCATTACTGACATTCCGCGACGCTCTCAACCAGGCCCTCGACGAAGAGATGGAACGCGATCCGGCGATCATCATCATTGGTGAAGAGGTCGCACAATACAACGGCGCCTACAAGGTCACCAAGGGCCTTTTAGACAAATACGGACCATCAAGAGTCATCGACACACCCATTACCGAAGAAGGTTTCACCGGCGTCGGGATCGGTGCGGCCATGGCCGGCATGCGGGTCATCGTCGAATGGATGACCTTCAATTTCTCCATCCAGGCGCTCGACCAGGTGCTCAACAACGCGGCGAAGATGCGCTACATGTCCGGCGGCCAGTTCACCCTTCCCATCGTTTTCAGAGGACCGAACGGACCCGCGGAATATCTCAGTTCCCAGCATTCACAGGCATTGCAGTCGATGTTCGCCCACATACCGGGCCTGAAAGTCGTGGCCCCGTCAACGCCCCATGACGCCAAGGGTCTTCTTAAATCGGCGATACGGGACGACAACCCCGTCGTCTTTCTCGAAGCGGAACTCATGTACAACTGGACCGGCGAAGTACCGGAGCAGCAGTATGTGGTACCCATCGGCACGGCGGCGATCCGCCAGGAGGGCACCGATGTCACCATCGTTTCGTTTTCGAAGCCGATGAAACTCGCGATGGAAGCGGCCGCTGAACTGGCCAAAGAAGATATCTCGGCAGAGGTCATCGACCTGCGGTCGCTGCGACCGCTCGATGAGACGACCGTCTTCGAATCGGTACGCAAAACCAATCGGTGCGTCATCATCGACGAAGCCTGGCCCGTCGCGAGCATCGGTACCCATATAGGATGCCGGGTGTCCCAGGAATGTTTCGACTTTCTTGATGCCCCGGTCGAGGTCATCAATTCGCAGGATGTTCCGATGCCGTATAACCACGGCCTCGAACTCGCGGCACAACCCTCGGTCGCCGCGATCATCGCCGCGGTACGGCGATGCAGTTATGCGACGAACGGGTAAGCGGTTGTCGCCCGCTCTTCCGGTTGGTAGGAAGCCAGCCCTAACTCGCCAGCCAAAAGCGGGCTGGCTCAGACATGGGCTCCCAGGCTTCCTGCCAGCCGGAAGAGCGGACGGCAATCGCTTACCCGCTCATTCGATAACGCACGTATGAACCTCATGAAAATCAGTAACAGAAGAATACAAAGGAGTTCTCTCGCTTATGGCTGAAATAATCCGCATGTTGGCACTCTCCCCTACCATGGAAAAAGGGACCATCCAAAAATGGAGGTTTACACAAGGAGACGCCGTCAAGTCCGGTGACATCCTGTGTGACGTCGAAACCGACAAAACCACCATGGAGTACGAAACGATCGCATCCGGCGCCCTGCTCAGGATACTCATACAGGCCGGCACGCCGGTCACGGTCGGAACGCCGATCGCCATCGTCGGGAAGAATGATGAAGATATCACCCCGCTCCTGAACCAGTTGCACTCTCCGGCAGCGGTGGTCGAGCCCCAGCAACCGACGGCCGCGGCTCCCCGAGCCATTTCAACACCCGCCGCGGCAGTTCTCTCTCCCAGTGGACACGAGGAGCCGGCACATCAAAAATCATCGCCGCTGGCGCGCAGGATCGCCCGGCAGCACCATCTGAGTCTCGCTTCGATTCAGGGCACCGGGCCCGGCGGCAGAATCATCCTGCGGGACGTCGAAGCTGCCTATAAATCCCAAAGTACGCGACTGAAAGCTCCGTCACCGGCATTGACGCCGATGACAGGCGATACGGTCGTGCCACTCAGCATGATGCGCGAAACCATCGCGGCGCGTCTCACCGCAGCGGTTACTTCTATACCCCATTTCTACCTGAAAGGCACCGTAGTCGTCGATGGCCTGATAGCGACGCGAACCGCTTACAACAACGAACACCCCGAAGCCCGCCTGTCACTCAACGCATTCCTCCTGAAAATCGCGGCCGAAGCCATTAAAAAGAACCCAAAGATCAACACCTCGTGGAATACGGACTCGATCATCCACCACGGGTCGATCGATATCGGCCTCGCCGTCGCCCTGGATGATGGACTCATAACACCGGTCATACGGGATTGCGGTCGCAAGAGTATCTCGCAGATCAGCGATGAGCTGACATCCCTCATCGCCAAGGCTCGCACCATGGAGCTGAAACCGGAGGAGTATAACGGCGCGACATTCACCATAAGCAACCTCGGTTCTTTCGGCACCGAAGAGTTCACCGCGATAATCAATCCTCCGGCATCGGCGATTCTGGCGGTCGGAAGCGTCCAGCGCGTTCCGCTTCTGGACAAAGAGGAGAACGATACGCTCACCGTCCATTCGATCATGAAGTTGACGCTCACCAGCGACCACCGCACGATCGATGGAGCCGATGCGGCCCGGTTCATGCGCGATCTCAAAAGGATGGTGGAAAATCCGCTTTTCATTCTTATGTAACGACCAAATTTATACTGTTAACGGGTGAAAAGCTACCATCCTTTTCGCCTGATTTCCAGCCAGCCCTAACTCGCCAGCCCAGAAGCAGGCTGACTCAGACAAGGGCCCCCAGGCTTACAATCAAGCGAAAAGAATGGTAGCTTTTCACCTATTGGAAGTATAATCAAAAAAGGAAAACAACCTATGGAAACGATGTACGATCTGATTATCATCGGCGGCGGCCCCGGCGGCTATGTCGCGGCGATCCG
>JAFGNB010000283.1 GCA_016927235.1 Chitinispirillaceae bacterium
CTTGATATTTATAAAGATATTGTATATTTATAGGAATCTTGTAGCGCTTCCTTATTCAGGAAGCGTTTTCTATTTAATCATATTGACTCCGCTTTAACTACACGATATATTAAAACAAGGGTAATCCTGGAATCAGGATTCAACCGTTCACCCACATCCTTATGCAGGAGGTTCGTATGAAACGGTCTGCTGCGATTGCCCTTTGCTCGATGATTCCGGTGCTGTTCGGATGTAGTGAAAATCCGGTCGGTGATCCGTCGGGAGGTACCCGTGATCAGCAATTTGCCGTTGCAAAATCGGTTTCGGTCACCCGCGAGACCGCCGCCGTTTCCGAGGACCTGCTTAACGAACAGGCAGCCAGCAACAACACGTTTGCTGTCAGTATGTACAAGCTGCTTGCCGAAGAGGGTAAAAACCTTTTCTTTTCCCCTTACAGCATCACCGCGGCGCTGGCCATGACCGCTGCAGGCGGGGTTGGCGACACGAAGCGGCAGATACGCGACGCCCTGCAGGTGACGCTCGAAGGCGACGCGTTTGATCTGGCGATCAATGCAATCGACTGCTCGCTTATGGAACATGCGGAGTCCACCAAAGGAATTTCCCTCACTGTCGTCAACAGTACCTGGCTGCAGACAGGAATGAATTTTTATGTCAGGTACCTCGACCATCTTTCACGGTATTACGGAGCGGGCGTCAACCTTCTGGACTTCAGATCCAAACCCGAGGAGAGCCGCGAGATCATCAATACCTGGGTT
Source organism: Chitinispirillaceae bacterium (assembly GCA_016927235.1). GTDB lineage: Bacteria > Fibrobacterota > Chitinivibrionia > Chitinivibrionales > Chitinispirillaceae > JAFGNB01. The sequence goes on from JAFGNB010000283.1 coordinate 756, forward strand.
TCAGACCAGACGGATCAAAAAATCCAGGACCTGGTGCCGCCGGGAGTAATTAATCCGCTCACAGTGGCCGTGCTCACCAATGCGATCTATTTCCTTGCCGACTGGCTGTTTTCCTTTGATCCGGATCTCACCGCGAAGAAACCCTTCCGCCTGCTCGACAACACCACACTACAGGCCCCGCTCATGCAGCTTAACGAACCGGGAAAAAAGGTCAAGATGCTCTACGCCCGGGGAAGCGGCGTTCGGGCGCTCGATTTTCCCTACAAGGGCGGCCGGCTCGCCATGACGGTGTTGCTTCCCGATTCGGATTCATTTGCCGTTTTTGAAAGCTCGATGAACATGGAAGTAATCGACGGACTAGTCAACTCGCTCGATTCCGCCGAACTCGACGTTTCCCTGCCGAAGTTCGAATTTACCTTCGGCACCAAATCAATTAAAGATGCGCTCCGGGCGCTCGGGATGATCGATGCGTTCGGCGGTCAAGCCGATTTTTCCGCGATGCTCGACGTGGGAAAAGGAGAGATATACGTCGCCGACGTGTTTCACAAGGCATTTATCTCGGTTGACGAAAAAGGCACCGAAGCCGCCGCGGCAACAGCGGTGATAATCGAGTTGCGCGGCAGTTCCACCAATGATTGCATTTTCATCGTCGATCGGCCTTTTATCTTCGTCATCCGTGATAAATTGACCGGAACGATACTGTTCATGGGGAGAATACTCAACCCGACGGTTGCCGAATAAGCAGCGAAAAACATAAGGAAAGGAAATCATGGTGAAGACGACACGACGGCAAATTGTTCTACGTTTGACGCTTTTTTTCTGCATAAATGCTTACAGCGGCGATACGCTTACGACCGAAAGAGAATACCCTTCTCCCATCTCTAATCCGATAACGATAGATTATTATAATGACTCTTTCTGGATCTCGAATCTTTCTGATCCAATAGTTTACAAACTGAACAGCGATATGGTTATAACCGATTCCATAACAATTCACCGCTCGAGGATCTGCGGGATAAGCCATAAAAACGGGCAGCTCTGGGTTACGATAGACGAACCGGTTTCGGATGTTCCCACCACCACCAATTCCGTCCCTTACAGAATGTATGAAATTGATGCAAGCGCGAAACTCATTTCAGATTCATTACTTTTTATTCTCTATGGAATACCTTCCCATACCGGACTCCTATTCGGACTCGGAATATCGAACGATACATTTTTTATCTCAGTCATCTCCGCTATCTACTCGATCACTACTGAGGGATCCATACAGCGGAAAAGCAACACGCCATTTTCAGGATTGACGGTAATTGGAGACGGACTGTGGGGAATAAGGCGAATTACCGCTACGGGAACCGGCGATATGATTCTGTCATTGGCCGATGACGATTCACTGGCGATTTACATTGATGTAAACGGTTCCGATATCGCGTATGATGGAAACAACATTTTTATCTGCGATCCTGATCAGTCGAAGATACACAAAATGACGGCAACGAAAGTGCCTGTCAGGAATAAAAAAACACATAGCGTAATCAGAGAGCCCCGATCCGCATTCAAGGTGATTTCTTTCGGTAACGAACCGACCCCGCTGAAGAGGACATCATTATTCACTCTGAACGGACAGACGGCACGATTTGTAAGAAAAAAAACTCCGACACCCGCTTTTCGGGTCATCATTGGAAGAGAAGAATAAAAAATGATTCATCGACTAACCCACAAACAGGAGGATTCGTATGAACCAGTATAGTGCAATTGCCCTTTGCTCGATGATTCCGGTGCTGTTCGGATGTGCCGGTAGTCCGGTCGGCGATCAGTCGGAAAAAACCCCAGATCATCCGTTTGCCGTTGCAAAATCGGTTTCGGTCACCCGCGA
>JAFGNB010000284.1 GCA_016927235.1 Chitinispirillaceae bacterium
CACGTGGTGGGAGCATGTGCGGAAAGCGACGGAAAGAATCCGCGCTTCCTCATCAATTGATCTCCACGACGTACGGGCGATCGGCATCTCCTACCAGATGCACGGTCTCGTGATGCTCGATAAACAGCTCCGGCCGCTGGCGCCGTCGATTATCTGGTGCGACAGCAGGGCGGTGGCGGTGGGCCAGAAAGCCCTGAAGGAGATCGGGCGGAAAAAGTGTCTGAGTCGCCTGCTCAACCCCCCCGGGAATTTCACCGCTTCAAAACTCAAATGGGTGGCGGAAAATCGTAAAAAGCTGTTCCGCTCCGTCCATCGATTCATGCTCCCCGGCGACTATATCGCTCTTCAATTAACCGGTGATGCATCAACCACAGCATCAGGGCTTTCGGAAGGCATGCTGTGGGATTTCAAGGCGGGGAAACGCGCCGATTTCCTTCTCGACCATTACGGCATCAATCCCGATACCGTTCCGCCGCTTGTGCCGACGTTCGGGTTCCAGGGCGCCGTTACCGCCCAGGCGGCCTCGCTTCTGGGAGTCACCGAAGGCATTCCCGTCGCCTATCGTGCCGGCGATCAGCCCAACAATGCGCTTTCGCTCAACGTTCTTCAACCGGGAGAGATCGCTGCGACCGCCGGAACGTCGGGAGTCGTTTACGGCGTCACCGACATTACGTCGTATGATGCGAAGGGACGGGTGAACACCTTTCTTCACGTCAACAGCACTGAAAAAAAACCGCGACTGGGCATTCTTTTATGCGTCAACGGTACGGGCATTCTCAACCGCTGGCTCCGGACGACGCTCGGAAGCTGGAGCGACCGTTCGATCTCTTACGCGCGCATGGACGAAGAGGCGCAAAGCGCTCCTCCCTGCTGCGACGGCCTCCGCGTTCTCCCTTACGGAAACGGCGCCGAGCGTACGCTGGGAAACCTCACGGTCGGGGCGTCGATACACAACCTTGACCTGACGCGCCACTCCCGGCCGCATCTGCTGCGCGCCAGCCAGGAAGGGATCGTTTTTGCCCTTATGAACGGCATCGACATCATGCGTTCCATGGGCCTCAAAATCCGCGTGGTCCGCGCCGGCAATGCCAATATGTTTAAAAGCAGACTCTTCGGGGAGGTTTTCGCAACGGTTGCCGGAAGCGCCGTCGAACTTTACAACACCGATGGAGCGCAGGGCGCCGCACGGGGTGCGGGAGTCGGCGCTGGAATTTACAACGGACTCAACGATGCCTTCGCCAGCCTTACGGTCGTCCGGCGTATCGAACCCGACCGGAAATTGAAGACCGCCTACGGTGACGCATACCGGCACTGGCTGTCGATCTGCAACAATCGGATCAAGGCGGCAAAGGAAGGGGTGAATGCGTAAAGAGCCTCCCGCTGCAAAGCGGAGAGGCCGCTATAAGCACACGTAATCGATCATTTACATTATTCATTATTCATTTAATAAGGAGCTTTCAGACATGGCACAACAAAAATCGCTGCACAGTATCTGCCGGTGGACCTTCAATGCGGGAAAAGGCGGATTCGTTCCCGGAAATATTCGTGAAAAATGGAACGCGAACAATCTTACCACCGTAAAAACCGTCAGACTGATCAGGGACAAAATCGCTCCCCGTCTTCCCGCCAACATCCACCTCGGCTACGAAGTCCACTACAACAGCGAGATCGACGAAAAGACGGCGGCCAGGTTCGCCGACGCCCTGGTCGATGCGAAAATCTCCCTGGCCATGATCACTCCCGGCGCTCATTCCCATTTCGCTTACGGCGGCATTGCGTCTCTTGACAAAAAAGAGCTCGTCGCAGCCCGCGACCTCGGCACCAAAACGGTCGACCTCGCCTACGGACCGTTAAAAAAAGCATGGCATAAGGATGTCCCGCCGACCTTAGTGCTCTGGAACGGCTCCTACGGTTATGATCTCGCCTCCATCGGCGTCCGCGCGATGTATCAGACGCTCAAAGAGAGCGTCGCGGCACTCTGCAAACACGAAGAGAAGGCGGGCGGGAAACTCTATATGGCAATCGAACCGAAACCCAACGAAGGCCATCCGGCAATGCTGCTCCCGACGGTCGCCAGCGCGCTGCTTTTCTGGCGCAGGCTTGAAGAGGAGTTCGACATTCCCCGCGCGAAGAAAGGCGTCAACAAAGAATTCGGACACACCGAAATGATCGGCCTCGATCTTATCAACGACACCGTCGAGGAGCTCGACAGCGGCGCCATGGTGCACATGCACCTTAACAGTCAAGGCTACAACGACGGCATCATCCTCGGCGGTCCGGGCAAATACGATATCGACCACGGTACCCGCGTCAACGGAATGAACATCGCGGTTGCCGGTCTGATCCGGGCGGCCGGGTTTGCTCGCTGGAAAGGCCACGATATGCAGACGCGCGCGTACGACAACGAGCGACAGGGGATCGACCGGGTCGTTCGCAGCGTCCTTTCATGGGAAGCGTGCGATAAAGCGGCTCAGCATCTCGATGAAACCGAGCTTATGAAACTTCTCGCCAAACGTGAGACCGCAAAGGCTGAAGACATGATGCGGGCGGCCGTCGTCAACGCGCAGAAGTTTTTCGATCAGATGTATCAATAATCGAATGGGTATCTTCCGGCTGCATCCGTTACTACAAAAGGGGAGTAGTGACGGATGCTTTTTATTATCGCCGCTCTTGTGTCTCCTGCCGAAAAATCCTATTTTAAGCATGAAAGAACGGTTCTTCATTTTTTACTGAGAAATTCTTAAGGAACTGCCGTTAGCCGTTATTTTAAATTCATAAAAAAGCAAACGACCGTGTCTCTTCTTTTACCAGCTACAAAACACTCAACCATATTTAGAAAGGGGCGAGTATGACAGCACTGCACGCTGTTGACTGGCTTATTATTCTGGGGTACTTCGCCATCGTGTTCGGAATCGGGTGGTGGGCATATCTTAAAGAAAAGCAGTCACAAACTTCTTCTGAGTATTTCCTTGCCGGCCGAAACCTGGGGTGGTGGATTATTGGAGCAGCGGTATTTTCTTCAAATATCGGTTCCGAACATCTGGTCGGACTTGCCGGTTCGGGAACAACCGACGGGGTGGCGATGGCACACTATGAACTGCACGCCTGGTGCCTCCTTATCTTGGCATGGGTTATGGTGCCCTTTTATATGCGCTCCCAGGTATTCACCATGCCTGAATTCCTCGAAAGAAGATTTTCTTCCATTAACCGGACCGTTCTTTCGGTGATTTCGCTCGTCGCCTATGTCCTTACCAAACTCGCCGTGGGCATTTTTGCCGGCGGTGTGGTGTTTGCCGTTCTTCTTCCCGATATCAGTTTCATGGGAATGAACAGCTTCTGGGTCGGCTCCATTCTGGTGATTGTGCTGACGGGAATCTATACCATCATGGGGGGAATGCGTGCCGTTGCCTATACGTCGGCAATCCAGACGGTTGTTCTGGTCTTCGGTTCGGCGTTGGTAACCATCTTCGGTCTGAAAGCACTCGGTGGGTGGCACGTGCTTCGTGAAGTGTGCGGTTCCGAAATGTTCAACCTCTGGCGTCCGATGGTTCCCGAAGGGTTGAAATCCACCTGGGCTCCCGTAAAGGAAGCCGGTCGCATGGCCTGGTATTTCAACGATAACTATCCCTGGGTCGGCATGTTGTTCTGTGCGCCGATCATCGGCCTGTGGTACTGGTGTACCGATCAGTATATCGTTCAACGTGTCCTTGGCGCGCAGAACGAACAGGTCGCACGACGGGGCTCAATCTGTGCATCCGCTTTGAAACTCCTGCCGGTCTTCATTTTCATCATTCCCGGCATGATTGCGTTTGCAATTGCAAAAAGCGGTCAGAATGCCGTACTGCAGCAGACCATATTTGATGCAGGCGGGCAGATTATTCGCGATAATGCCCAGCAGGCATTTCCACTGCTCGTCGCTCAGGTGCTGCCGATCGGCATACGCGGCATCGTGGTCGCCGGACTTCTCGCCGCGCTGATGAGTTCGCTTGCCGGTGCCTTCAATGCGTCATCCGCCCTTTTCACCATTGACTTTTATGCAAGGATGCGTCCGAACGCATCTCAGAAACAGGTGGTGTGGGTCGGTAGAATGGCCACGCTGGTCATGGTCCTTATCGGACTGCTCTGGATTCCGGTCATTCAGGGAGGAAAAGGCTTATATGACTATCTCCAGGGAGTTCAGGCATATCTTGCACCGCCGATTTTCGTTGTTTTCTTCCTCGGCGTTTTCAACAAACGGGTGAACGCGAAGGGGTGTTTATGGGCATTGATCGTCGGCTTCGCTCTCGGATTGTTCCGTCTGGCGGTCGACACCCCGGTAAAGATGTTGAGCAATTTTTCTTATGCTGAAGGGTCGTTATTCTGGATTGTAAACAATACCTACTTTCAATATTACAGCCTATTCATTACTATTATGTGTGTGGTCGTGATGCTGATTGTCAGTTACAACACGAACGTACCCGATTACTCCAAAATCAGCGGTCTTACATACGGAACCCTAACCGATGAAGACCGGAAACAGTCGCGGTCGACATGGAATAAATGGGATGTTGTCGGAACGGTCGCCATTCTTGGCGCCATACTCTTCGCGTACCTCTTCTTCAGAGGATAAGCCGAACGTTTATCGCTCCGGAGAGCCGGAGTGAAAAAGTCCCCTTTTCGAAAAGGGGACTTTTTTTATGTATAATCAGCGGGATGCTCCCCTTCCAATGCTTGATTTTTATATGCCAGGACACCTATTTTCATCGTGGGGAATGTCGCCGAATCTATAAAAAGCAGGTGCTGCACGATGAGTGTCGCGATGAAGGAGCCGTTGCGGATGAATACCACGATCACCTTGTCTATCGCAATCGCCGGGGTTTTTCTGTGCAATTTCGTGAGTTTTGCCGAAGAGGAAAAGCGTACGTTCGTCCCCGAGCTTAACGGCTATGCATCGGTTGAAACGGGTGAGATCATGAAGGGGTACAGTTGGATGTACAACTCTTCGACCGGAGAGGTCGACCACGGGTGGGTCCAGAGAGCCTTCATCGGGTTATGCGCCGATGTCGCGGTCAACGACCGTTTCAGGATCCTGGTCGGTGCGGAGGGAATGCTGAACTTCTCCTTCAACCTGGGCAACCGGCTCAACGATCAGTACCTGGAAACGCAGCGTCCCCTCCTGAAATTTTCCATCTGGCACGGCGAGGGAGTTTACTCGTTCGGCGATCTTGAAAGACCGCTGCTGCAGGTTGAAGCGGGATTTTTCCCCTATAAATACAACGCCGAGGCGCGGAACTTCGGAGAGTATCTCTTCAGAACGGGATGCTATCCGGGGATCATCATCAACCGGTTTGACCGCGCCTATGCCGATCTGCTCGGTGTGCGCGTGGGTAACACCATTGGGGGCAGGTTCAATCACCACCTGTTTCTGACGTCGGAGATCACCGATTTCCTCTTTCCTCCCGGGGATTTTTCCCTTTCGTATATCGCCGATTTTTCACTTCCCGGAATTCTCACGGTGGGGGGCGGGACGAGCCTCTACCGACTGCTCTCAATCAACAAGCGGATCACCACGCCCAAGGACCGGGAAACCGCCTACTCGATCACGAATGTTCGAACGATCACCGATGATTTCGGCAATCCGGCGGAGATTGGAGACACGTCGTACCTCAGTTTCTCGGGAATAAAGCTCATGGGCCGGCTCTCCTTCGACATCAAGGGAGTTGTGCCCCTGGATTTTATTAGAAAACTTTTCGGCGAGGAAGACCTGAAGCTCTATTGCGAAACGGCGGTTCTGGGAGTGAAAAACTACTCCAATACCATTGATACATCAAAAAATTACTACGACGAGCTTCGAAAAAGAGTGCCGGTGACGGTCGGATTCAACGTTCCGGCCTTTCGCTGCCTCGAGGTGCTGAATATCGAAGTCGAGTATTACGACAGCGACTATCCGAACGGTTTCAGGCGGTCGTTTAAAGACCAGTTCCCTCTTCCCGACCTGGAGAATTCCCAGGCGGTTCATGAGAAATTAAAATGGTCGGTGTACGCGAAACGGACGATCGGATCGCATTTTTCGCTCATCGGCCAGGTCGCGAACGATCACTTCATACCGACAAGCCATACACTGATTATGGGCAAGGGAAGCCAGGATCTGCAGGATGTGACCCTGCGTCACGGCGACTGGTGGTGGGCGACGAAAATGGTAGTTCATTTTTAATTCCCGCCGCAGCGATAATCCCTAAAGAAAGGATCGATATATGAAAAGGAAGCGGTCGGCTGCAATCCAATTGACCCTCTTCGCGGCGCTCTCCGCGTCGTCCTTCCGCGTGCATGCGGCAAACTATACCATCACGGTCGATGCGGGACAGAAGGGAACGGCGTGGAACCGGTTTTATGAGAAGCTGGTCTCCACCTGTCATGCCTATACGGTGCTCAGTTCGGCCTACGGCCGCAACATTCAGAATGCCATGAAACGGGCTCACGACGAAGCGGGATTCCAGTATTTTCGCGCCCACGGAATCCTGAATGACGACGTCAAGGTCTATTCCGAAACCAACGGCACTGCCTCCTATAACTGGACAAATTTCGACAAGATTTACGACGCTGCGCTTGCCGCCGGTATGAGGCCGATACTGGAAATAAGCTTCATGCCCTCAGCGCTGGCCACTGACAAGGGGAATCTCGGATTATGGTATAACGGCGTTACCGCCATCAACCGCCCTCCCAAGGACTGGAACAAATGGCACGCGCTCGTTACGGCGCTCGTGAAACACTGTGAGGAGAAATGGGGCGCCGAAGAAGTGCGAAAGAACTGGTACTTCGAGGTCTGGAACGAGCCCGAATGGATGTATACGGGCATGGAGGATTATCCGCTGCTCTATGCACATACCTGCGCCGCGATCATGGAAGCCGACCCGCAAGTCAAGATCGGCGGCCCGGCCTATACCGCCGACGCGGCAATACCGTACGGAATAGAAAATTTCATCGATTACGTCCGTACCAACAACAACCCCATCACCGGAACCAAGAATCTCAAAATCGACTTCATTTCCTATCACCGCTACTCGAACAACGCCAACTACGGCGGCATGCTCTCGGCTCCCAATTCGCAGAATGATTATCACAAGGCGGTCGTTGCCGCCTGTAAATCAAAAAATTTCACCGGCGAAATCCTCAACGACGAATGGGGCTCCACCTACAATCAGACCGTGGACCGCGACGACGAAACCTCCGCCAGTTTTTACACGAAAACGATCTGCATGCTCAACGGCAACGGCGCCACCTACCCCCCGCCGTCGATGTACGGATACTGGACGCTTTCCGATATTTATGAAGAGAACAACGCCGGCTCAAACACCGCCTACGACGAGGGCAACTACGGCATGCTGCTGCGCGGGGATTCGCGCTATCAGGAGTCGTGGGACCTGGCCAAACCGGTTTTCAATGCCTGTAAGCTGCTCCACCGACTGGGCGACTACACGCTTCCATTGACCGGCGGGACCGCGGCCGACGGCGTCAACGGCTGCGCCACCGTTTCCGCCGACAATAACGCCGTTCAGATCCTCCTGTACAGTCACGTGAACGGAGCCGCGGCAAACTCGTCGACGCAGGACAACGTGTCGCTGACGGTCAACAATATCCCCTGGGCGCCGGGGCAGGTCAAGGTCGAACACCTGATCGTCGACCGCACCCGCAGCAATACGTACCGCGCGTGGGTTGATATGGGAAAACCGCAGAACCCGAGCCAGGCGCAATGGACGCAGCTTAAAAACGCCGAAGCGCTCGCCGAGCAGGATCCGGCCTCCACCGTGACCCTGACCGAAAAGACCTGGACAAAATCCTTCAAACAGAACTATTACAGCGTCGGACTCATCACCTTGTCGAATCCTTCGGCCGTGATGTCCGATCCCGGAAAACCCGAAGCGATTCGACCGGCAAACGGAAGCGACGTTTCCGTGACGAGCACCGGCAGGGCGATCATGATAATCCATCCCTTCGCGGGAACCGTTTCGGCGAGATTGTTTTCTCCGGACGGGAAAATAATTCTGAACAGAAAAGCATACGGTACGATAACCTTCTCACGTGAAAACCTCGCACCCGGCGCCTATCTGCTGGAGTGCGCGGTAGCGGGCCGGACTTTTGTAAAACCGATACCGGTCAACCGCTGAATGCGGCCATGCGATAAAAAGGGGCATTCCGGCATGAAGATGATTATCCACGGTGAGGCGTGGCGGACGTCGACGGTCCTAACGGTTTACCGATAACGGAATCCGGCTCTGTCCGATTCCGCCGACCGGCACTACTGCAGCGTCCCCCTTATCCGACCGCAGCCGTATGATCCGCACGCCTGCCGCGCTGTGCGTTGAGATGCATGTTGTCGCGCCGTTTCCCACCCGGAAGGATGTCGTCGTCAACCGCTCTCCCAGCAGTGAATAGAGCGCCGCCGTTCCGTGCCAGGCGAAGGCCGCCCGCACCATGATACGATCGCGAACGACCGTTACGGAAGGAAACCGCCGCTGCGGAAAA
>JAFGNB010000285.1 GCA_016927235.1 Chitinispirillaceae bacterium
CAGAATGAATCGTGCGGCAAATGCACCTTCTGCCGGATCGGCACGCTGCGGATGCTGGAGATACTCAAACGGATCACCTGCGGAGAGGGAACGGAGGACGATATCGAAAAACTCAGTCTGCTGGCCCGGCAGATCAGGGAGGCAAGCCTGTGCGGGCTGGGCCAGACCGCTCCAAATCCCGTACTCACCACGCTTAAATATTTTCCGGAGGAGTACGAAACCCATATAACGCGGAAAAAATGCCCCGCCCATCAGTGCCCGGCGCTCACCGATTTCATTATCGATGCGTCGAAGTGCACGGGCTGCATGCTCTGCGCGAAGCAGTGTCCGTCGGGAGCGATCAGCGGAGAACGCAAGACGCCCCACCGGATTGATACGGCGAAATGCGTCAGGTGCGGCAAATGTATCTCGATCTGCGCCTTCGGCGCTATTTACAAAGAATAGGCTGCGGCAGGTATGACGACGATAACGCTTACCATCAACGGACAAAAGGTTACGGCCCGGCAGAACGCCACGATTCTCGAAACCGTGCAGGAGCAGGGACTCGATTCCATACCCTCGCTCTGCAATTCACCGGAGCTGCCTCCCTACGGGTCGTGTTTTCTCTGCGTGGTGGAGGTGAAAGGGCGTCCCAATCTTGTACCCTCCTGCGCCACGCGGGTGGCCCAGGACATGGAGGTCGAGACGAACAACGACCGCATCCGCGCCTCGCGGAAGACCGCGCTCGAGCTTCTCATCTCAAACCACTACGCTGATTGCCTGCCTCCCTGCAGGCTTGCCTGTCCCGCCGGTGTCGACACACAGGGGTATCTTGCTCTGAGCGCAATGGGGCAATATGCACAGGCGATCGACCTGATCCGGAGGACCAATCCGCTTCCAGCGGTGTGCGGGAGAATATGCGTGCGGAAATGCGAAATTGAATGTCGCCGCAGGGAACACGACCAGCCGGTGAACATCAATGCGGTCAAACGTTTTCTTACTGATGTCGATGGCGCCTACGGCGATCCTCCGCCGTGTGAACCGCCGAACGGAAAATCGGTCGGCATTATCGGCGCCGGTCCGGCAGGATTGTCGGCCGCATGGTTTCTGGCCGGTATGGGGTATGAAACGGCGATCTACGAGGCCATGGATCGGCCGGGAGGAATGCTGCGGTACGGAATCCCCTCCTACCGCCTCCCCGACGAAGTGCTTGAGCGGGAAATAGAGCATATCCGCAGGCGAGGGGTGCGGATAGAGTGCTCCGTGCGCGTGGGGAGCGATACCACGCTGGCGGAACTGAAAAAGCGGCACGATGCGCTTTTTATCGCCGCCGGGGCGTGGCGGGCAAAGCCGATGGGCATTGAGGGCGAGCGCGACACTGCCGGCATTGTTGACGGAATCGATTTTCTCCGAAGGATGACCGACAGCCCGGCCCCCGTTGCGGGGACCGTCGTTGTCGTCGGCGGCGGGAACACGGCCTTGGATGTCGCGCGGACAGTATGGCGGCTGGGTGCCCGTGAAGTCATTATCGCCTATCGCCGGACAAAGGCGGAAATGCCTGCCGACCCGCTTGAACTTGCCGACTGCCTCAAGGAGGGCGTCGAACTCATGGAACTCACCGCGCCGGTCGGTCTTGTCACTCGGGAAGGACATCTGTGCGGTCTTCGCTGCCTGCGCATGGAGCTGGGTGAACCCGATGCGTCGGGACGCCGGAGGCCGGTGGCGGTCAAAGGCTCCGAATTCACCCTTCAGTGCGACATGGCGGTCACGGCCATCGGCCAGGAGCCGGTGCTCGAAGGGTTGCTGTCGATCGGCGAACGGCGACTGGCGTTGACGCGCTGGAAAACGATCGACGTCGACCCGGTAACCATGAAAACGAGCCTCGATGGAGTATTTGCCGGGGGAGACGCTGCGGATGACGGCCCGACAATCGTCGTCGACGCGATCAGGGACGGGAAGCGCGCAGCCGAGTCGATCAATGCCCACCTGACCAATACGCCCTTGCCCCGTATGCCGTTTGTCGTGCGAAAGGAGCTATGGGGCAAGGAAGGCCTGTCCGACGCCCAGTGCGTGGGGAAATCGCAGCGGCGCGAGGCGCATGAATTGCCGGTGGACGAACGGCGGGGAAATTTCAAGGAAGTTTCGCTTGGATTGCGCGAAGAGGAGATGCGCGTCGAAAGCGCCCGGTGCCTGTCGTGCGGATGCGTTGAATTTGACGAATGCAAATTGCGGCGGTATGCCGAAGAGTACGGCGTCGATCCGTCCCGGTTCATCGGCGGAATCCGGAAGCATAAAATTGACGACCGCCACCCTTTAATCATGTACGATCCCAACAAATGCATTCTCTGCACGCGTTGCGTGCGCACCTGTGAACGCATTCTGCCGTTTCCCGCGCTGGGGCTCGTGGGAAGGGGTTTCAAATCGGAAATCCGGCCCTCGATGAACGAATCGCTTCCGCAGACCACTTGCATCGGATGCGGCAACTGCATTGATGCCTGTCCCACGGCGGCATTGACGGAAAAATATCATTTCACCGGGAGAGCCGCACTGGAACGCAGAAATGTCGAAACCCATTGCGCGCTCTGCTCGATGGCATGTGGAATCGGAGTCCGGAGCGTCGGCGAACATTCTTTTTTCATCCGCTCCGCCAAAGCAGGAGAATATATTTGCCGTGACGGCCGCTTCGCTCCGATGACGTTTGCCGCGCAGCAACGCCTCGCGGTTCCCGTGATCCGGGAAGGGGAGCACCGGCGGAAGGCAACGTTCGAGGAAGCGACCGCAGCCTGCGCGAAGGGGCTCAATGATGCCGCGCTGCGCCACGGCGCCGGGAAAGTGGGTGTTTTCGTTTCGGGAGAAGTGACGAACGAGGAGCTGTACCTTGCCTCGCAGATCAGTCGCGACGGCTTGCGGACGAATAATATCGGTTCGCTCTCCATGCTGTTGCAGGGAAACACGGGGGCCTTCGACCGATCATTCGGTTTTACCGCCTCGACCGCCGGTAAGGAGGTGATTGCGGAAGCGGACCTCATCGTATGTTCAAATACCGATCTGCTTTCGGATCACCTCCCGCTGAGCGTCGCCGTCACCGAGGCGGTGCGCAGCGGCGCGGGGCTGGTCACCCTGAGTTCCATGCCGGGATCATCCATGGCGATACCGCAGGCGCTTGCACTCGATCCGCTGCGGGGAACGGCGACGCTCTTGTGGAATGCACTCATGCGACGCATGTACCGTGACGGCATTTTCAAAAGGGAATCAGTCCTTTCCCTTCCCGGAGGAGAGCAATTCGCCGGCGGGCTTGCACGGTACGACGACGGCGACGCCGACACAATGACGGGAGTATCGGCGCTAAAACTTCGTCAGGCGGCGCGGTTATTCGGCAACGCCCGCACCGTCGTCTTCATTCACGGGCTCGATCGCCAGATCGACCGTGCTCCGTATGATTGCGAAACGATAGCAAATTTGATGCTGCTGCTTCGCTCGCAGGGTATTCAGACCGAGCTGCTCCTTCCGCGCCTTGTCCCCAACGGCGCCGGCCTGGAGATTATGGGCGCGGCACCGGAATTCCTTCCGGGAAAAACGGAAATTCGGGATATCGCCGGCGCCCGAAACAGCGCCGAGCTTCTGAGAATGCTTCGAGAGGGCGACCTCAAAGCGGCGTTGATTATCGGAGAAGATCCGTTTCACGACGACACGGTACGGGGCTTTTTCCGCAATGCCGAATTTGTAGCGGCAATCGACTGGAGGATGACCGAAACGGTTCATTTCGCCGACGTTGCTTTGCCGGGAACGTTGTTTCTCGAGACGGAAGGCTCCCGGTGCGATTTTCTGGGGAGGCTTGTAACCTATACCCCCGTGGTGAAACCGCCGTCGGGAGTTCCGGGGTGGAAAGTTCTGTACGACCTGGCGCGCACGCTGGGGGTAATCGTTTCCGATACGGGTGTAGAGGGAATAGCCGCCTCCATCGACCGCATCGTCCGCCGCGGTTGCGGGAGGTATGCCCCGTTTTACTGGAACAGCGGCGAGGAAAGGAAATGGGACGGCACCGGGAGGCTTATAACCGTTGCGCCGCAAGCGGAACCACGCGTGATCTCATCGTTTCTGAGCCATACCGACCGGTATGGAAAAATGCTGAGGGAAATAAACGCGTAGAAAGACACTGTTACATCCGTGCGGCCGCACAACGCCGCAGGTGAACACGTACTTTTTTTTACCTTCTTACCGTTTTCTTGATCCGATTGACGTGTCCCCGTCCGAGCCCCTTAACCTCGCAGCCGAGTTCGAAGTACCGGACAATTTTTTCATCGTCGAGGATGCCGAAGCAGTCGATAATGGCCGCAGGTTTGCCGATCTGTTTCACGATGTCGTCCGGTTGCAGATCCATATAGTGGAGGTGCCGTACCGCGAAAATAACCACATCGACATCCGTGAGCGATGCGGACAAATCGTGGCTTATTGAAAGCGATGAAAGCTTCTCCTGGTTACGGAAGAACCGTTTGAGACTGTATTCGGCAGAGGGGTAGCTGTCCTGAGACTCGAATTCCCACCAGTGGTCGACGTAGGGGTCGTGCACTCTGAGCTCAGCCCCCATTTCGGTCAGTCTACGGACGATCAGCTCGGATCCGCTGTAGCGGGTATCCCCCACGTCTTCACGATATGAGGCGCCGAGCAGCAGTATTTCGGCGGCGGCAATCGGACGGTCCATGTTGCGCAGGGCATCGCGGGTCATCTGGGCCACGCGGAGTGCGCGGGTGTCGTTGATGTTGATCGCCGCGGAGGTGATTTTGAAGATGTTGTCGTTCCAGCCCAGGATGTGCTTATATGCCCACATGCCCAGGCCGCCGTCTTTCGGCAGGCAATACCCGCCGATTCCCGGGCCGGGAAAAATAATGTTGCTGTGGGTAGGCCGCACTTTGATCGCCCTTATCACCTTGGTCAGATCAACGCCGTTCTGTTCTGCAAAGAGGCTCCACTCGTCGAGAAATGCCAGAATCGTCGCGCGATAACTGTTTTCGACGATCTTTGCGGTTTCCGACTCTATCGGACGGTCGAGCACCGTCAGCGGGAATGCCTTCGTGTTAAGTACTTCGTTGAGAAACGTGACGACACGACGTTTTGCCGTTTCATTGACTCCCGAACAGACACGCCAGAAATCGCGGATGCTCTTTACATAGTCGCGTCCGGGCATCACCCGTTCGTAACTGTGGGCGAGGAGAGGTTCGGCGGAGATGCCGCGTCTGCGGAAAATTTTCTTGAATTGAGGATAGGCGACCTGCTCGGTGGTTCCCGGAGCCACCGTGGTTTCGATGAGCACCAGGCAGTCGGGTTTGATGCGTTCGGCGATGGTGCCGAATGACTTCTCGAGCGCCGCCATGTCGGTCCTGCCGGTCTGCAGGTCGCCGAGCGACTCTTTGAGATAGTCGCACTGGACATCGACGACAACGCAGTCGACGAGTTTGAGCACCTCTTCGTTGTACGTGGCCACGAGGGTCTTCTTCTCGATTACACAGCGCCGGATCATGGGATCGACCTCAGGGTCTTCCGCTTTGACGGGAGATTCCCCCCGGTTAAGAAGGTGAATTTTCCAGAAGCTGCGCACACTGGGACGCTGGACACCGATGACGAATTTCGACGGCTTGCCCGAAGCATCCTTGGTGTCGGCGACAATCGCGGCCATGACCGCACCAACGAACCCGACGCCGAGTACCGCGACGATCTCCCTGCCCTCCGCCCGGTTGTTCTCCGCCAGCCTCGCGATACGGTCGAACTCACCGGCGTACTCTTCCTGCCGGGGAATGGGGAATTTTTCACCTGCGGGGCTTATGCTGTATTCTGCTTCTATGCAGGCCATAAATGCTCCTTATGAAAGGTAGTGAAAATATTGTGTCATAAAAATATATCTTACGACAGCGAGAGACGGCTTTTCGTTGATAATGTCCGCGTATGGAGTATTATCCGGAATCGGAAAGATTATCCATGATGCTTTTTGGCAGCATTTTTTCCCGCTCTCCCATTGCCGGGATGACGGGGTTGCCCGCCGGTGCGATGTCTCCGCCCGCATAAACCGGTTTTTTTTCCTTCGGATCGTTTCAATCGTATTCCCCCGTTTGTATCCGGACGCGCCGGCACGCTTCATGTCGGAAACGGCCGCTCCATACGGGATGACGCGTCGTGCCATTTGAAGCAATTGTTTATCGGGTTCAGGAATAAAAAACTCCGCCGTGGGAGGGTGGCGGAGTTTGCCTGCAGTGAATACATGCGAGGTGGTAATGAAACAATTCTCGCATTCACTGAAAATTACCGATTAGAAAAACTCGATATCGCGATAACGAGATCCTTCCTGTTTAAAATTCACATTTTATGTTATTTCCGGATGGAATATCGTTCAGAAAAAATCAGGGAGAAAGAAGTTTTATTATAACCGCCCGCTAAGGTCGATGGTAAAACTCGTATCGCAGGTATTGCCGTCATTGTCGTAGGCCAGGAAAAAAAGATTGTACACCTTTTTTTCCGTAAGAATATGCCTCATATCGGTAATCTCGGATAAAGGACTCATGAAAGAATTACTGCCGATTAAGAAAAAAATGTATTTGATATACCCGTCATCATCGGTTACCGTTAATGAAGTATAGGTGGTGCATGGCAGGCTCAACGTATACGCAACGGAAAAGTCGGTAAACCGGGGTATTAGAGGCGCGGGTTTGATAGTGACGCATATCGAGTCCGTATGAGTGTTGTTAGAATCGTCTATGGCCGTGACTTTGACAAAAAAGGAGTCATCAGGTTCCTGGAAAATATACGTGGGCTCTTTTTCTATTATTGTTCTGCCGTTTCCGAAATCCCATTTGAATTGTATGGCACTGCCGTCTTTCGGCGTTTTGGTGGTGGTGTCGTCATCATTGGGACTAGGATCGACGTAATCGCTTGCTTCGACGCCGAACTTTATGGGACGGTATTGATAAAGAACGGAGTCATCACTGATAATATAAATGGAATCAATATGCGGAGGGAAACCTCTGATAATATTGTCTAAAAAAGTAATGGGATATTGGACGGTGTCTCTCCGCTTGAGACTGTCAACAAGAATAATATTAAGCAGATGAATGATAGTGGCATGTAAAGTATCAGGGAAGCTTGGGGAGAAATTGAACGGGACCGACTCATCAATGGCTATACCGTTACTATCGGCGGTTTCCAGCTTGTGCCCGATGATCTCAAACAGGTAATCGCTTACATAATAAATCGAGTCGGCACAAAAATCGGTGTCATTTACAATAACAGTAACGAAAGTCAAACCCCTGCTGTCTAAAGGCGGATGCAGCGGAAGCGTGTCATTCAACGCTATGATCTCTTTAATGATGGGAGGCGCCTTGGTATTGATTGTCACTTCTATCTCACTGCTCGATGTCGCGCCGTAATCTGAATCCGTTGTAAATCTGAGAATATGCAAGCCCCCCTCATCTAATATCAGAATAGTATCGTTAAGCGTATCATCTCTTTTTATAGTCTCATCACCGGATAGCTTTTTTAAAGAATGCTCAAACTTGACCTGCAACCTTTTCGACGAACTGAAATAATCGCGGGACGAGACGGTCAGGGTGCAGGGAAAAGGCGCGTCGGCGGAAAAGGAGAGGTGATCATCATTGCGGTTGATTTCTCCTATTATTCTTGTTGAATCAAACTGGAGTTCTACCGCCAAAACCGGCGGTTTATGATAGGGACTTGCCGGATCGAAGGGATTCTCGTGCAACGCACAGAAAATAGTGAGCAAAAAAATCGTTGGCAGGAGGTACTTACCGCGGTACACTAACGTACCTCGGCGGTTTCGATTCTTTTCAGACGTGTCTTTGCTGCGGTAAGCCATTTTCCGTCGGGATATCGCTGAATATACTTTTTGAATTCATTGAGCGCACGATTGGTGACACCCATACGCAGCAGGCAATCGGCACTCCAGAATACGGCGTCTTCAGCATAACTTGTATGAGGGAATTCCAGGAGAAGGCGTGTAAAAGCATTGAACGCGCGTTGAGGCTCGGAAAGGGTATTCGAGTAAATCATCGCGACTCTGTACAGGGCTTTTTCACACCGGGAGGTATTTTCGGCATTGTCGCAGTAATTCAGATACTCCCTGGCAGCCTGTTTGTAATCCTGCATCAGGTAAAAAAGCTCGGCTGCTGAAAAGAACGCCTCTTTCGCCCATATGCCGTCCCGGAACTCTTGGGTGTATCGGCGGAAATCATTGAGGGCGCTGTTGGCATCATGAAGGAGGGTTTGATAAATTGTCGCACGTTCGAACAGGGCGTTTCCGCGATCATCGTTTGAAAACCGGCCTTCGATAATCCGTCCCAGCATTTCAACGGCAGTAGTATAATTTCGCAGGTATTTATGACACGTACTGGCTTTATTGAGTGCCGAAGCGCAAATTGCTGGCGATAAGTCGGTATTGTCGAAAATTGTTCTGAGCGGAATGAGGGCCTCTTTATAATTTCCGGCAATCATCAATTCCGTTGCCTTGAGAAGGTGTGTGTCATCCAGTGTAGTATTGGCTGCAAGCATGGGTGCGGTGTTGGTTTGGGGTTGTGTTTCAGCACTGAACGAAAGGGTAAGATCGGTTTTGGCATGTGCATCCACCTCAAGAGTACCTGTCCACCGTGAATACCCTTTTTTCAGGCAGGTGACGGTGTGTTTGCCGAATGGTGCGCTACCGGAGAGAGGGGTAAAACCGGACGGTATGCCGTCAATGAGCACCAATGCTTCCGATGGTTTGGAGGTGATGGCAAAAAGGCCCCGCCCTGGTTCCTGCTGCAGTTGGTGAATAAGAGGATCGTTGCTTGAGGTCGGGATGCCGAGGCTGTCGCCGAAAATGGCAACCGAATGACCCGCCTCTACGTACAGGCGCGCCTCGTCGGAACCGAATCGGACAGTGCCTTCATGAACGGTAAGTGCGGTAATAAAACGGTCGCGGAATTCGTCGTGCTGCGTGGTTACATTGAAACGTGTCCCGATTACTTCACAGAATGCATTGGGCGTCTCGATCCTGAAAAGCTCATCAGGGGTCCGTTTGCCGACCTGAGCAACGAGGTCTCCATTGATCAGCTTGAGGATGGTTTTCTTCGGGGCGCAGGCGGCAACGCTGAAATTCGAATTACGGCCTACTTGGATGGTGCTGCGTTTATCCACCTGTATCTGCAACGAGGCGTTGTGATCGGTTTCAATTGAACGACCCGGAGGGATCGTTACATCGTTATATACAGGTTCAGGGGAAGTGGTATTTCCTGTTTCGACATCCCTTGAAAAGGCATTTCCGTTGATTGCAATGACTTTAGGATAGATTTCGTTGCTCGAACCGAGTAATTCCTGCTTTCGGAAATATCCGGGGAATCGCAGGGAGGTGAAGGAGATCAGTGCGATAACAATAAGAGCGGCCAAAGCGCTTATCGGCATGTACTTGGAATGAAACAAGGTGAAAACCGGCATGCTGAGAATTACCGGTTTCTTCTGCGGCAGAGAAGAAACGGCTGCAAGAACCGAGCGATGGATCGATTGCCATTGCCGATCACTCAATCTCGGATAATCCGCTTCGTTGAGAGCGGCGATTAATTTTTTATATGACCGGTATTCCCTTGAACAGACTGGACATTTCTGCAAGTGCTGTTCGATAAGGGCTGCATCATTGGACTCAATTGTGTTATCAATGAAAGATTGAATATTGGTTTGGACATACCGGCAATTCATACAGCTTATCCTCTTTATGTGGATTGAAAACCGCTTCTTCACCCTCGATTCCGCGTAATACCACCTTTATCGGTTAATTTATCCAATAAGTTGTATAAAAGAGATAAATAAGTTCAATATTTATTTGAAATTCAGCCATTAATAACCTATTACTCCCTAATTGGTGTACCGAAAATCTCCTTTTTCAGTGCTCTGTTTTGAAAAAAATGGTAGGCGGAAATTGTCCAAGTCGTTGCCACCGGAATCAACAGGCTGACTTTTATGGCATTGGCAGCCTGATACCTATTAAAAAGTCGATCAAAATCATTTTTTTCTGTTTCAGGACCAAGATCACGATAGTCCGTTTTAAATTTTAGTTCGAGCACCTGGGCGGCAATCGCGCATGCCGTGAAGAGAGTCGCGGTAATTATCCATGGTTTGAGATAATGGCCGTGGAACTGCATGGATGCCGAGAGTATGGTTTCGCGGCCGGGCAGAACCACTGCGGAATCTTTAAAAGGAGAGAAATAGGTTCGTTGTAACTGTACCGCATAGGTACCGTGTTCGAGGTCCAGTTCTGCCGGCGTCGTGCCTATTTTAATGCCGTTTAAAAAAATGTCGCAATCCAGAGGGGTCGAACTGATACGCAGTTTCCCGGTGATGTTTTGTTCGAGGAAATGACGTATCTTCAAGGCGAGAATATCGACAATAGCATCGACCGGTTGATTATTGAGTGAAAGCCGCTTGGTCTCTTCTTCCCTTTCAGTTTGACCGCTTCCACTGACTTTAAAATTAAGATATGGCAGGCTATCTATAATTTCAACAGAGCCGCTCACAAAGGCGATACATTTTTGAGGCAGCGTATCCCCGAGAAGAATTGGTTTAATGCCCTGCGGAAGTAATTCAAAATTCAACCGTTGAAAAAGCAAAATATCGATCGATTGATAGTAGTCCACCGCAGGGGAGGCAATTGAAAACCGTTTTATGCCTATGTAAGTTGTTTGATCGGCAAACAGGATAACGGAAAAAAAGCAGATAAAAAAACAGAGACTACGCCACGGTACAATAAATATTTTTTGGAGGGGATAAACGAAATGGTGAGATAATAATTTCCTCATATAGGTGAAATATATATTTAGAAAAAACAGTGGAAAAGTTCATTTTTAATTATTCTTAAGGCGACATACCACTTACATGGAGTAGTTATGAGTCTTTTTGAGATCAGATGTCCGTTATGCAAAGGTATTCTCTGGATTGATCCCGCGAGCGGTAAAGTGGTTGACCATAAAGCGGCGGATCGTCAGAAATCAAATTTCGAAGATTTTATCAAAGCGCGAAAACAGGGCACCGCATGGGATGAAAAAATGAAGAAAGCGAAAGAGGAAGAGGCAAAACGCAAGGCGGAAATCGAGATAAAATTCAAAGTCGCTAAGGAAACGACTGACGGAACGCCTGATGAATCGTTACAATCGCCTCTCAATTGGGACTGATGGGATGACCAGCGCCGAAATAGTGCTTTTCGTTTTAAACACACGTAGTAACTACCACTCCATGAAAGCCGTTTATAACGCCATTGACTCTTCCGGTGCAACGTTTGCGATGGTCTCGGTGAGTTTTTTATGCCGTTGAACCATTGTTTCGGTAGCTTCGGCGACAACCGCCTCCATGCGTGTAATGACAAGCTCCGCCCGGTGAAGCAATTGATAATTTTCAAACCGTACGTTGGCGATCAGCGAATCGACAAGCATACCGTAAAGCGCGATCGTTGAGCGCAATGTGGGGAGCTTGGTTGTTTTCGGAACGAGCGCATGTTCCAGTTGTAGGGTATCAAACCGTTCGTAAGCCTTCTTCAGGTCGTCGAAAAAGGGGTATAGGTTCAACGAGAGCAGCGCCCGTTGCATCTGTTCTGATTCCAGATTGACAATAATCGTTCGGATTCGATCAACCGGTCGGTAGCCGTTTTTGCGAATATACCGGTTCTGATTTTCAATAGCATTATGAAGCAGCAAAGCCTGCGACACCCGTTCCGGATCGGAAACAAGAAGGTTGAGCTGAATCCCCGCTTTCAGCAGTGAGCACGCTTTTTCACAAGCAAGAGCGGCTTCATCAAGTTCGGCGGCAAAGGGTGAAATCGTAATTCGATCGAGCACCTCATTTAATGTGCGTCCTTCCCGTTCGATCGCCGTGCATATCTCTTCCATTCGGTGATCGAGAATAAGCGTTTCACGAACGATCGAGCAGATTTTCCGGCCCAATACAAGCAGTACATCCGGATCAAGCAAGACTGCGGGTAAGACTTTAAGATAGACCGACACGCACTTCACCTCATGAGTAACATCCCGCCCTCGGTTGCAAGTCTCGCCGAAAATGCAGGAATATTTTCCTTTTTTCAGGAACGGTTCATTATGCGAAGCTTGATAAATATACCATTTGTGTGTAATAAATAATAGGGATTTATTTTATTATTCGGTACCTTACGAGATACCGATTTTCAACCGTATTACGCCTTACCCTGTCGCTCGTTCCTTTGGACACCCCTCTTTCTCAACCCCAGATCCTCGATCATTCTCTCATCTGCATCGATTCCTGCGCCGGGGGTGGTCAGGTAGCCTCCCGACACGTACCCGTTCGCGCCGGCAAAGAACATGAGTGCCTGCAGTCCGCCTAGGTGCATTTCGCGGCCGCCGCAGACCTTGATGGTTTTTGCTGGCATGGCGAGCCGGAAAAGCGCGACGATTTTCAGGAATTCGAGCGGCGATTCCTCGGGCGGGGCGAGACGGGTGCCGGGAACGGGGTTGAAGAAATTGAGCGGGACTATGTGGACGTCGAGTTCCCTGAGCTGCAGGCAGAACTCCTTTCGGTCGGCCCATGTTTCCCCCAGGCCGACAATGCCGCCGCAGCAGACGTGCAGCCCGGCGGCTTTCGCCATCTTGACTGTAGCGACACGTTCTTCCCAGGCGTGGGTGGAGACGATGTTCGGAAAAAAGGAACGGCTTGTTTCGAGATTATGGTTGTAACAGACGACCCCTGCGTCTCGCAGAAGGGCGAATTCCCCCTCGTCGAGAATGCCGAGTGAAGCGTGTTTTTCGCCGGGGGCGTCTTTGAGCGCGGTGCAGAGTGTCGCGATTTCTCGCCGGCTGGGACGGCGTCCGCTCGATACGACGCAGAAGGGTAGGTCTCGGTTTCGGGCAAAGGCGAGGCGTTTTCTGATCTCCTCCGGATCGGAAAGCCCGGTGATGTCGACCGAAGCGCTGTTGTACCGTGATTGTGCGCAGAAGGCGCAGTCTTCGCTGCAGCCGCCCGATTTGACGTTCATGAGCGAACAGGGGTCGACGATGTTTCGATGAAAGTGCCGTCGAACCTGATCGGCTGCGGCAAAGAGGATCGAAAGCGACGCAATCGGCCAGTCGATGATTGCGTCGATGTCGGCAGCGTCGATGCCGCCCTCGATTGCACGCGAGTAAAGACGCGAAGCCGCCTCAAAGCGATTCATGCGGTATTCCTTTTGGATGACGGCAGGGACCGTCGCATAGTTTCGTTGCGCCCGGCGCTGCATGCGGTAAATCGGTCATACATGCTCGCTCTTCCACTGTTGCAGATGAACGCTAATGGTCGTGCGGGCTTCATCGCCGCACAATGCCGACCAGGAGAAGCGCAGCCGTGACGTCGATTTCGGCACCGCGGGGGGCCGTATGGCAGGGGCAATGACACCATGGGCTCTCAGCCAGGTCGAAAGTGCGACTGTTTCCCGTTCGTCACCCACGAAACAGGGAATAATCTGCGTCGTTGCAGGACCGGTCGAAAAACCGATCCTTTCGAACGCTTCGCGCAGCAGGGCGGCGGATTTCACGACCGCGGCGCCGAGGCGGGGATGCTCGCGCAGGTACCGGATTGCCGCGAGGTTATGCGCGAGCACCGCATGAGGGAGGCCGGTCGAGTAAACGAGGCTCCGGCAGAAATTGACAAAGTAGTCACGGAACCGCACGGACGTCGCCACATACCCGCCGAGTCCGGCGATTGCCTTGCTCAGCGTGCCCATGCGGATGTCGATCGCCTTCGCGGTGCCGGTTGCCTCAACGAGCCCGCTTCCATTTTCGCCGAACATCCCGGTCGCATGCGCCTCGTCGACCATCACCAGTGCGCCGAAGGAGCGGCCGAGGTCGGCGATGTCGCAAAGCGGCGCCCGGTCTCCGTCCATGCTGAAGACGGTATCGGTGATGATCAGTTTTTCAGGGGCGGTTGATTGTTGGAGGCATTTTTTCAGCTCGGCCATGTCGCAATGGCCGTAGCGGATGAGCGTAGCGCCCGAGAGCCGTATGCCGTCGAAGATGGACGCATGATTAAGACGGTCGGCGAACACCTCGGTCGAACGGGTGCAGAGCGCCTGAATGACGCCGAGATTCGCCGTATAGCCGCTGGTAAAGACGAGCGCCGTTTCGGTGCCTTCCCACTGCGCTATTTCCGATTCAAGCTGTCGGTAAAGATCGGAATGATCGGCGATCAGACGGGAGGCGCAGTTGCCGGAGAGTCGTTCACCGGTAAGTCGGGAAGCTTCACGGCCGACCTCTTCGTTCGCATGGAGCCCGAGGTAGCTGTTGGTCGAACAGTCGATACGATTCGACGGAGAAGCGGCGAAGGGCGGGATGCTTCTGAACAGGCCCTTGGCGCGGCGCTCATCGAGTTGATCGGCGATGCGGTTATGAAAAGGGGAGCTTTTCATCGATTGTTTCTTTAAGGGACTCGTGCGTCAGGCCGACGACCCGTTCGAGCTGTTCTTCAGTGGTGATGTAAGGGGGCATAAAGTAGATAACGTTGCCGAGAGGGCGTATAAGAAGGCCTTTCGCAAGCGCCTTGCGGCAGACGGAAAACGGGATCCGTTTTTGCGCGGGCAGCCGTTCCTTCGTCGATCGGTCGGCGACCAGTTCGATCGCGCCGACCATGCCGAGTGTGCGTACGTCGCCCACGATATCGTAGCGGTAAAAGCCCTGCAGCAGTTCGGCCAATTGTGACGAACGCGTTGTAAGCGATGCGGGAATACGGTATTCATGCATCAGATCAATGGATGCACAGGCTGCCGCCGAAGCGAGCGGATTGCCGGTAAAGGTATGTCCATGCTCGAAGGTGCGGTTCGAGAAGGCGTCGCCTTTGAATGCATCGAAGATTGTTTCACTGACAGCGGTCACGGCAAGAGGAAGGTAGCCGCCGGTGAGCCCCTTTGCGAGACACATAATATCCGGCACGACATGGGCGTGTTCGCAGGCGAACATCGTTCCGGTCCGCCCGAAACCCGTTGCGACCTCGTCGGCGATAGTGAGAATACCGAATTTCTTACACAGCGCGAAGCAGCGTTCGAGCACTGCGGAGGGGTAGATTCTCATGCCGGCAGCTCCCTGTACCATCGGTTCGAAAATGAACGCGGCAATGGTTGAATGGTGTTCGTCAAAGAGTTTTTCGAGCGAATTCATGCACTGCGCTGCGCAGGTGCTGCTTTCCCTGCCGCACGGACAGCGGTAACAGTAGGGAGGGTCGGTAAAGAGGGCTTTTTTAAAACAATGGTGAAACAATGCATGGTAGTGAGGAATGCTCCCTACACTCATCGCGCCGAGCGTATCGCCGTGGTATCCGCCGCCGAGGGAAACGAAGCGGGTACGGTCGCACTTTCCGTTGAGCGCGTGGTACTGCAGCGCCATTTTGAGCGCCGCTTCCACGGCGGTGGATCCGTCGTCGGAGAGGAATATCCTGCTTGTGCCCTCGGGAAGCAGTAATGAGAGAAGCTCGATGAGATGAAGCGTCGGTTCCGAGATACACCCGGCCATCATTACGTGTTCCATCCGTTCGAGTTGCTTCCGTACTGCTGCGGTAATGACCGGGTGGCCGTGACCGAAGAGGCTTGACCACCACGAACCGGTGCCGTCGATGTAGCTTTTACCTTCACGATCATAGAGATAGACGCCGGAGGCGCTTTCGATGACCAGGGGAGGATAGTCGATCGCGTCCCGCCACGAGGTAAAGGGCATCCAGAGATGGTCAAAGGCCTTTGATGATCGCATCGACGAAATCCTTTACCGACTGTTGGTTGCCGCCGCCGAAGGGAACTTCGAGAAAGGGGATGGGATGGGTATGCGCTTCGATCATTCGACGGTTTTCCTGTTGAACGAACGAGGCAGGTACGTTGTTGTGGTAATTGAAAACAACGCCGGCCACACGCACGCCGCTTTCATGAAGCACGCGCAGTGTCAGAAATGTGTGGTTGAGCGTTCCGATCCGGGGAGAAGTCACTACGATGACGGGCAGTTTGAGGTAGACGATCAAATCGATGATGAATGTTGTTTCAGCCAGCGGGGTCAGTATTCCGCCTGCGCCTTCGACAACAACGAGACTCATTTTGTCTGATATCGTTAAAAAACAGTCGCGGATATGGTCAAGCGAGATCGGTCGGCCTGCGAGTGCCGCTGCAAGATGGGGGGAGCATGCCGGTTCGAAGCGATAGGGCACATGTTGTTCATAGGTACCATTCATCACCGCAGTGCCTTCCATGACCGTATCAAAATCAGGCGCTTTCAACGCTTCTTCCGCACCTCGTGTGCAGCCGGTTTGAACCGGCTTCATATACGATGTTTTTTGTTGCGAACCGGAATAATCGGTGATAATACGGGAAATATATGTTTTCCCGATTCCGGTATCGGTAGCGGTAACAAAAAGAGCCGGGCGTTTATCCATCAGGCGCTCCTCTGTGAAGATCAAACATAATACCGTAATTATAGATAAAATATACTATAAAAACTTACGCACTTTTTATTCAATTGAAGAGGGTAATTATTGCTTGGGTAGAAGCCGGGCTGTTATTTTGGAAGGGCCGTTGTACGAAAAATTCAACCATTCAGATGCGGGAACTGTGTGGCATTAATGTTTGCTAAGGCTCAGGCGATAAAACAACCGTTTTTTATCATCCTTCTTCTCGTCGGTTTTCAAAAGGCGGGAACAGCGGTTACCGATACGACCTCTGCTGTACCGATGAATGTATATGATTCGGCAATGCTGCATCTCATCAATCAGGATTATCGTTCGGCGCGTACGATTCTTGATAATCATCTCTCACGCAATCCTTCTGATTTCAGGGCGTTGTATCTTTCATTCGCGAACGAGCAGACGCGGATTCTCGATTATGAATCCTATATAGTGGATCAAAGAAGATTCCAGATTATGGCGGACAGTCTGAAACGGATTTTCGAGACCGGGCTTACCGGCCTCCGTGGGGTCGATTCCACGGCCTGTCTTTTTTATCTCGCGAATGTGTACGGAGGTGTCAGTGTGGTGCAGGCGAAGAGCGGAAACTGGTTCGAGGGGGTAAAAAACGCAATCAGTTCGGTATCGATGCTTAAGTTGGTGAAAAAACGGGACGCCTGTTTTTATGCCGCCGACCTCGGGCTTGGCATTTTCAATTATTATTTAAGCACCAGCTTCAAATGGCTGCCCTTTTTTGAAGACAAGCAGCATGAGGGGTTAAAAGCAGTAGAGTCGGCGCTTAAAGCCCGTTTCCCTTACAACTATGCTGCAAAAAATTCACTCTGCTGGATCCTGATCGAACGGAAGGATTTCAGACGTGCCGACTCGATCGCGCAGTCGGTGCTCATAGAATTTCCGAATAATACTATCTTTCTAAGAATAAAAGCGCTTGTTGCGCTTTGGACCGGTCGTCATGATGAGGCGTTGCGCCTTGGAAGCACTCTCGTAGCGCTTACCGAGCGACGCCAACCGCCGAACTGGTCCGATTTAGTGGCAGGATATACGATTCTTGTTCAAGGGAACGATGAAGCAGGCAGAGAGCGGGAGGCCTGCGGTGCAGCGCAAAAAATGCTCACCCGAAAAATCCCGGCGGAGTATCGCCAGATCCCGCATATCAGGAAAAACATTACCTACGTCAATGGAATCCGCCGGAACTGCCGGAAGGGAAAACGATAGGGATGCGCAAGGTTTTGTTGGCGAATGCGTTGTCGATACTGCTCTGCGGCGTGGCCCACGGCGACTATGCGCCCAATCTTCCGCTGGACAGTGAACTCGACCGGCTTCTGCTCAGGGTCTCTTCCCGCAGCGGCATCGATCTCCCCGCCCGTTATTATCTGCAGCCGTATACCTTTGCCGATGCGGAAACGTTTTTCGCGCTTCTCGATTCGTCCACCGTTGCGCCGGAACTGTCTTCTGCGGAGAGTGTGCTTCTAGAGAGGGCTCGGCGCCGTTTCGGACACACAAAGGGACTTTTTGCATGGGAGAAATCCGGCAGTGACCTGCATCTGAAAATCAACCTCGACCTGCTCGGCGACGTCCGTCCCTCGTTTGACGACAGCACTGCGCTCCGGCTTTCGGGAATCGCCCGTCCGTCGCTTGCCGGAAATCTCGGGAACCTTTCATTCTATAGCGGTATCGCGGTCTGGACAGAGTATCGCAGCGATACGCTCTTCAGCCGAAGTACCTATCAACCGCGCGACGGTATCGCGTACAATCTTTATGGAAGAGACACAAGCAGTTCAGTCCGCTCTTCGGACCTGCCGTATGGCGGAGTCCGCTATAGTGCCGGCAGAATCGAAATGGAAACCGCTCTTGACCGTTTGAAATGCGGCCCCGCCCGGTTTTTTCCACTTACGCTTTCCGGGCACGCTCCGCCGATCACCTATTTCCGCGGATCGATCGACCTTGACATTGTCGATTATCAGCATATCGTCGGGCTTCTGAAAGTCGACAAAGACAAGCGAAAATACCTTTACCTGCATCGCCTCAGTTCCGACCTCTGGAAACGGCGCATTCATTTCGGCGTCAATGAAGTGATCGTTTACGGGAATACGACGTCGGAACCCGTCTCCGACTCGAACAGCGTTGCCCTCGCCTACCGTCAAAACGACCGGGCGATCGAATGGGTCTACCTCATTCCCATGGTGCCGTTCAAATTCGTCGAACATTATGCGGGTGACCGCGACAATGCGGTAATATCGTTCGATTGCTCCCTTTCGTGGCCAGCCGGGTGGCGCTGGTACGGAGAGTTCTTTCTTGACGATATGCTCGCGCCGTGGGAGCTTTTTTCCGGCGACTGGGGAAACAGATGGGCATTGACAATAGGCGGGGTCCGGTTTGGGAGACTGCGCGGGTGCGATCTGACGGTGCGGGCCGAATATTCCCGCGTCGAACCCTGGGTATATA
>JAFGNB010000286.1 GCA_016927235.1 Chitinispirillaceae bacterium
AAGATCGTAAAGAGAACGCTGCGGCGACCTGAATCCGTACCTGACGCCGTCGTAGCGTGCGAGGTTCGACGAGGCCTCGGCGGTGCAGATGATGTAGTACGCGGCGATCGCATAGCGCATTGTCGGCAGCGAGATGTCGACGAGCTTCGCTCCCGCGTCGAGCAGGCGTCTGTTCAAATGCTCGATCGGTTGCCGCACTTCGTCGGAAAGTCCCTCGCCGAAGTATTCGCGCGGCAGGCCGATGCGCAAACCGGAAACATCTCCACTGTACATATCGTCCGGCTCGACAAACGGTTTTCCGGCGCAGGTCGCATCGCGCGAATCAAGGCCGGCGACGGCTTCGAGCATCCTCCCCGCGTCGCGCACCGTCGAGGCGATAGGGCCTATCTGATCGAGTGAAGAGGCGAATGCGACAAGACCGTAGCGTGAAACCCGGCCGTACGTCGGCTTCAGACCCACCACCCCGCAATGGCTGCACGGTTGACGGATAGAGCCGCCCGTGTCGGAGCCGAGCGCCGCCACGACGAACCCGGCGGCAACCGCGGCGGCGCTCCCGCCGCTCGAACCGCCGGGAATCCTGCTGATATCCTGCGGATTTCTCGTCCCGCCGAAATAGGAGGTTTCGTTGCTCGATCCCATGGCGAACTCATCACAATTGGTCTTTCCGACGATCACCGCCCCGGCGTTGCGCAGGAACTCTACCACCGTCGCATCGTACGGGGAGATGAAATGTTCGAGCATTTTCGATGCACAGGTGGTCGGCCGTCCCGCCGTACAGATGTTGTCCTTGACTGCAACCGGCATCCCCAGAAGCGGCATCCGCGCCTTTTCCTCCCGAGGCAGGGCATCCAGTCGGGCGGCGCGTTCGAGCGCCCCTTCGGCGTCGACGGATATGAACGCACGGATCTCGCCGTCGCCCCCGGCGATCGCTTCGATCGACCGCTCGACCGTCGCCCGGCAGGTGGCGGCTCCCGACCTGATCAGCCGGACCCCCTCATCGATTGTTGAAAAAGGGAACGGCATCGCCTTGCATCCTTCGACAACTCTCCTGCGACGGTCGTCGCCGTATCAGCGGTACCATCGGAAAAGGTATAAACTGATAAACACGCCGATAACTGACAGTAAGCTGAACCGGAACATGAAGCCGAACTGGAACTTGATCGCATGCAGGTCGACAAGCACCGGTTTGTTGTGCATGAAATCGCCGATGCCGACGGGAATGCTGTAAGTAAAGAACGTCTTGACGACGTTTTCCCCCACGGGAAGCATCTCCACGATGCTGTTGAGGTACGATCCGATCAGAATTCCGGTGAGTACCACCAGAATCAACGTTGAAATCCTTTTTTCCTTGAGCGGTATGGCCATCCTCTCTCCTCCCGTCCGAACAATCGTTATCATGATAGGCGCGCAAGCGGCGGCCGAAGCTACCGTCCGCGGTATTCGCTGAGCGTCAATTCGATATCGAGCTTCTTTCCCTTCCTGACGACTCCTATTTCAATCGTATCCCCCACGAAATAATCGAGGAAAAAACCGTCGATATCGAGATGCGACACAATGGTCCTGTTCCCCATCCTCCGGATGATGTCGCCGGTGCGCAAACCCGCACGCTCGCCGGGGCTTCCGGGCTGTACGCTCACCACGGCGACGCCGTCGAGACCGTCATACCCGAGCGCAAGCGCCACGGCGCGGTTGAGGTCCTGCACCGATATTCCCGTCCATACCTGCCGCCGTTTCCCGTAGGCAATGATCTCCTCGGCGACCCGCCTAGCGCGGTTGATCGGAATGGCGAATCCGATCCCGATCGATCCCTTGGCGTCATTGGATCCGGTATAAATGAACGTATTGATGCCGATCACCTCGCCCAGTGCATTGACAAGCGGCCCTCCGCTGTTTCCCGGATTGATCGCCGCGTCGGTCTGGATCATTCCCTGGTAGTAGACTCCCTCGGAGGGCGCGAAGTTGCGGTTGAGCGCGCTCACCACCCCGACGGTGACGGTCGGGTGGGCGTCATTGATGAAATTGAGAAAAGGGTTGCCGATCGCGATCGCCCATTCGCCGATCATCGCCTGCTCCGCGTCGCCGAAACGGACCGTCGGCAGTTTTTCACCCTTCACCGCGATCACCGCCAGGTCGGTCCGTTCATCTAACCCGACGATGCTTCCTTCGAACCGGCGGCCGTCCGAAAAATTGACATATAATTGAGCGGCGTTCTGAATCACGTGGAAATTCGTGAGGACCATGCCGTCGCCGCGTATCACGAAACCCGAACCGATGCTCTCGACCTGCCGGTAACGCGGTTGCAGGTCGGGGCCGAAGAAAAAGTCGAAAAAATCGCTTGAATAATAGGGGCTGCGCACCATCTGTATCTGTGTCACCACAACACCGACCACGGAGGAAGCGACCGCCTGCGTGGCGGCCACGATCGCACTGCTGCGCGAGGCCCTCAACGCGTCATCCGCCTGACGTCGGACGGGAGGAACGATCTCCTTGGTCGGGGCGGCGGCGACCATTGCCGAATCGTCGGCCCGGTTCGGCTGCACACGCTCGATCAGCCACTGCGGGGCGAATCGTTGCACCACCTTTCCTCCGAAAATCAATCCCACGGCGATCCCGGCACTAAGAAATAGAAAATAAAGAATTGCTTTCCCTTCACCACGACGTAGCATCACACCTCCGCATAAACGACCTCTTCCAGCACCAGTCCGTAGGGGGGAGCCGTTGCTCCGGTCAACGCCCGTTCACGCCGTTCGAGCACCTCCTTGAGCGTCAGGGGTTGTTTTCCCCTTCCGATATCCACAAGCGTCCCGACGATCGACCTGACCATCTTATACACGAACCGGTCGGCCTCAATGGAAAATACCATGCACTCCCCCTCCCGTTCAATTGCAGCTGCGGAAACGGTGCACACCGCTGTTGCGCCACCGTTTCCCGAAGCGCAAAACGCCGAGAAATCGTGCGTGCCGAGAAGCGCGGGAAGCTGCGTCATTATTGTTCCCCAGTCAATAGCATAAAAAACCGGCCACGCCCGCTGCACAAAAAGCGGCGATTTCCTCCCGCAGAGGTAATAGCGGTATCTCCGCCGCAGCGCCGAGAACCGTGCATGAAACGAGGAGCCGACGGCTGCGACATCATAGATCGCCGCCTCGGCCGGAAGCAGTGCATTCATCGATTGTGTAAAACGCCGCACGTCGATCGCTCCGTCATAATCGAAATGGGCGCCCTGCGCCTTCGCATGCACCCCCGCATCGGTCCGGCCCGCGCCCGTAAAGAAAACGGGCCTTCGCAGGACGATTGCCGCTTTTTCATCGAGCAGCTGCTGGATGCTCGGTGCGTCCGGCTGCCGCTGCCATCCGCCGAACGGCGTCCCGTCATAGGCGACCCGGCAGAAATATCTCATGGCGTTTCACCGGGTACGACGAGGTTCGAGACACGCAACAGCCGATAACACAACAGCTCCACCTCCCGCCGCGATCCGTTCCGCATGCCGGTTTTCACCGCAGTGTCGAATTCCACAAGCCATGCAAGGGCCGTTTCCAGTTGCCGATCGGTATACTGCTGCGCCTGTGCGACGATTCCCGAGGCGATGACGACCGGGTACACTTTCCGCTCTTCTCCTTCGTGGAGCAGCCCCGCGGCCATGCCGATACGCAGGGCGGCCCGGTTTTTCTCCTCATACCCTCCGCCCGAAACGAGCAGCTTTACATCACGTGGCTGTTTGCGCCCATAGCGGCGTATGCGCAGCAGCGCCCCGTAGTGACGATACAGCACGCCGACGATCATGGGAACCGAGCAGGGAGCGGCAAAAAGCGATTCGACGATCCGCATGACCCGCGCTCCTTGACGTGCGCCGCAGGCGGCGGCAAGTTCGAACACCGTCATGGATCGCGAGGGCCCGACGATCATCTCGACCGCGGCGCGATCGATGTTCCGCCCTTCAT
>JAFGNB010000287.1 GCA_016927235.1 Chitinispirillaceae bacterium
AAATCCGATCGGCAGCGACTTCGTCAATTTTTCGATAACGGCGCCTGCCGTATTCTCCGATAATACACGCCTGTCGCGCTCGGCGCTCGACGCCGCCGGCGTCGCGCCGATCGGCGTAACGTCCGGCACCGCGGGAAAAGCGACGGTGCACGCCACGGCGGCGAACGTCGCCGACTCGATGCTCATTACCTTCACCACCAACAATCTTTCGGTCGCTTCGGCGAAAACCTCGCTCGTGATCGGCGGCAGGGATTCCACCCAGGTGTCGGCAAGGTACCTCGACATGAGCGGAAATCCGCTTGCGGGAAAGACGATCACCTTCGCGACCAATGCGGGGAGCCTTACCGCGCAGAGCGCGGTGACCGGCGGCAACGGCGTGGCGACCACCTGCCTCAAGAGCGGCTCTTTCGCGGCAGAGGCCACCGTACAGGCGAAATCCCCCGACGGAAGCGCCTATACGACGGTTCTGTTCAGGGCCGCCGCGGCCGCTTCCGTCGCCCTGGCAATAACGCCCGACAACATCGGCGTCAACGGAGGCGTCGCCGCGCTTATCGCAACGGTCAAGGACGACAGCGGGAATGTCGTGTCCGGCGCCGAGGTTTCGTTCCGTATTCTTAATGGACCGGGCGGCGGGGAGCGGATCGACCGGCCGATCATCGTCTCCACCAACGACGGCATCGCGCGGACGCAACTCCTCGCAGGGTCGCTGCCGAGCACCTACCGCGGCTGTGAAGTCGAGGCGAACGTCGCGGGCGTCATCGCCTCAAGCAAGCTGACCATCTCGGGAGAACCCCATACCGTCACCGTATCACGGCCCGAAGACGACACCGTCAAGGTGCCCAACGGGGGCCACATGGATGAAAGCACCTTCGAGTTCTTCATCGGCGCGGTAGTGCAGGACGTCAACGGCAACCCGGTGGCCGACGGCACGCCGGTCAATTTCAGCGCCGTGGTGTCGGGCATGGCGGTTATGGTAAAGCATTTCGAGCGATGGGAGACCAAAGAGGGGGACGTAAAACCGATCGTCGAATATGTCTACTACGACATCCCCTTCGAAGACATCAACGGCAATTTCAGATTCGACCCGGGAATCGACCTCGACCTCGACGTCTACCCGCTGGCGGCGTCGCGCGGCAACGACCGCGACGGCGACGGCGTTTTCGAGTACGACATCCTGACCGACGGGTTTTTCTGGGATTTCAACGGAAACGGCATTTGCGACACGTCAAGCAGCGAGTTCAACGGTGAGCCCTACTACGGCGCGCTGAAAGTGACGACCGAGGGCGATACGGTGCCCGATTTCTACGCCGACCTCAATGCGAACGGCAGATGGGACCGTTACGAATGGACCGGCGACGCGCGATCGACCCTGCCGCCCGCCGCATTCACCACGCCGCTCGGGTTCGACTTCGAGTTCTGGCGCTGGGAGGTGCGCAAGCAGTTCCGCGGACAGCGGCTTGACTTTATCGATAACGATTTCGCGGTGGTCATCGACCGGACCGCGGTTACCACGAACGGAGTCGCGCGCACGCAGCTTACCTATCCGCGGCAGTTCGCCCAGCGCCTTATCGCAACGGTCAACGCCGAGGTCAAGGGAATCCGCGACCGCGACGGCGAGCGGTTCAGGCTGCCGGTCGTTCAGTGACCGCCCGGGGCGGGCAAGGCGGAACCGGCGCGGCGAACACGACGGAGGTTGAACGCAGCGATGCGGATGA
Source organism: Chitinispirillaceae bacterium (assembly GCA_016927235.1). GTDB lineage: Bacteria > Fibrobacterota > Chitinivibrionia > Chitinivibrionales > Chitinispirillaceae > JAFGNB01. The sequence continues at coordinate 1,716 of JAFGNB010000287.1, forward strand.
ATAATAAGAAATCGACGGACGCCGCGTCTCGGCGTCTTCTCTCCCGATAAGAGGAGCGGATATACCCTATGAATAAACCGACAATCGCCATCTCCACGCTGCTGTTTTCCTCCGTGCTCGCTGCTTCCGGGGTGCCGGTGGAAGACATGTCTCCCTTCACGCTCGGCATCGAATATCAGGGAATGATCGCCGGCCAGACGATCACCCGGGCGAGTGTTCATTCGCTCTTCAGGCCGCATTATCTCACGGTCAGATACGCGCCCCTGCCCTACCTGCTCGTCTCCGCCGGAGCGGGGAGCGCGAAATTCTCGATTGCCGAGTACGATTCCACCCGGTTTGACGGGAACCGCGGCATAAGCGCGGCAATCGGCCTGCACGGATTCACTCCGCGGCTGATCGACTTCCTCATGATCACCGCCGGCACGCACGGGTACCTGCTCAACAGCACACAGGACGACTACCGCTACATCGCGGCGGTTGCGGACCCCGTTGCCGGCGTCAGATGCCTGATCGGCGACATGCTCGATATCGAAGCGGGAGCGAAAGGACACATCATCTACGGAAGAATGAACGGTCCGGCCGTCACCGACCCACTCACGTTCTCGAACAACAACCGTATCAGGGGGTATCTGTCGATGACGCTCCATTCGTTTTCCGGAGGGGCATATATGTCGCTTTCCATGGACCTGTCGCCTTATGCCGAACCCGACTGGTCGGATGGCCCGTATGAGGCCTCGCTGTCGCTCCGGATCGGCGCTCTCATCAGGACCCGCCGCAGCGACGCGATAACCGATGCGAAAGAGAAAAAAGTCGACTATTTCCGCAATTATGATAAGATGAAGGAGCAGCAGGAAAAAATGGCGGATGAGATGAGAAAGCGACGGTAGGCAACGGCAATCGCAGAGACGCAGCGCTGCTGCGTCTCCTTGTGGCAAAGGAATAATAGAGCGACGCACGAGTGTGCGCCCGTACAAAGAAGGAAAAACAGGCGGCCGGGGGAAGCGCCGTGATTTTGTTTCTTTTGACCTCGCCCCCCTGCCCCCCTCTCCGCCCGGCGAGGGGGAAATGAAAAAATCACTTTCCCCTCTCCGGGCGGAGAGGGGATAAAGGGGTGAGGTCAGGGGGATAGAAATAAGGAATGATTCAATTTCGAGGGGACGAAACGACGTTCGTTCCTTCACAAAACAGAAAATGGATATGAAGGCGACATTGTAAATGCCTCAATACTCCTACAAGGCACGCGACCGGCAGGACCGCATTCACACCGGGACAATGGACGGCACCTCGGCCGACGAGGTGCTCGACCGGCTTTCGACCAAAGACCTGGTGCCGGTGTCCATCGACGAGCTCAACTTCGACGGTACGCCGAAAAACCGCAGTTTCCGGGACAGGTTCAACGAGTACCTCCTGTCGATGCAGAACAAGGTGCCTTACAAGGACGTGGTCTTCTTCACCCGCCAGATCGCGACCATGCTCGATGGCGGCGTCCCGCTCTCACGGTCGCTCGAACAGCTCGCC
>JAFGNB010000288.1 GCA_016927235.1 Chitinispirillaceae bacterium
TCATCCAGTCCCCAGCCGAAGTCGACTCCCATAAGTCCGAGCATGGGTATATTGATGCGTATTCCGAAGCCGACGCTTTTGTAAAGATCGAACAGATTGATCCGTGAAAATAAGGGCCACGTGTTGCCGCCGTCGGCGAACACCCCCAGATAGAGCTGCTGCTCGAGCAGCGGATACCGCAGCTCCAGCGTGGTCGCGAACATGGACCGGCCGTTTTCCGGGTGGCCGTAATCGCGTTTTCCCCTCCCTGAAAGCCCTCCGAACTCCAGATCTTCATACCCCCGCAGGTCAGCATCACCCCAGTAGACGCCGCCCAGCCTGAAAAGATCGTACTGCGATATTTTTATCCTGCGGCCGGGCCAGGTGATGTACCCGAGTTTCGTCTTTGTTCCGAACACCAGTTTCAGGGGAAGGGGAAAATAGTGCTCGTACCCGACCGTTCCTTTGAGGGAACGGTAATCTCCGCCCAGTCCGGTGATCTGGGGCGAGAGGGTCAGCTTTGAACCGTCGGTGGGAAACAGCGGTATATCGAGGTCGTAGCGGGTAAGCGTGAACGAGAGCCGGCTTGAAAAGCCTTTTCGCTGTATGTGAAGGCCGAACTCGGGAATGTCGGAGACGATCGGCAGATCTCCCTCCTCATAACTGAACTGGTAGGCGCCGTCAAGGCGGAAATGATCGTCGGGCCACGACATCTTCGAAAGGCCGGAGCCGACGGAAAATCCCCACTGTTTCTGGGCGTAGTAACTGTAATAGGAATTGTCGCTGTAAAAAACGCGCCCGCTCAGCGAAATCGGCCGGTCGAACGCCCACGGCTCGGTGAACCCGAGGCTAATATTCTGGTAATCCTTGCCGTATTCGACGCCGACGCGCAGCTCCTGCCCCGCGCCCCTGAAATTGGGGATCGAGGTTGAAAAGGTGCCGATGAATCCGTTGTATGCGCTGTAGGCGGCGCCGATCTGCAACTGGCCGATATTGTCTTTCTCGGTGATGTCGAATACCATGTCGATCGTTCCGTCGTCGTTGGGAACGAGATCGGGCTTGACGTCGCCGAAAAATCCGAGCGCCATAATTTTCTGCCGGCTGCGCATCATGAGCGACTGCTTGTACTTTCTCCCCGGCAGCAGATCGATCTCGCGGCGCACCACTTTTTCCATTGTTTTGGTGTTTCCCCTGACGTCGATCCTGCGCACGATCGCCGATCGGCCTTCGGAAACCTGAAACGTGACGTCGATCGTATCGCCGCGGTACGTCCGCTCGTCGTTGACCTGTACCCAGAGGTAGCCCTCCTCGCGATAGGCGTTTTCGACCAGGTACTTCGAGAGTTCGAAGCGGCTTCGCTGGAACGGTTTTCCGTATTTGAGGGCGATTTTCGAATCGAGCGAATCGGTGGGGATGATGACGTTGCCCTCGAAAAAGAAATTGCCGGTGAAGTATTTGCGGCCTTCCTCGACGGTGATCTCGATCATGAGGTCTTTTTTCGTATCGGCGTACCAGACGCTGTCCTTGACTATCGAGGCATCGAGATAGCCGAGATCGTTGTAGAAAAGCACCAGCGAGTCGAGGTGCTCGCGGTAGGTCTCGCGCTTGAATTCCCCCGTGCGCCACCACCTGCTTTCCTTGGTTTTGAACTTTCTGAGCAGCTTTGCCGTTTTGATGTCCCTGTTTCCCCTGAAGGTGACGGCCTTGATGCGGACACGCGGCCCCTCCCTGACGGTAAACTTGACAATAGAGTTCCCCGGGATTTTGGTGGGGATCCGTTCGGTCGTCACGTCGGCGAGATTGTACCCCTTTTCGGCGTACAGAGAGAGTATCCGCCGCTCTTCCTCGAAGAGCGCCGCGTCGGTGAGGATCTGGCCCCGCTTGAGGGTGCACTTCTCCTCGAGGTCCTTCTTCTTGATTTTCTTGTTGCCGTGATATTCGATGAGGTCGCAGATCGGGAACTCCTCCAGCACCAGCTTGAGCGACGCCGTGGAATCGGTTTCGGCGAGCGAATATACGTCGATGCTCCGGAAAAGGCCGAGGTCGTAAAGACGCCGTATGGCGTCCTGGATGTCGGCGGAAGTAAATTCGCCGCCCGAGCGAAGCCCCGCCGTGTGCCGGACGGTCTGCTCGGAATGAATGGACACCCCTTCAACCACCAGCGTGTCCAGTTTTTTGGTTTGCTCCGCTGCGGCGAGCAGCGGCACCGTTGCAAGGAGAAGTAGGCGCCGTACGATCATTCCGTTGCCTTCAGTTAAACGCTCCGTCGCGCCGGTCGTCGCTTCGGCGACCGGCGTCAGAAGTTCATCAGGTTCCGCAGGCGGGCGATGGGCAACCGCAACTGCAGCATAAGTAAAGGACTGTGTTCGATTGAGGATTCCGTCCTGTGAAAGCCGTAGTTGACATCCATCATCAGGAACCGACTCGGCTGAAATTCGAAACCGATGCTGTATTCAGGTGTCAGCGCCATCTCGATCGGAACCAGTTCACCCCGGGCCTTCAGTAAAAAATAGTCGCGAAAAAAGTAACGTCCCACCGTAACGCCGACATTGGCCAGGGCAAGATAGTCATCATCGTTCACCAGGCCCTCGAATTGCCTGCCATAAAGTTTATTAAAATAATTAGAAACAATCGATGTTTCAATGTTCATGACATCCAGGCCCAGTTTTCGTGCGATTCGGCGTTCCCATCGCTGCAGGAGATACCGGTGGAACATCTGCTCGCCGAAATCGGAGACGGCGCTTCCCGCCCCTTCGAGGGTGGTGAACGTGATACCCGCCCTCCGGAAGTACTCACGCTCGCTTTCTCCCGGCAACTCGTCGAAATCCGATGAGAGATGAAAGGTAATGTTCGGTTTCGGCCCCTCGACAAGGCGACCCTTTTCGCTGATCCTTCCGGTGGCGGGGTCGTTGACCATGCAGGTTAATTTTATCCGGTCCTGGCGGCTGGTATCGGAAAACGCTTCGGCGCTTCCCCAGATAATCGGCAGATTGTCATAGCCGCCGGTGTTATCCTTTTTCCGGGGATCGAATTCAACGCCGATATCCATAGTGCGGTTAAAAACACGGCCGTAATACACCGCCCCCTTATACGACCGGATGGTTCCGTAGAGACGGAACGTATTATCAAGATAGCGTCCGCGCGCTTTTAAAATCGAGCTTGGGTCAAGGTACGCTTCAAGAAATCTCATGATCCGGTTGCGCTTTCCCGTCAATTCCCAGAAATACATGACCTTGCGGTTTCCGGTGACGACGTCCATTTCCCAGATGACGTAAGGAAAGGGATCGTGCTCCCACTGCAGCTCATCGTTGGGGAGAAAAGGATAGGTGAACTCAATCTCACGAAGCACCCACACGCCGGTGATCTTCAGTCGTTCCAGCGGTCCAGAAATGGTAAAGTGGTCGAACGGCTTTTTCCCCCGGAATTCGATGTTGCCCCGTTCCCGCGCCGGCATGAAACCGGGGAGGTGCAGATCGACCCCTTTTTTCGGGGTTATTGTCTGGAACATGCCGAAATTGAGCGGGCCGATCATCAGCGGTTCGTACCCGTCGGGAATCCGGTGCTCGGAAATGATGCCGATCGGCCGGCGTCTGATGGTTCCGCTCGTGGCGGTATGCACCAGGGCATTGCTGTCGATCGTCATGAGGAAAGTGAAATTTTTTATTTCGTCGAGGACAAAGGGGCGCACGCGCAATATGCCGCGGGGCATTGAGACGGTGCCTCTGGTAAAGCGCCAGTTCCCGGCGGCGGTATGAAAAGCGACATCGACGGTTCCCTTCGCGGCGCCTCCGATGGGCGAGGGGACGTTCTTTTCCATGGTGGCGAGAAGGTCGCCTTCGATGCGTACCGCGCCGCGAAGGGTATCGAAATCGGTCGGGTTCCTGCCGAGCATGCCCCATGGAACAAACCCTTCGGCCCTGCCGGCGGAACGTTTTCCGTCGCGAAAGTCAAGGCTGGAGACCGTGATCCCCTGCCGGTCGATTGATCCGCGACAGCGTATCGAGTCGAGACGTGCGGAATTCAGTACGAAGTACGGAGCGGTGCAGACGAATGCTACGGGAAGCCCCCCGCTTGCCGTGCCGATGGAGCCGTCGATGAAGGCTTCCATGTCCATATCGTCCGGAACGAGCGGGCCGAGGAGCATCCGGGGGGTGACGTTGGCGAACGAGCCCCTGACCCTGACAATGCCGTCGCGGTTATGCAGCGTATCAAGCGCGATGATGGGGTGGCCCTCGCGCCTGATGACGGTCGGGAGTATGGTGAAGCGGGTGCCGCAGGTGTTCACGGTGAGATCGGCCGAGAACCCGCCGAGCGCTTCGTTGCCGAAATCGCGCAGCATGATTGACGACCTGGTGGCGAGGGAGTCGAGCGTTCCGCTTACGAGGGTGGCGCCCGCCACGCTTCCGCTGTCGAGGCCCGTCATTCCCCCGGAAAAGAAGCGCAGCAGGTCGGCGACGGGCTTGTTGTAGGTGAAGGAAGCGTTGATGCGGGGGGGCGTTGCGGTGTGGAATACCCGTGCGCTTCCGGCCACCCCGTCGTAACCGGTCATCGTATCGATGACGATCGTACTGTCGAGAACCCGGCCGCGGCCCGAAAAAGAGAGGGGGATGTTTTTATACCGCATGTTTTCCGAACTCATATTCCAGATCAATGTCCCTGCAGCCGAGTCCGGACGGTCGATCCGCGCCCGGACCGCGCCGTCGAAACCGTTTACCCGCAACGCAAGTTCGGCGGAGGCGCTGAAACGGTCGATCCATCCGGAGCCGTTGATTGTCAGGTGGGCGAAATCGATGTCCGGCATACCATGCATTCGCTTGAGGTGCTCTTTTATTGGATGCGGCCCGACAGTGATCGAAAAGGCGGCGACGGGAGAAGGGGACACGGCACTGTCGATGACGCCCGAAACCACGACCGACGCGACCGTATCGATCTCCACCGACCGGAAGGACAACCGGTTGTTTTCGAGGCTCGCCACCAGTTGGGGATTGCCGAGCGCGATACGCTGGAAACGGAGCTCTTTCGCCCGTATCCGGCAACCGATGTCGGGCTGCCTTCCCGCTGAAGCGGTCGCGTTTCCGATAACGAGGATATTCCCTTCAAGCCCCGATTGCGCGGGCAGTGAATCCGATGCGACGGTAAATCCGATATCATAGCTGTTTTTTGCGGAATCCAGTCCGAAAGAGCCGTGCAGACGCGCCGTGAAAAACGGGGTTTGCAGCAGCGCCGAATCGGCGAACAGCTTCGTGCCCGAAAGACGCCCGACGGCCCGGAGCTTTTCAATCGGGATGTTTTCCACTCTGATGCCGCCGGCCGCTATTGAGAAAGACGGGTCTTTCCCTTTGCGCAGGGAGATCGATCCCTCGGCGCGGCCTTTTCCCGAGAGTTTTTTCAGCAGCGGGCCGGGGAGGAAACCGTAGAGCGAATCGGGAGCAAGCCGCGTGCAGGCGATCGAAAGCCCGATCGACTGCTCGCCGACGCACCGGAACTCGCCCCGTGCGGAGCAGCGCATCCCCCTTACGACTGCGTCAAGCTCGCCGACATGGCCGCCGCCGTTTTCAAGCAAGAGCCGTACCGTGATTGAATCGCAATGGAGGGGCGGATTCCCGATCTCGGCCGCGGCGCCCGAAAGGTTCACCCAGCCGTGCAGTTCCACCCCGTCGGGAAAGAACGGGTTCGAAAAGGTACATTCGACCGCGCCGTCGACCGATCCGGCGGAAACCGTCATATCGGCCAGGGCGATCCGCCTGTCGAATCGCGCGCTGGCCAGGCGCAGCGACAGGTGGTGTTCGTTTCTCGCCCACGAAAGGTCGCCATGCAGCGAGACGTTCTTCTTTGACGAGCCGGATTTTCCGTTAAGGCTGATTGACATCTCATCGACGGCGTTCGAAAGCCTTCCGGCAAGTCCTTCGGCGAGTACCACGGCGGCGCCGCTGAAATCGTGCAGCCGTATGACGCCCTCTTTCACCAGTAGACTCTGCACCGGCGCTTCGGGGATCGCCTCCGGCGGCGCGGGAGGGGGGGGTGAAAAGGAGGGCGGTGCCGCTGCCGCGGTTGCGCCTTTGAGCTGCGGCAGCGTAACATCGATACTGGGGCCGATGAGGATGATCCGGTTGATGGAGCGGGTGAGATCGCCCCGGCTGCCGATAAGTCTGATGAAGGAAAGCCCCACCTTGATATCGCGGATCGAAACGGCAAGAGATTGCGGCGGCAGCGAAACCGAGACGTTTCGCAGGTAAACCGAAAAGAAACCGATGCGCACCGCCTCGACCGTGCAGGTGCCCTTGATCGCCGAGGTGACGGCCCTGATCAGGAGGTTTTCGAGGTTTCCGTTTTGTTCCAGGCTGCGCTTTCCCCGAAACAGAATGAGGGCGAGTGAAAAAAAACAGACGGCGGCGACAAGTACCCACCTACGGGGCCGCATGTTCCGTTTCAGCTTTCGTGAAGACTATCCTGCCGTCGTGCAGCTCAAGCCTGACCGTATCACCGTCGCGGAAACGATCGTTCAGGAATTCTTCCGCCATGGGATCTTCGATCAGGCGCTGGACGGCGCGGCGCAGCGGTCGCGCCCCCAGGATCGGGTCGAATCCCTGATCGACCACAAAGGCCTTTACTTCAGGCGTTATGTCCATGGTGATGTTGCGGTCGACGAGACGCCCCGCGACCTCGGCGAGCTGGATCTCGACGATCTGCGCTATCTCTTTTTTGGAAAGCGCGGCGAAAACGATCGTTTCGTCCACCCGGTTGAGGAACTCCGGATTGAAGATCCGTTTGAGCTCGTCCATCACCTTGGATTTCATCGCCTCGTAGTCGCTGGTTTCGCTGCTTTTGCCGAAGCCCACCGTGCCGCTTTTCTTGACATCACGCGAACCGGCGTTCGACGTCATGATGATGATCGTGTTCCGGAAATTGACGTGACGTCCGTACGAGTCGGTCAGCAGTCCGTCGTCGAGGATCTGCAACAGGATGTTGAACACGTCGGGATGCGCCTTTTCGATTTCGTCGAGCAGTACCACCGAGTAGGGTTTTTTACGGATCTTTTCGGTGAGCTGGCCGCCCTCCTCGTAGCCGATGTACCCGGGCGGGGCTCCCATGAGGCGCGACACGGCGAATTTTTCCATGTATTCGGACATGTCGATGCGGACCAGCGCATCGTCGGAGTCAAAGAGCGCCTGGGCGAGCGTTTTGGCGAGTTCCGTTTTACCCACGCCGGTCGGTCCGAGAAAGATAAAGGACGCGATCGGCCGCTTGACGTTATGGAGCCCCGCGCGCGAGCGGCGGATGCTGCGGCTGATCGCCTGCAGCGCCGCGTCCTGGCCGATGACCCGTTTCCGCAGTTCGTCTTCAAGGTGAAGGATCTTTTTTGATTCTTCTTCGGCAAGCCTCGAAAGGGGGATGCCCGTCATGGTCGAAAGCACTTCGGCGATGATCGATTCGTCGACCAGAAGCCGCTCCTCGGACTTCGATTTGCGCCAGAGCGCCTTTTTTTCCAGAAGAACGCCCTTGAGTTTTTCCTGCTTGTCGCGAAGCTTGGCCGCACGCTCGAACTCCTGCTGCTCCACGGCAAGCTCCTTCTTCCGCACCACCTCGGCGATTTCCTTTTCCATGTCGCGTATTTCGGTGGGGATTTCCATGCTCGAGAGCCGTTTGCGGGCACCCGCTTCGTCGATCACGTCGATCGCCTTATCGGGGAGGAAACGGTCCGAGACGTACCGGTCGGAAAGCCTGACCGCCGATTCGATCGCCTTTTCCGTATAGGTTACCTTATGGTGGTCCTCATAACGGTAGCGCAGTCCGATTAAAATCTGGATGGTTTCCGCCACGTTCGGCGGGTCGACCATGATCTGCTGGAACCGGCGCGCGAGCGCGCCGTCCTTCTCGATATATTTACGGTATTCGTCAAGTGTCGTGGCGCCGATGCACTGGATTTCCCCGCGGGAGAGCGCCGGCTTGAATATATTCGATGCGTCGAGACTCCCCTCCGAGCCGCCCGCGCCCACGATGGTATGCAGTTCATCAATGAA
>JAFGNB010000289.1 GCA_016927235.1 Chitinispirillaceae bacterium
CCATTCGGTGCCTATTTCCCCCCTCGTCAGATCTCCTCCCAGCAGCTCATCGATGGCACCCGCGATACTCTCCCTTCGCGCCCGTTGTCTGACAAGCATTACCTCGAGTTTGAGCAGGACCCGCTGGGCATCCAGATAATCAAGTACCGTCGCGGTGGAATTGATGTATGATTCACTCACCAGTTCGAAGGTCTGCCGCGCTTTCGGAATGAGCGTTTTTTCATAGAGCGCGATTCGACGCCGTGCATCGTTATATCCTTCGGTCAGGTGTACCGCCTTTTCGTCAAGCATGTTTTTCCGGTTCGCGAAAAGCGCGTCCTGCATCGATTCCATGGCGCGCGCCCTGCCGAGCGCGGCGGTTTTGCTCCCGATCCACAGGGGCAGTGTTATGGAACCGCCGATAATCCACGGATTCTTTCCGTTTTCCTTGGGGGACACCATGGATGAAGAAGAGGGACCGGTGATGATATAGTCGGTCATGACCATGAAGTCAGGGGCGAACGAGCGACGTGCGAGCGCCACTCCGGCACGGGCAGCCTTGACATTGGCATCGCTTTCGTTGAGTTCCGGATTGAGCGAGTCGGCTCCGGTAAATGTGCCGGCGGTATCGACCGGTACGCCCAATCGCGGAAGCGACGGGGGAAAGGGGATGGAGTCCGTCATGCCTTTGAGGTCGAGAAGTCTCGCCAGCGTCGATCGTGTTTTAGATGCTTCAGCCCCGAGGTCGGCGAGCGCATCCTCCAACACGGCCATCTCAACCTGGATCTTGAGGACGGATATCTGTGTCGCGGTTGCCGTGGCGTATTTCGCCAGAAGTACAGATTCCATATGCTTGAGCAGTGCATAGTTCTCCCGGGTAATCGCCATTTCCCTGCCGATGGCGAACAGGTTGGCGTAAGAAGCCCGGATATTGAAAAAAACACCCGCTTGCGCGGCACGGAGTTTCTGCCGCACCGCTTCCCGCTCATGTTCGACCTGAATACGCCGCTCGATGAGTTTCCCCGGCCAGGGGATCATCTGTGAAGCACCGACCCTGCCTTTTTGCGGTCCGACCCGCGTTTCGACCGGGGAGATGAAATAACCGCCGGAGAGTTGCGGATCGGGAATCTTCGTCGCGAGCCGGAACTCTTTTCCCTTCGCTTCCGCAGACGCCCGTGCCGCGGTGACTTCAGGGTTGTGTTCGACCGCCCACAGGAGATAGCCGCTAAGGGTATGGGCGATGGTTGATTGACCGGCAAAAATTGGAAACCATGCGGCGAGAAAAACAATTCCCGTTACAAAGAAACGGGAAGCCCACCCTCTTCCAACCGACTCTGCCATGCGCGATAACATGCCTGTTCCTTTCCGGCAACATACTTTTAAATACCTTCCGCCTTTTCACCCATTTCTTCAAGTTTCCGGAAATATTTTTCCGGATTCTTTTCAAATTCCGCCTTGCATGAGCCGCAGCAGAAATAGACACGCCTGCCGTTATAGTCTATAAATACACTTTTGTCTATGGCGCCTCCCATTACTGGACAGGCCTTTTGCGGCACCAATGCCAGAAGCGCCGGTTTTTCACCCTTGTCCGACATTTTTTTCAGATATTTCGCGGGATCCTTTCCGAAATTCGTCTTACACGATGCGCAGCAGAAATAGATTCGTTTTCCCTGATAATCGACAAATACCCTTTTGTCCACGGGATCACCCGTTACCGGACAGGTTTTCTGGGTTCCCGCGTCCCTGAGTTTAACGGCAGTACTGTTTGAATCCACCTTTTGTTGCATGGCTTTCATTTGTGGATCCCCGCCATGCATTTTCATTTCTCCGGCTGCGGTTATGGTAGCGCCGACAAGGAGCGCTCCGGTCAAAAAAGCGGTAAAGAGTCGCATAATTCCCTCCCGGGTTGAATGTGTAAATTATTTCAATATCTTTAGGAAATCAAAAACCGTGCCAACGAAAGGTGATATGAAGAATGAGAGATATGTACTCTATCCGGCAACGGTCACCTAATGGAATAATGTTTTTTAATCAATTCCGGATTTGATCTGTTGAAAATCAAACAGTTACAGATCATTTGAAAAAGATGTCCCTTCCGGGGGGACAGTTATTAACGGTCTCAAAATTGTCGACGCATTATCCGTGGAAATCATCGGGGTCGGCATCGGCCTCGGAATCGGGATCGACCTTGAAATAATGACTTTTCGATGCCGATACCGATACCGACCCCGAGTATGAGTCCGGTGCATCTTATTACGATACAGTTAATAAAGTCGCAGACGCTTTAACCTGAGCGCATTTCCGATGACCGACACCGAGCTGAAACTCATGGCTGCCGCCGCGATAATCGGGCTGAGCAGTATGCCGAACACCGGGTAGAGAACACCCGCTGCGAGGGGGATTCCCAGCGAATTGTATATAAAAGCAAAAAACAGATTCTGCTTTATGTTGTGCATGGTGGCCCGGCTCAACTTTCTGGCTCGGACAATTCCGTCGAGTGTTCCCTTCACAAGCGTCATTCCCGCGCTTTCCATCGCCACATCGGTACCGGTACCCATGGCGATGCCGACATGGGCTCGCGCCAGTGCCGGGGCATCGTTTATCCCGTCACCCGCCATGGCGACGATCTCTCCCCGTTCCTGGAATCGCTTTATCGCCGCATCTTTCTGATCGGGCAGTACTTCGGCAACAACCTCGTCGATACCGAGCTTTGCTGCGACGGCCTCGGCGGTTGTGCGACTATCTCCTGTCAGCATCGTCACTGCAATGCCCTCTTCATGCAGACTTCTTATCGCGTCAGGGGTGCTTTGCTTAATCGGATCGCTTACCCCGATGATGCCAAGAAGCGTTTTTCCCCGGGCGACAAACATGACCGTTTCGCCCTCGCCGCGCATGGCATCGAACCTCCTTGCAATGGACTCAGTGACAACATGGAGCATATCCATAAGAGCCTGGTTCCCCAGTGCCACGCGCGCTCCGTCAATCGTGCCAACGACGCCTTTGCCGGTTTCGGAACCGAAATCGGTTACCTTGACCGGCTGGAGCCCGCGGCCTTGGGCCTCGGCCGTTATGGCCGCAGCGAGTGGATGTTCGCTCCCCGCCTCGATTCCTGCGGCGTATCGCAGTAGTTCATTTTCATTGATTCCCTTTTCCGCAATCACCTGCGTGACCCTAGGCTTGCCTTCGGTGAGCGTACCCGTTTTGTCCACGACCAGCCGGTTGACTTTCCGCATCACCTCAATCGCCTCGGCGTTCCTGAAAAGCACCCCCGACTGCGCGCCTTTGCCGGTCGCCACCATTATCGACATCGGCGTTGCAAGCCCCAGCGCACACGGGCACGCAATGATGAGCACCGCCACTGCGTTGACCAACGCATAGGCCATCTCGGGAGCGGGACCGAACAGTGCCCAGAGCGCAAAGGTGACTGCCGCAATTCCCACGACAACGGGAACAAACCAGGCGGCAACGATATCGGCAAGCTTTTGAATGGGTGCCCGGCTCCGCTGCGCTTCCGAGACCATGTGCACGATCCGCGACAGCATGGAATCAGCGCCAACCCGGCCGGCCTCGATCACGAGACTCCCCGTCCCATTGACGGTTGCACCGATGACCTCGTCGCCCGGCACATGCTCCACCGGGATCGGCTCGCCGGTCATCATGGATTCATCAATGGAACTTTTCCCCTCGACAACCGTTCCGTCAACCGGTACTTTCTCACCCGGACGCACGCGCAAGAAGTCTCCCACCCGCACCTGATCGAGCGGAACATCCTCTTCCTTTCCGTCGCGGATACGGCGAGCCGTCTTCGGCGCAAGGCCAAGCAATGCCCTGATCGCCGCTCCGGTCTGCGAGCGCGCACGAAGTTCCAGCACCTGCCCAAGCACCACGAGTGTCGTTATCACCGCTGCCGCCTCGAAATAGATATTGACATTGCCGTTCGCGTCTTTGAACGAATCCGGGAAGATCTGCGGGGCGACAACCGCCACCACACTGTAGCCGAACGCGACTCCTACGCCAAGCCCGATGAGCGTAAACATGTTGGGACTTCGATTGACCAACGATTGGTAGAACCGGACAAAGAAGGGCAATGCGCCCCAAAGAACCACGGGCGCTGCGAGGATAAGCTCAAGCCATTTGTGAACGGCCGGTGCAATGATCGACCCGATCGGCTTGCCGGGTAGCATGTTGCCCATTGCAATGATGACGAGGGGAATCGTCAGAGCTGCACTCGCCCAAAAACGATGGGACATATCATGCAGTTCTGGGTTCGCTTCCCCGCCTGCACCGGTGGTTGCGCGCCGCTCGAGCACCATACCGCACTTCGGGCATGCGCCGGGCTTGTCGGCAACGACTTCGGGATCCATCGAACAGACATACTCCGCCACGGCCTCAGGAACTGAAAGTGTATCGGCCTCCAATGCCATCCCGCACTTCGGGCACGAGCCGGGCCGCGACTGTCTGATTTCCGGGTGCATGGGGCAGACGTACCGGACGGCTTCCGGTGCTCCGGCCTCGATAGCACTTTCATGCTCAGCCGTTACCGATTCACCATAGCGTCCCGGATTTTCTTTGAATTTTTTCAGGCAGTGTTCGCTGCAGAAATGTATCACCTTCCCGTCTGTTGCGTATTCCCATTTGCTTCCGGGCTTCACCTCCATGCCGCACACCGGATCTTTTTCCATTACCGCCGCCTCGTTGTGAACATTTCCCACTGCCGCTCTCCCGTTTTTACCATAGTTGACAGTTCGCATATTTAAGAAATACGGTTCTTAAATACGCGAACCGGCCAAGGCCTCTGGCCGACGAACGCCCGCACTTTTCTCCCACGCGAGATGATTTCCAAGCCAAGGGATATCAAAGCTATAGCGGCTACTCAATTACTCGGTCTTGCCGTCGATCGCCTTTACTATCTCCTCATTGGGCGGCATGCCGCGTTTGGCATAAATGATCGTTCTCTGAGGATCGATCGCGTAGACCGTCCGTTTTACCAGGAATCCGTTGACGCACCCGTACGCTTTGGCCGTTTTTTTCCCCGCGTCGACAAGCAGGGGAAACTGGAACTTGTGGCGATCGATAAATTTCGAGTGTGATGCGCTGTTGCCCGGATTGACGCCGAAAACCACTGCATTTCGTGCCTGAAAAATCGCATAATCGTCGCGCACTGCGCAGAGTTGTTTGGTGCAGCCCGGCGTTTCATCGCCCGGATAAAAAAACAGCACCACGAAGTTCTTATTGGCGAAATCACTCAGCCTGACCGTATCCCCTTCGGCGTCGGGAAGTGAAAAATCAGGCGCTTTCTCTCCAATTTTAAGCATATCGTTACCTCCTGCAAAGAGTACTACGAAACAAAGAAATAACAGGTGCAGTGCTTTTAGAAAAATAGCTTTCATATTTTCCTCCTTCTGATGTAAGGATTGTATGCAAAATACGTGCCATTATAGTTTATTACACGGGATATGCGGCAGTTTCGGATAACTGCAGGGAAGATTCCTCAGCGCAACCGCCGGCGCTGCCCGCCGTTTTCCGGTTTGAAATACCGCCTGATGGTGACGCGGAGAGGCTCGTCCTCGTCGTTTGATAATTTCGCAAATGAAATACCCAATTTGAAGCGGCTGTCATAGTGCCGTATCCAGCGCACGTTGCCGCTGCATTTTGATGTTCCGTCGGTTGTTGTTATGTAACACTCCATCGGCCGGTCCTTTGAGAGCGCCGGCATTTTTCCGGGTTTTTCATGATGAATGCTGAAACAGGCGCCCCCGATTGACAGGTCGATCATCGATCCGAAATGCAGCCCGCCGTTGCTGTAAAAGGTAATCTCAGCCGGCTCTTTCAGCGTTTTGCGCTGTTCTTTTCTTCGTTCGTACTGCATGCAACCCATGTGACGCCGATTCGTGTTTCGGCGTAATGATTGTGAATACGGTTTCCGAGCGTTCGATGGCGAGCAATGACTATCCTTCCCCATACCCGCGCCGATTGTAACAATATAACAGTATAATATAATCAAACAATACCGCATTGGCCGAACCTTCCCTTTTCCCGCTCACCACTGCTCACTATCCTTGCGGTATTTGACAAAAATCGAGTAAAGGCATATATTCACTTCCGGGGGGGCAAGGGGGTGAATATGAGCGGGCGTTTGCGGCATGCGTGCATCCGGCAGCGGAGCCAGTGCAATCTTGAAATGTAACGGGGAGGCGGCGGGAGCGTTTTTAATGAAGGCTGCAATTGTTGCATTGCCATGGACATTGATACCAAGCGTGATGTTGCTTGTTTCAGGCGCTTCAGGAACATGGGGCCGCACCTATTACGTCGACAGTCAGAACGGCGCGGATAATAATGACGGATCTTCCGCCACCGCGGCGTGGAAGAGCCTGAGCAAAGTATCGTCGTTGTCGCTGCAAACGGGCGACACGGTAAAATTGAAGCGGGGCGGCGTATGGACCGGTCAGACCATGAGTCTCAAAGGGGGCGGCAGTGAAGGCAATCCTGCAATAGTTACCGCTTACGGCGAAGGAGCGATGCCGAAGCTCGGCGGGGTGAGCGGTACCTGTGTTTCGCTGAACGGAAACTGGATCGTTGCCGAGAGTCTGTTTGTCGTCAACGTAAAAAACAGCGCCTTCGCCATGAGTGGTCAACATACCATGGTGCGTGCATGCGAAGCATGCACCAGCGGAGCGGCAATACAGATGTCGGGACAGTATGGCCATGTCACGCAATGCTATTTTCACGATCTGATGATGATCACCAACGACCAGCAACCCGACAACGACAACGGGGCAATGGCGATCTGGTTTACCAATTCAAATCAGGAGGTCAGTTTCTGCCGTTTCGAACGGTGCATGGACGAATCCATCGATTACGAATACGACGGCGGGGGAGTGGAAGTATGGGCCGAGGGCAGGGACATCACCGATATCTACGTTCACCATAATTTCGCCTACTGGTGCGCCGGTTTTTTCGAAATGGGCGGCAGAAGCCAGGCCGTTGATCGAATAAAGGTGGCCTACAATGTACTCGTCGATTGTTTTTCCCTTCCCTTTGTTTTTTTCAACGCGAGCGGACAATACGCAATCAGGACGAAGAACTATACCTTCGACAACAACACCTGCATCGTTCATTCGTGCCCGTCGCAATGGAAGATGTGGGCCTGTCTCAGTTTGGGCAATATGGACCCTGCCGGCACGTTCAACATGAGAAACAATCTTTTTTATCTTCATAATACCGACCGGATTCTTTCGGGAGAGCGAAATACGTCGCTGATGACGAACAATCTGACGTATCATCCGGGGACGGGCTATTTCGAAAAACTGCCCGCATCGCCAACCGATATCGTCGGTGAGGATCCGATGGTGGTCAACTTCGGCACCTGTAAAACGAGGGGGGCGGGCGGCGACGACGGAGACTACCGCCTGCGTGAGGGAAGTCCAGCGATCGATAAAGGAGCCGACCTTGGATATGCCGTGGATATTGCCGGCAATCCGGTGCCTTCGGGCAGCGCGCCCGATATCGGCGCCTACGAATTCCAGAGCGGCACCTCCGCCGGAATGCAACTTTTGGCAACAGGGGCGGCCGCAATGCCTCAATGTATCGTTCAAAGAAAATTCGATAGCTCGATGAAACGCATCGTTCTCATCCTTACCCGCGGCAATGCCGCTCCGGAATACCTCGACCTGCGCGGCAGGGTGATCGGGGATGCAGCGGTGCGGACGGCAGTAGAGCGGAGCGCCCTTCGGTGAGAAAGGCGCGTCGATACCCTCGCCGGCACCACCTGCCGCAGCGGGAGTCTCTTTTAAAACTGACAGGGTGAAAAAAGTATGGGAATGAAGCATACCTGGGGCATTCTCGGCGCGGGCGGTATCGCCGCCAAATTCCTTGGCGACCTGAAGCTGCTGCCGAACGCGCGTCTTCACGCAGTCGGGTCGAGGAGCGCCGAAAGGGCGGCGGCATTCGCTGCAGCGCATGGAATACCAAAGGCCTACGGCTCCTATGAGGCGCTTGCGGCCGATCCGGGAATTGACATAGTCTATATCGCCACGCCCCATGCGGGCCATTATCCCCATTCTCTTCTGTGCCTGGACCACGGCAAGGCGGTGCTGTGCGAAAAGCCGGTTGCGATAAACCGGCGGCAGTTCGAACGCATGGTCGCTCGTGCAAAGGAAAAGAAACGTTTTTTCATGGAGGCGCTCTGGACGCGGTTCGTCCCGTCATTTATAAAGTGCAAGCATCTCGTCGAAAGCGGCGCGATAGGGGAGGTGCGCCTGATCGAATCGGACTTCTGTTTCAATGCGCCTGTCAATCCCGACGGCAGGTTGTACAACCCTCGAATCGGCGGCGGGGCGCTGCTTGACATCGGGCTTTACCCCGTTTTCTGTGCGCTGGAGTTCGGCGGCGAAATCGTTGATGTCAAGGCGACGGCGGCCTTCGGCCGAAACGGCGTCGATACGGCCTGCTCCATGCTCCTAGGTCATGCAAATGGGGAGCTTTCCGTACTCTTCTGCTCGATGACGACTGAAGGCCGGGTTGAATCCGTCATTCACGGCAGCAGAGGGATGGTACGACTGAACCGGAAGTGGCACACCCCCACGTCGATCGACCTGATGCCCGACCACGCGCCGCCGCAGCACTTCACCTTCGATGAGCCGGGGAGGGGATACCAGTACGAAGCCGTTGAAGCGATGAAGTGCCTTGATGAAGGCAAACTTGAATCCGCGCTCTGGTCATGGGAGAGGTCGCGACAATTGATCACCCTGCTCGACCAAATAAGGGAAATTGCTGGGATTACCTATCCGCCGGAGGTTGAGGCGGTGTGAGAGGGGCATTGTATGTTTAAACGCATCGCCCACGTATGCCTGAATACGCGCGATTTGAAACAATCGATTGCCTATTACACGAAACTGGGATGCACGGTAAAATTCACGTTTACCCGTAAAGGCGCTGATGCCGGGGCCTATCTGGAGATGGCCCCGGAACAGTACATTGAAATCTTCGAAAACCCCGACCTCGGCCCGGTTGTCAATAACGGCTTCGCCCATTTCTGCCTTCAGACCGATGATATCGATACGGTAATGGGCAACCTCACGGCGGCCGGCATACTTTTCACGCCGAAGAGACTCGGCTGCGACAATACCCTTCAAATCTGGCTGACCGACCCCGACGGCAACCGTTTCGAGATCCATCAGTATACCGGCAAGAGCGCCCAGCTCACCGGCGGAGCTGCGATTGAGGCTGATTGGTGAAGACCGAGAGGATTGACACCGCCCGCAAACCATTGTAAAATGATTCTCCATCTTCGTCGTGCTGCAGATCCGTAACGGGGATCAGCCTACAGACAGTGGCTGGGTGCGGAGCACCTACCGGATCGTGGCTTTGTCCGCCGGGAAGACAGGGTACTTCCCGGCGAGTCGACAGTGTCAAAGGAGCAGCGTTTTAAGATGCCGACCAGCATTTTTCCAGAAAAACGTGGTTGTTTATTTCTGACCGCGGGTGACTGAAATGCCTCCGGCGACAGGATGTTCGATAATAGTATTGTGCCATTACAGTGACGATTATAACCTGCAACTATTTACCATTATATAAGGAGGCGGTAATGCCGGAACGACTACGATACCTGAATGCATTGTTCCTGCTCCTGGTCATCCCGTTGACGGGAGCATGGGCGCATGTAGAGGAAGGGGAGGGGGAGACATTGCAATTGTATAGTTACCGTACCTCCAGTCCTCCGAGAATCAATGCCTGTCTTACCGATGCCACCAACAGCGGAGGAACGGATGCTGTGCAGGGGACCGACAATGACGAATGGAAAGATGCCTACATTCGTCAGATAAAAATCGTCTCAATGGATAATGTTGACACGCTCAACGGGACCCTGTTTTTCATGAACGATGACTCGGCATTATATATTGGTATTACAACCGATTTCAATAACTCTTCAAACAATACCTATATAGAATTCGCCTTTGATCAGGGGGTCGGGGGTGGAAATCATAATGATCTCCTTGAAGGGGGCGGAACGGGGATCAACAACGGCGAATATGCCGCTCGTGTTTATCCCAACAAGGGGTATGCACAGCAGAAACTAGAATCGTCGTTCGACGGCAGCAGCTGGGTGCAGCAGAACAACGGCACTGAAAAATTCATCGGCTACGGGAGGAACTTCGGCACCTCATTTGTTCAGGCGGAATTCAAGATACCGCTTCTCGGAAATCCTTCCACCGACGATACGCACAGTTATCTTAACATCACCGGAACTTCCGAGCTGGGTGTTTTCGTCTCTTTTTATGCGCAAGGGGGGAGCGTTTATTTCCGATGGCCGGAAACCAACGGTGCTATCAACGATGCTACAACTGCCCCCGGTTGGATGGATCTGAAGCTCGGGGTCGAACGTTCGTATGTAACCTTTTACTCAACCGTCAATGCAAACGGCAATCCGGTCATCGACGGGAACATATCGGGCGGTGCGCAGCCCGACGATGCCTGGCGTGGATCGTATCGACGGAACCTTACGCTCACCGACTTTGCCGGTTCCACGCTCAATGCGGTACTCTATTCCGTGGAAGACAACACGGGCAACAACGTCTATGTCGGGCTCAAGGTTTTTGACGATGACAACGATGCCGGCGACTACTGCCAGATTTATCAGGAAGAGGACCCGTCGGTCTCTCCAGCCACTACACGGAACTATCTGCTTGACAATGGTACGGAAAACTCGCTTGTTGCTGATGTCAATGCATTTACCCTGGCGGATGACCGCTATTGGAACGGCATTACCGAAGTCTGGGCATCGGATGCAACGAATACCACCCAGAAAGGCCTGGGAGCATGGTACGCTTCCGGCAGTTTCTACGAATACGAATTTCTCATCGACCGTGATGCAGGCAATGACGGCGACGATCAGGATATCTACATGGCGGACGGATCGCTCATGGGATTCCATATTAAATATCATGATGACGCAGGGACGGGAGCTGATTACTATTGGGAATTATCTCCCAACAGTGAAGCCATCGAAATCGATCCCAACCAGAATGCGTTCGTGACCACCGGCTGGCCCGATCTGCAGACGGGCGCTCCCTACGTCCAGGTAGTTTACCCTGAGGACGGCTCTAATGTAGAGGGGGTGGTTAACGTCAGAATCTACGCTGAAGACGAAAACGCCAACGGTATCGACTCCGCCTCATTTTATCGCACGACAATGCCCGGTACGAAATACCAGCTCACCCGTATCGCCGGCACCAACGAATGGTCGGGTACGTGGGATGTTTCATCGCTCACCAACGGCGCCGACACGCTTGTGTTCGAAGTCGGCGACGATGACGGGATCGTCATGGAACGGTTGGTCAATCTTGCCATAGCCAACGGCACCGGAGCGTCGACTCCTCCCACAGTAACGATCACCAGCCCCGCTGCCGGCAGTATGGTGAGCGGCACCGTGACGATCGCTTTCAGTGCATCGGCAACAGGCGCCACCATAGAGACACGTGAGATCAGTATCGACGGGTCGGCATATGGTGCAACCACGACAACGATGTCCCATACGTGGAATACCGGCACACTGGCCGAAGGCAGCCATACGGTGCAACTGAAGATAACCGACAGCAACGGCAGGAGTACGACGAGCAATGCAGTGATTTATATCGTCAAGAATTCCCCCTCGGTCTCCCTCACCGCCCCCGCCGCCGACTCGGTGGTTTCGGGCACCCTTGTCGTGACCTTCACCGCCACTGCCGTGGCTCCCGCCACGATCGACTCGACCGCGATCTCGATCGACGGCGGGGCCTACCGGGCCACATCGACGGCGACGACCGACACTCTTGACACAAAGGACCTTGCAGAAGGGGCGCATACGATCCAGATCAGGGTTGTTGATTCGAACGGGAAGACAGTGCTTTCGGAGTTACGGAAATTCAATATACGGAACTCTCCAACGGTCACGCTTACCGCCCCTGCCGCCGACTCGGTGGTTTCGGGTACGCTGGTCGTGAGCTTCATTGCCACGCCGGTGGCTCCCGCCACGATTGACTCGACCGCGATCTCGATCGACGGCGGTGCCTACCGGGCCACATCGACGGCGACAACCGACACGCTTGACACGCAGGATCTTACCGAGGGAGCGCACACAGTCCAGATCAGGGTGACCGATTCCAACGGGAAAATCGGACTGTCTGAACTGCGGAAGTTCGTTGTGGGGAACAATCCCTCGGTCACACTCCTTTCACCCGGCGCCGACACGGTCATCAGCGGTACGGCAACCATACGCTTCAGGGCGTTGGCAATAGCTCCCGCGACCATCACCCGTCGTGAGGTCTTCATCGACGGGGCGTTACTTGATACGTCAGACACCGACAGCACTTTCGGGTGGAACAGCGTCGATTACAACGACGGTCAGCATACCGTTCAGGTGCGTATTATTGACTCGAACGGAAAGCGGGCGGTGAGCAATATTGTTTCGGTGACGCTGTTTAATACCCCGGTGGTCACGATCACCGCTCCCGGCGACTCGTCGGCGGTCTACGGCATTGATACCGTCAGATTTACCGTGACTTATGCGCCGGGTACTGCGAGAGATACTTCCGGAATCGCGTTCAACGGTGGTGCCTGGGTGGCAACAACCGGTTCATCGTCACACGCCTGGATCACCACCGATTTCCGCGACGGGACACATACGGTGCAGGTACGGGTGAAGGCTGACAACGGGAAAACCGGCTATTCTCAAATAAAAACCTTTGAGGTAAGCAATGCGCCCACGGCGAACATCACCGCTCCCGCGCCCGGCGAGGCCTTGGCGGGAGTCTATACGGTCCGCTTCAGGATCGATCCGGTTGCTCCGGCTACCGTCAGCGCACGTCAGGTGTCGATCGACGGAGGGCCGTGGAGCGACAGCCTGGTTGGCGACAGCACCTTCACCATGAGCACTGCCGGATGGAAAAGCGGCACTCATTCCATTCAGGTAAGGGGTGTCGACAGCAGGGGGCGGATCGGTTATTCACACGCTCTCTCGTTTATCGTCGATAACGAGGCGCCGCTGGCTGCGGATCCGAAGACCGTATATGGTGAGAGCGCCGTATCGGCAAAGAGCGGCACTGAGGTGCTCGTGACAATGCTTGTAAAAGACAACCTTGTGGGGCTGAAGGCGGATTCGGCTGTCGTATTGACCTCCGCATCAATCGATGATGACGGTGCGGTCACCTATCTCATGAGGGATGACGGAGAAGCCGGCGATAAGGTGAAGGGCGACAATGTCTACAGTGCGTTGGTCGAGGTCGCTACCGACAGCACTGGCAGCATCGGCTATTCGATCACCGCCGTGGACCTGCTCGGCAACGACACGACGCTTTCAAGCGCGATAAAGCTCGACAACACGGCGCCGTCGACCGATTTTTCTCTTGAGCCGGAGCCTGAAGACGGCGACGATGTCCGGAGCGGAACGACCTATTTCCGAAGGCTCGTGATGAAGGGAAGTTACGGCGACGTGGGCGGCTCCGGCCTCGCGCGCGTCTTTATCGCGGTGAGAAACGACAGCAATTTGCATGTCAATACGAGCCCCGTGGTGCTCGCGCCGGAAGATTCCCTCTTCAGCAGGATCCTTGAACTCATACCGGGAGCGAATACCATTGTCCTGGTTGCCATCGACAAGGCCGGCAACCGTGACAGCACGCTTGGCCAAGTGGTCTATCTCGAACCCAAGGCGACGAAAATCGTTGACCGCAAAGGCGCAACAATCAACAATCCCGACGGCGCTTCGGTGGTGGTGCCGGAGGATGCGCTGTTAAGCAAGGTCGAAGTGACGATCGTGCCGGTTGAACCGGTAGAGGAGCGCAAACCGCTCAATAAAACGCTGACACTTCTAAATGTGGCGCATGATTTCGGGCCGAGCGGCACCACGTTCCGCAAAGCGATTACCTTGACGCTGCCTTACACCGAGGCGGACCTCGACCGCGACCAGGACGGTACCCGCGACATTGATCCCGAAAAGCTGGTCGTCGTGTTCTGGGACGGCGGAACATGGCGCGCCGCAGGGTCGGGAAGGGTGGATACGGATGCACGGACCGTTACGGTGGAGGTGAATCACTTCACCGTCTTCGACCTCGCCGTATCAACCGCCGTTTCGCCTGATGAGCTGCTGGCGTTCTGGAGCGCGAACCCGGTCCGGTACGGCACCGGCGCTTACTTTACTTATAATGTTCCTAAAAACGGCTCCGTGAGCCTGCGGATCGTCGATATGGCCGGCGACCTGGTGTATCAGCTCATTCCGGAAAATACCCCCGCAGCTGAGGGTTCGATCTCGCCGCCGAAAATGTGGAGGGGTCAGAACACGGCCGGCCGATTCGCCGGCGCGGGGCTGTATGTGTGGGTGTTTTCCTTCAAACCGCGTTCGGGCGGAGATCCGACAATTATCCGTAAACCGATCGGTCTGCTCTATTCAGAGGAGGGGAGGTAAGTATGAAGACGCAAATAATCACAGGATTGCTCTGTCTGGGATTGATGATCGAAGTGTACGGCTCACCCGTAGACATGATGACCGGTGCGCGCGGATACGGCCTCGGCGGCGCATACGTTGCGCTTGCCGACGACCCCAGCGCGGCCTACTGGAACCCCTCACGCCTTTCACAGGTGAAACACATCTCCCTGATGAACAGCAACTGGATCATGCAGGATGTGGAGGGAATGAACGTCAACTACGCCAACCTCACCGTGCCGATAAAGCATGTCGGAACGATTTCGGGCGGCTGGCTGATCAACCATGCCGTCCTGGAGTACGGTGAATTCGACGAAGACGGAGACGTCGTCATGAAGTCGGGCGGCGCCAACGAGCATCAGTTTTCCCTCTCGCTGGGAAGGCAGCTCTTCGACGAACTGCTCATTTTCCGGAAGACAAGCGTGGGTCTGAGCGTGAACCGGTACAGTTTCACCACCGAATTCGGCAACGGCGCCGGGCTGGGGTTCGATGTGGGGATATCGACCGAGTTCCCCTACGGGTTGAGCCTCGGTTTCACTGCGCGCACACTCGGCGCGGAATTTATGGGCTACCTGCTTGATCCCGAACTGCGTTGGGGTATCGGCTATTCGCACCTCATCAAAGAGATGCACCGCATTACCGCGGGTGTTGACGGACTCTATAAAATGAACCGCGATTATCAGGATATCGGAACACTCGAACCGGCGACAAACAATATCAAGGGTTTCGCCGGTTTGGAGTATGCATTTCTTTACAATGATTTCGAAATCGCCGTCCGCGGAGGCGGAAACGGCATGGCATGGCATAATACCCTTTACAACTACACCTTTACGGCCGGGTGCGGTTTCAAATGGCTGGGGTATTCGCTGCAGTATGCCTTCGTCGGTGCCACCGACCGATACGCGGCGCTCGGTTACGGCCACCGGGTTTCGCTGATCCTCGAGCTCGACCGTCTCTATCACGGACAGAAGGGAGTAACGGACTAGCAGTCGAGGCGTAATATTGCGTCACCGCATAAGGGCGGGAAAAACGTATTCCCGCGGGGTTCCCCGGTACCTCTGTCGGCCGTGACGGCGGCCAGAACGCCCCTTGTCAATAAACCGTGCGGCCGGACAGGTGAAACGCGTGGTGACGCTTTAGAAAACATACTGGAGCTTCAGCCACCAGCCGAAACTTCCCCATTTGCGTGTATTGGAAAGATCGCCGAAGCCGCCGATGTTGTCGGTTTCAACCAAAGCTTCCGACAGGTCGAGGTAGCCTTTGTAGAAATAATCGTGCCGGGAATGATCTCTCGAAAATTGTCCGATCACCGAAAAACCTGTGGAAAAGGTCTTTTTAAAATTTATTGAATATTTCCAATTATCCAATGTGTAAATTCTATCCGGATTGACCTTGTCGGGTGTAGGCTGGGGATTTAACGTCCTGAATTCGACGATGTAACCAGTTGAATTGGGGTAGGGCCAGGGGTACCACTCAAACTCGGCAGATAGATAATTCAGGACGTTGAATGTCGGGATATTGAATCCGAACATTATGGGGATCCTTTGACCGATATCGGCATAATAATTTTTTGAAGAATCCAATTCTACTCTGGTAGTGTCGGTTATGCCGGTGTTAGGATCCATATAATGCTTGTAGGTAGTGAAACTTTTCGTTCCAAGCACGGCGATTTCAGCATAAATCTTCGCGTCGTCCGCTCCGAAACGTTTGCTGAATGATTCCGGAAGCAAAACTTTGGGATCGAAACTGAGTTGACCGACAATTTTCGTTCCGCCGAAACTCATAAACTTCTTTTCGTTGTTTTCCGTGTAGTACCAGTTGATGCTTGTTTCGGGCGATTCCAAAGAAGGATCTACCGGCAGAAGACGGTCGAACATAATTCCGCCGCCGATAGAGAATGGGGCCATGGAATATTTGCATAGCCAGGAAACCGACCAGTCTCGCGTCGGCAATACCATCGTTTCGGAAGTCAACATAAGATCTGTTGTCAATTGATCGTTTAAAAACGCTGCTCCTAAACGTAAACCAGTCAATCGGGCGTAAGCGAAATCGAAAGCGGTGCATATGTATGCCGGGCGCGTACCGGTTCTGAAGAGATATTCGCCGAGATTTTTTACTTCACTGTTATATTTGTAAAGAAATATTCCGGAGGCGAATTCAAGTTTTACGGCATTTGGAACAGTATAACCAAAAATACCCTGGGCCTCGGCAAAATAAACGTCGGAATGCTGATTAAACGGGTATTTAAATGCTTCGTTACCCATTGACTGCCACGTATACGTATCATACCATAGCATTATTTCAGGAGACGCCTTAATCGTAAGATGGTCGCCGACCTCGGCGTTGAAGTCCAGTCTTCCTCTCGTTCGAAGGATCCAGGGACGGTTGGGCTGAATGCGGTTCTGATAAAAGCTGTTGACGAATTGACCGTTTTCCATGGAGGTCATTCCGCCGATTTCGACCTTTATTCCTTCGTTTTTTGATGAAAAATGGATTCCCCCTTCATGGGCAAAAATAGAGGATGAAACCGACAACAGTAAAAAGAAAATTAAAGAGCTTGTTTTACTATACATTCCGTGCATTTTCCTCATCCTTCTCTTTTGTTGGTGGTAACCTTTCAACTACTTCACCACTGCTATTTTTTTTACATAGTTCATTCCTTCGCCGATAGACAGGCTGTAATATCCTGCGGCGAGGTTGCTGATATCAATGGAAACCGAAGCCCTTTTGAATGCGGTCGGGCATGGGACTTTTCTGCCCAGGGCGGTATACAGAAACACCCTGTCGGTCACATTTTTGCGTGCGGGGAAAAGAACGACGATGCGTTTCCCCGTTTGATTCACGACAAGCCGTTTGGACGACGGAATGTTTTTCTTATGAGAAACCGAGACGACGCCTTTGAACGGCAACGGTGAAAGGTCGGCTTCACTGCTGGTGATCGTTACCGGCGTTGCCTCCGGAAGATCCGGTGCGGAGGCGGTAACGGTAATCGTCCCGGGAGTATTCTTCGATTTGATCATTAATGCGCATTTACCGGCGATTGAATTTACCGTCGGCGTTCCGAAAAAATCGGCGGGGCCGCTTACCGAAAAGGTAACCGGCGTACTTTCGACAAGTTTATTTTCTTTATCGATTTTACCGATGAACACGCACGTGCCGGATTCGTCTCTTAAAGAGGCGGTAATGATTGCGATGTCGGTGCTGTCGCAGATAAGCGTTTCGTTATCACAATCAAGCTGCAGCGTTGTCGGCGTGAGACCCGCCACCGGAGCTTCGGACTCCACACCGGTCCAATACTGTCTGAAAAGATAAAAAACGGTTTTTGGTATCCGATAATGATCGACGACACCCATTGGTTTGTCTTTCATAAATTCCGACCAGTAATCGTTGAACGACCACATGTAGGCTCCGGCCAACGTATTCGTTCTGGGAATGGTAAAAAGATTCGTCCATAGATTCCATCGGGTCATGGCATATCCCGTTGCCGATGCATTATCATTTTCCGCTCCGCGATAACACCAATCCAGCCATCCCTGGTGATATTCCGAGTTGAAAATCGGCTTTTGAATCGCTTCACACGCTCCGGTAAGTTCACCATAATTTTGGCCCACTAAATCTGTTAACGCGACCAGTTCGGGTATTTGGAGGTTATTATCCGCCAGATAGGTAGGGCGGGTTGAATCCATCTGATGGGCGGTATTCGCTTCGAGTGGTATCTGATTAGAAGCATCGTAGGCAGAGTGCGGTTCGTTGAAAAGCCCCCAGGCGATAATTGACGGATGATTGTACCCGACCTCGATCATTTCCCTCATGCAATTATTCAGCCGTACCCAGAACGAATCCGGATATGCAGAAGTTGTCGTCCCCCATGTAGGGACCTCCGCCAAAACCAACATCCCCAGTTCGTCACATGCGTTATAAAATGATGGATCGCGCGGAAAATGGGCGGTGCGAAGGCTATTGAGTCCCATTTCTTTGGCCAATTTGACCTCTAATGCAAATCGAGAAGTCGGAAGTGCGTTTTCAATCCACCCGAGGGACTGATGGATGGATGCGCCTTTTAAAATTGTCACGGTACCGTTTAAAGAGAAACCTTCATCCCACGTCCAATCGAACCATCGGATTCCCACGCGATCAACGTAATCATCGACAAGTATCCCGTCTTTTACTACCTGGGTGTACACCGTATAAAGATTCGGCGTTTCAGGCGACCACAGCATCGGCTGTGAAATCGGGCCGACTGTTTTATCGAAAACGGTAGTCGCATTTGCGGCGACGGATTGAACAAGGCTGTCGATGCTCACAACGTTTCCGCTTGGATCATCAACGAGATGGTAAACGGTCACCTCCCCCGCCGAAGCGGACGCAACAGACGTTTTTATTCGAATGACTGCACTTGAAGCTGAAACCGTTTCTTTTGGCGCAGAAATCTGTTGACCGTAGAGAGGGATATGGCACTCATTGGTAGCGATAAGCCAGACATCACGATAGAGGCCGCTGTATAAAAGATAATCAGGGAATATCCCGGCACTGCCGTCGCAACCAGGAGGAATGGAACCATTATAGACATTATTGAGACGAACCGCAAGAACATTGTCCCCGGTTAATGACAGCCCCTTGTCGCCGGAAATATCGAAGCTGAACCACGTATAGCCGCTATTATCATGCGTACCGAGCTTTTCACCATTGAGCCATACATCGGCAATCTGCATGGCCCCTTCAAATTCTAAAAAATATTTACCGATATGTTTTGACGGCGGGACAGTGAAGTGTAATCTATACCAGCAATTTCCTTTATAATGACTCGTTTCCGCTTCCCCGGTTGGCGTATCGTAGGAAGCGGAGTGAGGAATATTCACCGTCATCCAGCCGGCATCGTTAAAAGAAACAGTTGAAGGATCGCCGGTTGTAGGGTCTCCTCTGAAAAACTTCCAGCCCATATTAAGGCTTGTTTTTGTTCTTTCTTTATAGATTCGTTCGGGATAAAACTCCGCCTGGATGCGTAGGGATACAGCAAGGACACACATCCCTGCAACCAGCATGCACCAACGTTTTAACATAAAAGCTCTCCTCATGAAATGAACATTCTTACCAACGTACTGCACTTCGCCGGGGATGTTGACGTGCTCGCTAAAATCGCCCGCACGGCCAAAGACCCCTTGAGGGTTTCGATTAAAATAGCACATGGGCACACCCTCCACTACATCCTGATGCGGTATTTTACACAGCGTTTTTCAGCCTTAACCGCCGTTTCACAACAATGGCGGAGGCAGTGGCTGCGGTATGGGGAATCGCCGCGGCGCGGATGATCCCTGCCGGAAATCAGACATCAAACTCCGCAAAGGGGATCCCCTCGTCAATCAGCATGATGGGGATATCCTCCCTGATCGGATAGAGATATTTGCGGTCTTCCCGAAGAAGTCCTGCATCGATCTTCTCTTTTATGGTTTCCCCGCCGCGGTTTTTTAGAGACCCGGCGGTTATGGCGGCATTAATTTTTTCAATAACTTCGTCCTCGACGAGCTGAATGTCCTGTTTGGTTTCCGGGCAGCATAGAATCTCGAGCAGTTTCGGGTCAACCATCGTTCCTCCTTCGGATCGGGTGGATGCAGGCCGTTTAAATAAAAATAGCTTTTTCTCATCCGGATGTTCCAGAACGGATTCCTCGGGAGGTATACGGGGGGGGGGTTAAAATCGTCCTGTTGATCACTGCGTCCGAAGTGTATTTTAATCGAATCATCTTTTTTTACCATGATTTGAAATCAGACGGAAATCTAGCCGATAATGTTGATCCGACCGGGGACCCTGCAATTTTCCGATTATCTGAAACAACTGCCTCCTGCATGGTGTATCGAGCATCTTTTTACCGAGAAAGACGCGACGCGAAAAATACTTTCGTCGGCGATGATTGAGGATTGTGCACGACGGTTTGCCGATCCTGCCGGGCTCCGGCGGCGATTTCTATCCCTTGACGCTCAGCAACGTCTTCGCTGTGCGCTCATCTATCTCATGGGTTCGATGGGGTGTGCCGCCGAAGCCGACTGCTGCGGGCTTGACGATCCGGTGGTCGCCGCATTTCTGGGGTACGCCGCCACTGACCGTGAAGGGCGGATGCGGGTCTTCGGATTCGACGGATTCGAGCCGCTATTGCGGAAGATGCTTGTGCCGGTTATTGTTGATGCTGCCGCCTGCATCGAAGAGGGTGCTGTACTGCCGATCTGCCCGTGGCGCAGCTGCAACGATATTACCCTGGTTGTATCGCTTGCGGCACAGCGTCTCCTGATCAGAAAACAGTCGGGGAAACCGGGAAAAGCGGCTCTACAGATCATCAAGAAACTCGTCCATTCAGGCGAAATGCATAAATCAGAGGATATCGAGAGTATCGCCGGACTGATTATCGGCTATGCCCTGTCACGGCAGTTGCTGCGCGAGGAGGAGCTGGAGTACTGCTTCCGCCCTGCGGCGGTTGCCGAGTGGCTGGCGCTCCCGATTGAAAAAAGGGTTCACGATATCGTCGCCTTCTGCACTTCCCGCTTCAGCGGCTGGAACATCGAACTGCTGGGGCAGGTGTGCGAAGCAGCAGGAGCGCGATGGATTACCGATGCCGTGTTTGCACAAGACGACCGCGCCTGCGTGCGGGAAGCGCTGCTGGTACTGCAATTTGCCGGTATCATCGAGGTGCGGAAGCGCGGCGCCGAACTGTTGTTGCAGCGTGCGCCTCAGGCTGTTTTTTCGCCATCGGCAGCAGCACATCATGCGGCGGTGGTCATGCCCGATTTTACCGTGGTGCTGCCTCAGGAGTCTCTTCCGGAGACCCTGCATATTTTTGCACGGTTCTGCAGGGTGCACTCGCTTGATCGGGTGTACCGCATGAGCATCGAGAAAGGCGTGCTGACCGAGGCGCTCAGCGGCGGTCTGGAGGGTGAAAGGATCATCGCTTCGCTGAAACAGTGGAAGGCGCCTGTCAATGTGATCGAATCAGCCCGTGAATGGATCAGGGAATTTCACCGGCTTTCATTATCGACGGAGAGCCTCCTCATCACCGCGGATGCAAAGGTGACCGAGCAGATCGCCTCCTACGGGTCGCTTCTGCCCCTGCTGGAGCGGATTCCCGCCCATTCGGTGTTTCGTATCAGGCACGGAAGCGAAAAGACCGTCCGCGATATTGTTCGTAAACTCGGATTCGACGAACGGATGCCCGGGATAATGGGTCCGGAGGGTGGCGATCCCGTCCCGACGGAGGGGGTATCTGAGATACCTGAGGAACCGCGATGGTCGCTGGTCGTGGATAACGAACCCATGGGGGAAAAGACCGCACCGGCGATCCGAGGATCGAAGTACGGTGCGGAACTTAAAACCCTGGAATTAAGCGAGACCATTCAGGTGATCGATTATGCGATCCTGACTTCGCAGCGGCTGGTGATCTCCTATGAAGGCAGCCCCTATGTGCGGCAGGGGATGTATACGCTCACGCCGGTCGTATGCAGCAAAGGACCCGAACCGATGCTCGACGGTGAGTTGCAGAGGACGGGCAGCCGCAAGCAGTTTTACGTAAGAAAAATCGGTTCCATCGGAGTCGTTCCCCAATGAGCGCACCGTTTGTCAGCCTCCATAACCATACCGAATACAGCTTTCTCGACGGCGCGATCAGGATCAGGGATCTGGTGGCGCGTGCCGTCGAGTTCGATATGCCGGCGCTTGCCATCACCGATCACGGCGGGCTCTTCGGCGCGATCGAATTTTACAAGGCCTGCATGGACGCGGGGATCAAACCGGTTATCGGTTTCGAGGCGTATGTGGCCCCTCACTCCCGGTTTGACCGCAGCACTTCAAAGGACGAACGTTCGAACAACCATCTTATTCTCCTTGCCCGTGATGCAACAGGCTGGAAAAACCTCATGCGGCTCAGCACTATCGGGTATCTGGAAGGCTTTTATTACCGTCCGCGAATCGACATTGAGGTGTTGAAGCAGTACTCGGCGGGCATCATCGCCACGAGCGCCTGCGTGGCCGGGGCGATCCCGCGCGCCCTTATTGACGGCAATCGCGAGCGGGCGAAACAGATCGCGCAGGAGTATCTCGCCATTTTCGGCGGGGGGAACTTCTATTTCGAATTGCAGAACCACGGCATCGACGAGGAGATCGTCGCCTTCGAGGCGATGATACCGCTTGGAAAGGAACTCGGCATTCCTTTCATCGTTACCAACGACGCCCACTATCTTAATCATGAAGATGCGTCGTCGCACGAAGTCCTCCTCTGCATTCAGACGCAGACCACCATGAGCGACCCGAAACGGTACCGTTTCTCCTCCGATCAGGTCTATTTTAAGTCGCCGCAGGAGATGGCGGCGCTTTTTCCCGACCTTCCCGAAGCACTTAAAAACACGCTTGCGATCGCCGAGCGGTGTAACGTGGCGTTTGAAAGTAAGCCGCAACTGCCTGTTCCCGACGTACCCGAAGCATACTCCGGTCCCGAGCAGTACCTGCGGACGCTCGCATCAAAGGGTTTGAGAGAGAGTGTCGCCAATGCCGCGCCGGACCTCGAAGAGCGGCTTGCCTATGAACTGGACACTATCTGTTCAATGGGATTTGCGGGGTATTTTCTGATCGTAAGGGATTTCATACAGGCCGCGCACCGCATGGGAGTGATGGTCGGATGCCGGGGAAGCGCTGCCGGGAGCCTTGTCGCCTTTGTCATCGGGATCACCAACGTCGACCCGATCAGATTCGACCTGATTTTCGAACGGTTTCTCAACCCCGACCGCATTTCGATGCCCGATGCCGATATCGATTTCGCCGACCGTGACCGCTATAAGGTGATCGACTACGTAATTGAAAAATACGGCCGCAAGGCGGTCTGCCAGATCATCAATTTCGGTCGTATGAAAGCCAAAATGGTGGTAAAGGACGTCGCGCGCGCCATGGGAATACCGATTGGCGAGGCAAACATGCTCTCTGCAATGGTCATTGAGAAAAGCCTCGCGGAATCGTTGGCCTCCAATGGGGAGTTGAAGAGGGCCGTGGACGGCAACCCGCAGTATAGGACGCTGTTCAAACATGCGATGGTGCTCGAAGGACTGGCACGACAGGCGGGAATGCATGCCGGCGGCGTCATCATCGCTCCGGATGAGGTGGTCAACTGGTCGCCGCTTTTCAAACAGCCCGGCAACGAAATCATCATGACGCAGTTCGACATGAATTACGTGGAAAAAGCGGGTCTCATCAAGATGGATTTTCTGGGATTGCGTACCCTGACCGTTCTGCAGGAGACACTGCGGCTTATCAATAAATACTATTCCACCGTAATTGACCTCTGGAAGCTTGCCGACGGTGATGAAAAGACCTACCGGTTATTCGGCAATGGTGAGACGACGGGGGTGTTTCAGTTCGAGTCGCAGGGAATGCAGGACTACCTGCGCAAACTTAAGCCGACCTGCATCGACGACCTTATCGCCATGGCGGCCCTCTATCGTCCGGGTCCGATGAACAATATCGATTCATATATCCGGCGCAAGCACGGCAGGGAGAAGGTCGCCTACCTCCATCCGATGCTCAGTGAAATCCTCGACGTGACGTACGGCGTCATCATCTATCAGGAACAGGTCATGCGCATCGCCCAGCGGATGGGCGGATTTACGCTCGGACAGGCAGATATTTTGCGAAAGGCGATGGGGAAAAAACAAGCCGACGTCATGGAAGAGATGGGAAAGCAGTTCGTCGAGGGGGCGGTCGGCCAGGGCATCGACGAACGGGTGGCGAACGACGTGTTCGAACTCATGGCGAAATTCGCCGAATACGGGTTCAACAAGGCGCACGCGACCGTTTACGCGCACGTATCGTATCAGGCCGCATACCTCAAGGCCCACTATCCGCTTGAGTACATGACCGCCACCCTTACCTCGTGGATCGGCAACCAGGATGGATTTCTCATCATGAAAAACGAGGCTGAGCGCATGGGAATTCGCATCCTTCCGCCGGATGTCAATACCAGCGACGAAGAGTGCAGCATCGACGAAGGGAACATCAGGCTGGGGATGGGCGCAGTCAAGAACGTCGGTAAGGCGGCGGAATCGATCATCGCCGCGCGCGCCAAGAAAGGGCGGTTTACGTCGCTGTTCAATTTTGCCAAAGAGGTGGATATACGCCTGGTCAACAAGAAATGCCTCGAATCGCTCGTTTGCGCGGGGGCTCTTGACACTCTGCATGGGACTCGCGCACAGCTTCATGCCGCGATCGATAGGGCGCTCGACTACGCGAGCGGTTTTCAGAAAGACCGTCTGAGCGGGCAGGTGAATCTGTTCGACGATTTTTTCGCCGCGTCCGGCGGTTCCGATGAGGTGCTCGGCGCTGCGGAACCGTCGCTCCCCGAAGTCGATCCCTGGCCCTACAACCAGCTCCTGCAGAAAGAGAAGGAGGTGCTTAATTTTTACGTGAGCGGACACCCGCTGGACCGTTTTCAGGATGAAATCCGGGGATTTTCGACGATCCGGCTGAGCGGTGATTCGCTGTCGGGGATCAAAGACGGTACACCGGCAACAGCCGGCGGGATTATAACGCGGCTGAAGACTCATACCCAGCATGACGGAAGGCTGATGGCTTTTTTGGAGCTGGAAGAGTTCGACGGAGCGATCGAACTGATCGTTTTCAGCGATGCCTATGAAAAATTTCGCCATCTGCTCGCTGTGGATGCGATGGTTCTTGTGCATGGGATTATCGGAAAACGTAACAGTGAGGAGAAAGCGAAGCTCAAGGTTGATAACTGTGTCGCTCTGTCGGAAGCGAGAAACCTGCTTTCACGGAGCGTTCATCTGCGGTTGCATACCCAGGGGCTGGAGCAGGAATTTTTAGAAGGGATTAAAACGCTCACACAGCGGAAACCGGGCGAGTGTGCCCTTATCATGCACGTCATGAACGCCGAGCAGAATGAGTATCGGATCAAGGCGAAACAGGTCAGCGTTTCGCCCGACCCCGATACGCTCAAAGAACTGCGGTCGATAGTGGGAAAGGATAATGTATGGCTGGCGAAAAGTGCGGCGTAAAGGAGGTGCTGCACAATGCCGTCGTCGTGATCTGGGTGGTGGCAAGCGTTGTCGTATGTGGAACGCTCTGCCTCATCGTCCGGCCTTTCAGCTCCCGCGGCTCGCGTATGGTGGGACTGTGGTGGATACGGAGCTTTCTTCGCATCGCCGGTGTCAAGATAGCGGTGCGGGGAATGGAAAAGCTGCGCGCCGATAAACAGTACATCTTTGTCGCAAACCATCAGAGTCATATCGATATTCCCGTGCTTATCGGCGCTTTGCATCACCAGTTGAGTTTCATCGCCAAAAAAGAACTTTTCGCCATTCCGTTTTTCGGATGGGGAATGTATGCCCTGGGCCACATCTGGATCGACCGGGCTAATGCGAGAAAAGCGCATGAATCAATCAGGCGGGCGCTTCGGCGGCTGCGGAGGGACAAGATATCCCTTGTTATTTTTCCTGAAGGAACGCGAAGCGTCGACGGTACAATCGGTCAGTTCAAACAGGGAAGCTTTCAGCTCGTTCAACAGGCCGGTGTTGAACTGGTGCCGTTGGTAATTCAAAATTCATCGCAGCTTCTTCCGAAACATACCATATTTTTAAAAAAAGGAACGGTCAGTCTTACGGTATGCGGGCCGATTGCTATCAGTGAATCGATGTCCAAGGCTGATATCAGTGAAATGGTAAGGGAAATTATTGAAGGAGTGATTAAATAGTTAGTAAATCTGTTTTAACCGGGGTATCAGGAACCGAAGCTCTATCATTGCCATTTTAATCCCGAAGCTGCCTCAATAAAAAAGAAAAGGAGCTTTTCAGCTCCTTTTCTCCTCAGGCTTGCGCCTGATACCCCATCATCATCACACACATCTGCCATTCTTCATGGCA
>JAFGNB010000290.1 GCA_016927235.1 Chitinispirillaceae bacterium
ATTTTAATTTCAGTCTGAAACCGCTGCCGCGTCTCTTCGGTATAATTCGGGTGAAGCAGCTTGACCGCCCGCGATACCTCTAGTTGAGCGTTCCAGATTTCATAGACATTCGCCATCCCGCCCACACCGAGAATCCCGGTGATCACTCCCGAACCCAGGGGCTCCTTTTTGGTGCCGTCGGGAAGAATGACCGCGTTTCGCACCCGTGAAATGGAAACCGCTTCCTTCCGGGGTATGGATTCCGGCTCGCCGGATACGGCATCGGAACCGGTCGGGTCTTTATTGTTCATGGCGAAGAAGCCTCATAATAATCGGGACATGGTGACATCGACGACTACCGGCATGATGGTGATGAAACGGCGTAAAGGAACCCCCTTTTTCTGCGTCGATGAATGAAAAGTCCCGCTGCGAATGACAAAATGCTTCGGATAGAATAATTGTACCGTAAAACGGCGTTTCCGGCAATACCCTTTTTCCGTTGAATAATTTCAACAATACTTGATTTCTCCCCTTCCCGAGCGTACTTTCTATTACCAAATAATCCGAAGAACCAGCGTTTATGCCGCTACGGGCCACTCTTTCAATTGAGGCGGGTATGGCAAAAATCATCGATGAAGTCTCAAGAACCTTTTCCGAATATCTTTTGATGCCCCAGCTGACGCTCGGTAACCACATTCCGGAGAATATCGTTCTGACCACCCCCGTCGCCAAATCCTCCCGCGCCGCACCGGGGCGTTTTTCATTGAATATTCCCTTTGTCAGCGCTAGCATGCAGTCGGTTTCCGGAGCCGATATGGCGATCTCCCTTGCCCGTCACGGCGGGCTCGCATTCATTTTCTGCTCCCAGCCGATCGATGAGCAGGCGGCGATGGTCGCCCGGGTCAAGTCGCACAAAGCCGGGTTTGTTCCTTCGGATTCGAATCTCCGTCCGGAGACCAACCTGCGTGAGGTGCTTGAAATCCGCCGGAAAACCGGGCATTCGACCATGCCGGTCACCCATAACGGTCAGAGAAACGGCCGTTTTCTCGGGATTCTCACCGACAAGGATTTCTGGGAATTCGAAGACGACCTGAACGCGCCGGTTTCCGATTTCATGACGCCCAAGGAGCATGTCGTTTTCGGAACGCTCGGCGTCTCGCTTCACGATGCGAACCGCCTGCTGCAGAAGCATAAAAAGGAGTGTCTGCCGATCCTTGACAAGGACGGGAGCCTCCGCTCGCTGGTGTTCAAGAAAGACTACGTCGACCATATGAACAACCCCGACGAACTGCTTGACGGTCAGAAACGGCTCGTTACCGGCGTGGGAGTCAACACCCACGATTACGAGGAGCGGATGCCGGCGCTGATGGAAGCGGGCGCCGACGTGTTCTGTTTCGATTCATCCGACGGGTATACCGAATTCCAGAAAGAGGCCGCCCTGTGGGCGCGGAAAAAGTACGGCGACGCCGTCATACTGGGGGGCGGCAACATCATCGACGGCAACGCCTTCAGGTACCTCGTCGAGGAGGGGGGAGTTGACTTTGTAAAGGTCGGCATCGGCGGAGGCTCCATCTGCATCACCCGCGAACAGAAGGGGATCGGCCGCGGGCAGGCGAGCGCGCTCATGGCGGTCGTGGCCGAACGGAACCGGTATTACGCCGAAACGGGAACCTATATCCCGGTCTGCTCCGACGGGGGCCTCGCCAACGATACGCAGATCATCATCGCGCTCGCCATGGGCGCCGACTTCGTGATGATGGGCCGCTACTTCGCGATGACGATCGAAAGCCCGACCCCCCGCGTTTCCATCGGCGGACGTATCTACAAGCCCTACTGGGGCGAAGGATCGAACCGTGCCCGCAACTGGCAGCGGTACACCAACAGAGGCGCGCAGAACGCCGGGATGAAATTCGAAGAGGGCATCGATGCCTACGTTCCCATCGTCGGTTCGGTGCGGGAGGTATTGAGCGTCACCCTCGCCAAATTGAAATCGACCATGTGCAATATCGGTGCGCTGACGCTGAGAACGTTCGCCGAAAAGGCGGTGTTGACAAGGATTTCGGAGCAGTCATTCGTCGAGAGCGGAACGTCGAACGTCCTCTCGCTTGACAAGGATATCCCGCGGGAACTCTAACGCGGGCGGCGACGGGAGCAGCCGGGACGGCCGCTTTTTTCAACCGGGCGGACCGGGGGGACAATAACGGCGGAGCCGAGCCGTATATCTGTGCAAATCGATCATTAATTGACATCAGTTACGAAGGAGCGTCTCATGAAAGCGAACGTCGGCAAACGTCCTTTTATCCCGGTTTCCCTGTTCGTCGCCCTGCTCGCGGCGGCGATGATCGTCTATACCACCTGTTCCTTCGCGGAATCGAAACGCCCCGAACGGGGCAGCGTCGACTTCGGCGCCACGAAACAACCCGATATAAAAACCCCGCCCCACCTGGAGCCGTTCAAGACCATATTCGCCGACCTTGCCGAAAAGGTGGTGCCCACGGTCGTCCAGGTGATCCCGACCAAAATCGACACGGTCATCTTTTCAAACAATCCTTTCTATCAATTTTTCGGGGACCCCTTCGGATTCGACGATTTTTTCGGGCAGCGGCACCCGCAGCAGCGGAGAGGCGCGCCGCAGCTCGAAAAAAGGGAACAGCGGCAGCAGG
Organism: Chitinispirillaceae bacterium; assembly: GCA_016927235.1. Lineage (GTDB taxonomy): Bacteria > Fibrobacterota > Chitinivibrionia > Chitinivibrionales > Chitinispirillaceae > JAFGNB01. The sequence continues at coordinate 2,643 of JAFGNB010000290.1, forward strand.
GACTCGGGTCGGGCGTGATCGTTTCGAAGAACGGATACATTCTCACCAATTACCATGTGGTCGCCGGCGCCGATGAAATCGAAGTCAAGACCGCCGACAACCGCAGTTTTCAGGCGGAAATCATCGGCGCCGACTCTCTTGCGGACGTTGCGGTGATAAAAATAAAAGAGAAGGTGAGCGGACTGCCGGTCGCCTACCTCGGCGACAGCGACAAACTGCGGCCCGGCGACTGGGCGATCGCCGTCGGCAATCCGTTCAGCCTCTCGTCGTCGGTCACCCTCGGCATCGTCTCGGCGCTCGGGCGCACCGCGATGGCCGACGTCAATTCCTATCAGAATTTCATTCAGACCGACGCGGCGATCAATCCGGGCAATTCGGGAGGTGCTCTTGTCAATATCGACGGCGAACTGATCGGCATCAATACCATGATCTATTCCCGGTCGGGCGGCTATATGGGAATCGGGTTCGCCATCCCCATCAATATGGCCCGCAAAATCATGGAAGATCTCATTTATGAAGGGAAAGTCAGCCGGGGGTGGCTCGGCGTCATGATCCAGGAGCTCGACCAGACGACCCGCGAGGCGTTCGGCCTCAGCCCCGACACGAAAGGGGTGCTCATCGGCGATGTCTTCAAAGACCAGCCCGCCGACAAGGCGGGTTTCAAACGGGGCGATATCGTGCTCAGCGTCGACGGGAAAAAGGTCTCGAGCACCAACGAACTGCGCAACCGGATCGCAGCACTGCGACCAGGTAAAAAGGTACCGATCGTCATCATCCGCAACAACAAGGAACAGACCCTTCATGTCACCCTGACGGGAAGGGACGATGCGAAAACCGATCAATCGTCCGAAAGCAAAAACGAAGCCCGCGATAAAAGGGAGGGAGTCGACATGGCTCAACGGCTCGGCATCAAAGCCGGCGCCGTAACTCCCGAAGTGCGCAAGCGGCTCAATCTCTCCTCCAATGTCAAGGGAGTAGTGGTGATTGAGGTCGTTCCCGGTTCCCAGGCCCAGCAGGAAGGATTCGCCGAATCGGATATCATTCTCGAAATCAACCGCACGGCGATTGAATCGACCGGTGACTTTAAAAAGGCGTTTAAAAATATAAAACCGGGCGAATCGATCCTCTTTTTACTGCAGCGGGAGGGGAATACTTTCTTTAAAGCTTTCAAAATTAAAAAATAACCGGATTCAAGGTCCCGAACCTCCGGGAGCGGGACCTCTTTTTCGGTTATCGGCAATTCTGCTTGACTCTCTTCTCTTATAGAACGTATCTTACAGCTAACCGCGGCGTTCAACCGCGGCGGAGAAGCAGTATATTATTCAACTTGCTCATTTAAATCAGTATATTATCATTCATGTGAACGACATCTCACCTTTTACTCTTTTCAGGAGGAACCCTATGAAGGTTCGACTAATAAAGTTATTCGGTGTAACCGCTCTCCTTTCCCTCGTTGCCTGCGGCGTCAATGAACGTTTTTATGCCAATGCCGAAAAAAAGATCGCTGAGTTGAAGGCACAGGGAGTCATGGACAGCACCCTTTCCAACGCCAAAGTTCTCATGTATCAATCAAAATCCGCTCAGGAACAGGGAAACACCGGCCTGGCGAAGACAAGCGCCAAATCATTGAAGCGTGAACTGGCGTCGGTGGAAGCGACGTTTAAAGAGACGGTGAATCGGCTCATGCCGGTGATCGACTCGCTTCGTTCCGTTATACGGGCGGCCCGCAGCGGCCTCACCGGTCTTCAGCTGAAAAAAATCGACAGCATGATGGTTCCCGTCGACTCGCTCATCGGCATCAAATGGTATCTCTCGGCGTATACCAAAGCCCAGGAAATCGCCGGCAGGATTCCTGAATTCAATAAAAATGAAGAACGTGCCCAGGAGCTTAAAACTGTTCTTCCCGGGGAATGGGTCTGCATCAACGAAACAAAAAGTAAAGAAGTGAGAGGCGTGCACGCCATCGAGAAAAAGATTTTTGCCTTCAACAGAGACGGCAGCGTACTGCTGACTGAGACGAAAAAAGGGCAGAGCGGCCCCTTCCTCAAGGAGGACTGGGAATTCAAATCATGGGGAAATTACGATATGCACGGCGACACGATTCACCTGTTTATCAAACGTTTCGCCTCCCTCCGCCAGAATTTTCAACGTCTTTACGTCGATAAGGTCGGCGACAGGGAAAAACGGACCTGGAAAAGCGAGCCCCAGCCCACCTACGACTCCACCATCACCGACGGCAGCCAGGATCGGTATATTACTTATACCGACCTGAAGGAAGATTTCGTGAAGCGACGATAATTCTCAAGAGCCGGTAAGCGTTTTTTTAAGGGCGCCTGAAGAGGGCGCCCTTTCTGTTTGATGCACGGGAGAGAAAGCGGCGTGGGAACCCTTCATTTTTTCCTCCCCCTCCTTCCATCGAATAATTGTATTTTTTAATAAAATTGTTCTCTATTTTCATTAAGCCGGAGAAGTCCCCTGCAATCTGCCAGTGATACCGCGATCTATCGCGTTCTCGACGCGAACTGCAACCGGTTGCGCGAAGCGCTCCGCGTTATGGAGGAGTATTTCCGGTTTATCGTCAATAATGAAGCAGGGGCGGCGGAACTCAAGCGACTGCGGCATGAACTTATGGAAATCGAGGAAATCCTCGGACCGCCGCTCCTCCTTGAACACCGGGACACGGCGACCGACTGTTTCGCCGACGCCGTCCGTCCCGA
>JAFGNB010000291.1 GCA_016927235.1 Chitinispirillaceae bacterium
CGACATCACCGGCCGTCAGGTCGGCAGGGTGGCTACGGTCAAGGTGGGAGATGGCTCCCATGCCGTCTGGCCAGATCCGGTTTCTGGTGGCAGGTGCGTCCCTTCGGGGAAATACTTCGCGAAGGTGGTTGTGGGAGAGGGGGGTGTAGTTAAGTCCTTCCTGCCGGTGCGTTGAGGGATAGTGGAATAACGTGGATTGCGGAACCGGTTCCGCTTAATAATGATACCTGAGTTGCGCTATCAGAACCGCGTCCTTCTCAATTCTGTAAACGTTCCGGTGCTCGCTGGTGATTCATCGCGACCACCATCCCGCCAGGTTGTGGCGGAGCGCTTCGGGTTTCCCCACTCCCAGGTAGTGGTTTCGCCGGATATCCCGAATCAGCTCATTGATCCGTTTGAGAATTTGCTTGTCGTTTTTCTGCCGGAAAAGACAGTCTTCCCATGCGTTATCGGAGAACTGTACCTTCATTTGATGAGTTCCCGGGCTTTGCCTTTTCCCGCATTGAGTTCAGTGATTGAATTAAAAAGCCGTTTCGCGTTTTTCGGTGATTGCAGCAGGTAATTCGTTTCACAAAGCGCTTCATAATCCTCAAGGGAGAGCATAACGACCGATTCGGCGTTCTGTCGTGTAATAAGCACCGGGTCATGATCCTCACATGCACGTTTCATCGCATTGGCCAGATTGCCGCGAACGGCGGTATATGAAATTGTTGTCATAGGACGACTCCATTTATGTACATGTACGTATTTATGTGCATACTATACACAATTCTCCGAAGATTGGGTGGGCTTTCCCATGGTTATCACTTATTCCGCCCTTACCCCAGCGGCGCTTCGCGCGATTTACATTCGGTAAAGGTCATGCAGCGGTCGATTCCCCAGCGGTGCAGCACGGGGATGATCTCGGCGAATGATTTCCCCACGAGCGCCGGCTCGTGGGCGTCGGAACCGATGGTGACGGGTGCCTGCCGGTCGCGTATGTTGTTGAGGAGCATGACGAACGGGTCGGCTCCTTCGGAGCCGTTGAGGCGCGACCAGAGGTAGCCGTTTGCGTTGATTTCGATGCACGTGCCGCTTTCGACGGCGGTTTGTACGGCGGCCGCGATCTCCTTTTCGAAAAGGGCGGGTGCGGAAGATTTCGGCCAGCGCAGATACCGCCAGATGAAATCGATATGCGCGAGCGAATGGAACCGCTTTGATTGCAGGGCGGCGCGCACGCAGCGGAAGTACTCGGCGACGACTTTTTCTTCATTGTAAACAGTATAGTCGGCGAGGTGCTTCCAGCCGAAACGGGGAAGGCAGTGAATGGAGCCGAGATAGAAATCGAAGGCAAAGTGGTCGAGCAGGGGCAGCAGCAGCTCCTCGGCCCCCTCGACGTAATCGATTTCCAGACCGATTTTTACGGCAATCCGGCCGCGGAACAGCGCTCTGAGCTCGGCAAGCTCCGCGCAATACCGCAGGATGGTACGTTCGTCCATTCCCCAATCCCAGTAACGTCGTCGCTGAACGTGCGTCAGGTAATAGCGGCCGAGGTGGTCGGAAAAACCGATTTCGTCTATCCCTGCTTCGATTGCTTTTTCGATATACTGGATGGTTTTTCCCTGAGCGTGTCCGCAGTACGGAGTGTGAATATGGTAGTCGACGATCATGCGGTAGGGGCCTTACACGGAGAGTTCCGCTTCCGTCAGGATGCCGAAACGGTCGACGGCACGCTGGAGAAGCGGATCCACACAGTCATGGATGAATTCACGGACCTGTTGCGGCGCGCGACCGATGAAATTTTCCGCCTTGAGCAGACGGTCGATATCGTCGCGTGAGAGTCCGAAAAGGGAATCCTTGACAATGCGGTCGAGAAGGTCATTCTCTCCTCCGTCGCTTTTCACCCTTTTGCCCGCTTCCATGGAGTGTACTCTTATCCGTTCGTGCAGTTCCTGCCGGTCGCCGCCTTTCTTGACACCTGCCATGATGATGTGTTCGGTCGCCATGAAGGGAAGCTCCTCGCGGATATGGCGCTCGATCATTGTATCGTACACAACGAGGCCGCTGCAGACATTCGAGGCGATGATGAGGGAGGCATCCGCTGCGAGAAACATTTCGGGGATCGAGAGGCGCTTGTTGGCGCTGTCGTCGAGCGTGCGCTCGAGCCACTGTTCCGAAGCGGTCATCGCCGGAGAAAGCGAAAGCGAGATTATATACCGGCAGAGCGACGTCAGCCGCTCCGAGCGCATGGGATTGCGTTTATACGGCATCGCCGAAGAACCGACCTGCCCTTTTTCAAACGGTTCCTCGATCTCTTTGAGGTGCTGCAGCAGCCTGATATCATTGGCCATCTTGTGGAGTGACTGCGCAAGCCCGGAGAGAAGCGACGCCGCCCGGGCATCGATCTTGCGGGAATAGGTTTGTCCGGAAACGGGCTGTATTCCGGTAAAACCCATGCGTTGTGCAACATCACGGTCGAGCTGCTTCACCTTGTCGTGGTCGCCGCCGAAGAGTTCGAGAAAACTTGCCTGGGTGCCGGTAGTCCCTTTGACTCCCAGAAAAGGCAATTTGTCGACGAATTCGACCATCGCTTCAAAATCCATAATCAGATCGTAAAGCCAGAGGGTCGCCCGCTTTCCGACCGTGGTCAATTGTGCAGGCTGAAAATGGGTAAAACCGAGCGTGGGCCGGTCGGCATGGGAGAGCGCGAAATTTTTCAGGTGAGTAATCACTCCGGCAAGCCTCGACAGCGTGAGCCTGAAGGCATCGCGCATCTGGATAAGGTCGGTGTTGTCGCCGACGAACGCGCTTGTGGCGCCAAGGTGAATGATCGGTTTTGCCGTGGGGCAGCACTCTCCGAAGGTATGAATATGCGCCATGACATCATGTCGGAAGGTGGATTCATAGGCTGCCGCCCGGTCAAAATCAACATCATCGACATGCAAGCGCATTTCCTCAATCTGTTCGTCCATTATGGAAAGGCCGAGGATTTGTTCGCTTTCGGCGAGTGCGATCCAGAGCCTGCGCCAGGTGGAAAATTTGTTCTGTGCCGAAAAAATAGAGGACATCCGATGAGATGCGTAGCGTTCCAGCAGCGGATTCCGGTACTCATACTTTGTTGCACCGCACATGAAGCAGCCTCCGGGTGTATGAATTCGTATAGAAAATATATTGTCCGGGTTCTGCGGGGAAGGAGGGGAGAAAGTATATTTAATTATTAAGGAATATTACACTTGAATGAGAGCGAACGCCGTTTTATTTTCATTTTTCAGGAGTGAAGGGTACTGATATCCACGACCTTATTCGAAGGGGAGGTACTGTGATCACGCGTATCGGTAAATTGACAGCGGTTTTGATAGTATGTGTCGGGGTGCAGTTGCATGCACAATCAATCGAAGAATTAATGGCAAAGGGTCAGCAACTTCTTGAGCGGGGGGCTTTCAGCGAGGCGGTTACCGCGTTTCGTGCCGTCACCAGCCGGGAACCGGACAATTTCGAGGCGCA
>JAFGNB010000292.1 GCA_016927235.1 Chitinispirillaceae bacterium
GCAAACCCGCCGTTGAAATCATTGCCCGGCATCTTCTGGCTGCGGCAGACATTGCTGCGTCCGTTTTTACACAGCTCGCACTCTCCGCAGGGAAGAACGGCGGGGATGACGACATTTTTTCCGATAAGGTTTTCATACCCGACAGCTGCGGCAACCACCTTTCCGCTGATCTCATGCCCCAGGATGAGCGGTAGCTCGGCATTGGTCTTGACCCTGCCGCTGATGAACCCCAGGTCGGTATGGCACAACCCGCAACCGGCGATCGCGACCACGGCGTTACCGGCCCCGGGTTCATCCACCATAAAGCTTTTCTTTTCGAGCGTTTTGTCGACGCCAACATAATACCAGCCCCGCGCCTCAATTTTCTCCATGGTCACTCTCCTTTCATTGATCGGAAATGTGTGCGTTCAAGAAACGAAGATATATTTCATTCACGCATCAGAACAGATCGTCAAGCTCTCCCGCCCCGCCGCCTGGAAGTTCGCCGTGTTCCTGCAGGTACTGCTGGATAAGCTCGCTTTCCCGCTTGGTATACATAGGCTCTTTCTCATATATGAAAAAAACCGCGCCGTTGTTCTCCGCGAGCGCCTCCTGAAGTCCCTTTCGAAGACTCATGACTCCTTTTATCAGAAGAACCTTTTTATCCGCATCGAACAGTTGAAAAACGCCCTCAGCATCGGTAACCGCCGCTATTTTCTCTTCTGTTAACGCGTACAGCGACTCCTCCGCGCGCGGCGCACGCTCAACCTCCGTGATTTCCAGCCGCAGATCGCAGCAGAGGCAGCGAGATGCTTCGGCGACGGCGGCAGGAGGATCATAGGTCTGTTCGATGGATTCAAATGACGCAGCACGTCTGCCTGCATCCGCCATGGCCGGCTGATTTCGTTCAAGGCCGGCGAATCCCTCAACTTTTCCGATCCGCTGCTGCGGAGGATCGCGATCGACAAGTGTTTCTTCGATGACACCGTCGCCTCCCAGCAGCTTGTCGATTCCGCTTGCTGCAGTGCGTCCCATGGCGACCGCTTCGATGATGCTTTTCGGTCCCGAGGCAATATCGCCGCCGGCAAATACCCGAGGCATTGTCGTTGCGAGAGTCTCAGGATCGACGATAATCGTGCCGCTTGCTGTACGACCGCAGTCTGCAAACGTTGCCGACGACGGCTCCTGACCGATGGCAATAATCACCGCAGCCGCGTCAAACCGCTGCGTCCGGCTTTCGTCGTACTGCGGACTGAAACGCCGGTTTTCATCGAAAACGCGCATGCACCGCTTTGCGATAAGGGCGACGACCTTTCCGCTTTCACCGACAATTTCACTGGGACCCCATGAGGGAGCGAGCAGTATCTCCTCGTCCCGCGCCTCCTCGACCTCCCACGCCCAGGCCGGAAGCTCTTTTGCCGATTCCAGACTGATCATGCAGACTTCCTTCGCCCCGATTCTTCGGGCCACCCGCGCAGAGTCGACCGCGACGTTTCCGCCGCCCACGACCGCGACACGCAGACCTTTAAAAAGGTCAGCGGTCAGGCGGCCGAGCGCACGGTCGTGCAGGAACTCAACACCCCAGTACACCCCATCAAGATCAATCCCGGGAATGACGATGCGCTTCGCTTCATTCGCCCCGCCGGCAATGAAAACCGCGTCATATTCTCCGGAGAGCTTTGACAGTCCCGCGGCATCGATCGGCGCATCGCACCTGATTTCCGCTCCCGCATTTCTGATTGTCTCGATGTCACGGTCGAGCGCCTGGCGGGGCAGCCGGTATTCCGGCACCCCGGTAAGCAGCATACCGCCCGGAAGTGAGTGTTTTTCGTAAATCGTCACCGTATGCCCTTTACGAGCGCAATAATAGGCGGCCGTCAAACCTGCCGGCCCGCTGCCGATCACGGCGACCTGTTTACCGCTCGGAGCAGGTGCAGCCTGCCGCAAATGCCAGGAACCGTCGTCCGCATCCATTGCGTATCGTTTGAGGCGGCATACCGACACCGGTTCGTTCACTTCGCCACGGCGGCACTTTTCTTCGCAGGGGTGAAAACATGCGTAGCTGACGGAAAAGGCGAGCGGCACCTTCTCCCTGATGACCGCCGCCGCTTTCTCCGGCTCATCGCGGGCAATATAGCGCAGGAGCCGCGGGATATCGATTCCTGCCGGACAGCTGTTCCTGCACGGCACGAGTATCTTTTCCCGTTCATCGCCGACGACCCTGATTTTATCCGTGAGCGCACCGGTAGGGCATACCTCCACACACGCGCCGCAGAACCGGCAGTGGCTATTGGCACGACCGCCCGCTTCTAATGTGCCCACCACCGGCCTGCCGCTCTGCATAACAAAACCAAGCGTTCCCACGTCGCGCAGGTCGTTGCAGGCGCGCACACACCGCAGGCAGCCGATACAGAGTTCACTGTTAAAATCGAAAAGGGGCTCGTTTGTCAGCTTCGGCAAACCCCGCGGACGGTAGCGCGGTACATCAGCGGGAATGCCGATGTAGTTCGCCACACGCTGCAGCTCGCAGTTTCCCAGCAGTTCACAGCATCGTTCGTTTTCGGGAACATTTGATGAGCACTGCGTCCTGGGGCAGCCCTGCGCCTGTGCGCAGGTCAGGCATGCATGGGGATGGTCGCGCAGCAGTTCCGATAGACGGTCGCGCCTGTAGGCGATCACGGCAGGGGAGCCGGTAATAACCGACATACCAGCCGTTGCTGCGGTCGTGCATGACCGAACGATCGCTCCGTTCACCTCGACCGCGCACAGTCCGCAGCCGTCCCACTGTGCATGCGGGTCGTCGGCCGTCAAACGTTCGTCGCCCCGGTAAACAACGGTTGCGCCGATTGCATGTTCGATGACCGGCACATCGGGATGCGCACACAGTGAGGGAATGTAAACGCCCGCCTTCCGAGCGACATCCAGGATGGTCGATCCCGGCGCCGCATCGAACGATCTCCCGTCGATGGCAATGGCAAGCGTATCCATGGAAGCCGCTCCCGTTTCCGCAATCACCAGGAGTGCTCCATGGCGCCGGGTGAGCATGCCTTTACGCACGGCAAATCGGCGATGGCGTAGCCCGCCGCCGGCTTGCACGGCATGCAGGAGTATTTGATCTTTTTAGAGTGCTCCTTCATTACCGCGGCAATCGGGGTTTCGGCGTCGATATCATACCCGTTTTCCACAAGTTCAAGCACACCCGCAGGGCAGGCGGTCGTGCAGTCTCCACACCCGTTGCAGAGGTCGGTATCGACGGTAATAAAAAAATCACCCGATCCGTCCTTGTAACCGTAGTTCGCTTTCATGCTATTTGCCTTTCTTTTCGTAGAGCGCCTTGGCGAAGAGCGCCCCGCCAATGGCACCTGCGATCTGGGGATCAAGGTCGGTCTTCAGCGGCGTGACACTGAGCTCCTTCGAGAGACGGCTTACCACACCGACGTTTTTCGAGATGCCGCCGGTAATGGCGAACTCCTTTTCAACACCGATTCTTTCGAGGAGCGTTACGATGCGATGGGCCATAGCCGAACAGTAGGCGGCCAGCACTTTCTCTTTCGGCCATCCCTGTCGGAGCAGCCCCGACGCTTCGCTTTTTGCAAATACCACACAGGTGGATGAAACCGGCGGCGGCTCCTCGGCAACCTGAAGGCTCATGGCGCCGACATCATTGATATGCACCCCCAGCAGGTCGGAGAACACCTCCATGCCTCGTCCCGTACCGGCCGCGCATTTGTCGTTCATGAGAAATGCGGTGACCTTTCCCTTTTCATCACAACGGATCGCCTTGCAGTCCTGGCCGCCCATGTCGAGGATGGTGCGCACCTGGGGTCCGTACATAAAATTACCGCCGCGCGCGTGACAGGCAATTTCAGTGATCGCCTTTGTGGCGAACGGCACATTCACCCTGCCGTACCCGGTGCCGACGGTTGCATGAATCTTATCGCGGGACAGCCCCGTTCCTTCAAGCGCCCACTTCATCGCATTGTTCGCGCTCTCGGGCGAATCACTGCCGGTGCGCATGTTTGCATAACAATAAAGTTTACCGTCGACCATGACGACCGCCTGCGTGGAGACGCTCCCCACATCGACCCCGGCGGAAATGATTCCTCCCGATTTCCAATCCATATCAGGACTTGTCCAGCGCGATTCGGTCCAGCGCCAGTACTCTTTTCCTTTTTGCACCTCTGCCATTGTGTATCTCCTTCGCTGATCGTAGGTAACCTTCGTTATTGGGAACCAGCCGCAATGCATGCGGCGCCGATAGCACCGATATATTCCCGATCTTCGGGGATCATCAGATCAAGCTCAAGGTCTTCCTTGAGGGATACGACAAATCCCACATTGTTCGCCACTCCGCCGATCAGGGCGACCTCCGGCGTTATACCGACCATGCGCACCATCGATGTAATGCGATCTGCAATTGCGTTGTGAATCGCGCGCGCGATATCCTGTTTCGGTATTTTCCGATGGACAAGCGACACCACTTCGCTCTCGGCGAATACCGCGCACTGTGCGTTCATGGGAACCTCCTGTGTGCTGGTAAGCGAAAACGGCCCGAACTCTTCGAGCGGTATTTCGAGGGCGCGCGCCATGGCCTCGGTAAAGGCTCCCGCACCCGCCGCGCACTTCTCGTTGACGGCGAAGTCGACCACCTTGCCGTTTTCATCCACCTTGATCGCGCGCCCCTCTTCGGCGCCCACATCGATCACGGTACGGACATTCGGGGAGGTGAAGTGGATACCGCGTGCATCCGCTCCCACCTCGGTAACGATATCGTTTTTGAAGCGGGGTTCATTTTTGCCGCTGCCGGTCGCAATAATTTTTACGACGGCCTCGCGGCCGCATCCCGCCGCTTTCAATGCGTCATCATAGGCCTTTTCGGCCGCGGAGGCGGTGTCTATTCCGGCCGGAGCCGTAGCCTTACTCGCCACCTTTCCATCGTTGAGAATAACCACTTTGACGTTCTTGGCGCCGCAATCAATTCCTGCTGTAATCATCGGACAACCTCCTGCATTTTTTCTTTCTTTACGAATTCCCTTTTCAGACCAAGCGTTTCCATGAACGCGTCGACGCGGGCTTTTACACGCGCCTTATCGTTTTCGCGTTCATCACCCATATTCCCCTCGAACGTCATTACCGGGAAACCCGCCTTCTGAAGCGCAAGACGGTTTTCGGCAATGCCCACCGACAATCCTTCACACCCGCGGTTGAAGTGCAGCATCACCCCGTTAAGCCTCCAGTCGCGTGCGATCTTGATCATCATGGCCGATTTCAATTTGGGATGGTAAAAATGCTGCCACTCGGGCTTGTTGATTTCAAATTTGATATACTCGGCAAGCATTTCCTTACGCCCCTTCGGAATACCGTCGATGGAGGCGGGGAACGAGCGCGCACCCCACGTGCCGTCATCCTTCATCTCCCACTGGCCGATGAGCCCGAAGGTGTACAGCGAGCCGATGGAGACGCAGCCGAACTCCTCAAGATAGCGAAACAGTTTAAGAAACGACCATGGCGGCTGCGTATCGCTTATGACCCGCACTCGTTCATTGGCCACCGCCGCGATGCCGCGCGCGACACGATCCTTGACTTCCTCGTACAGTTCATCGTAAAAATCGGCGCACCACCGGCCCGCTTTCCCGAGTGTGCCGAGCACATAGAGCGAATACATGCTTTTTTCGTCAAGCGGTGCCGGGATGTTCTTCTGCAGCTCGCAGATCTTCGCCCAGGTCGAGGTAGAGCGCATATGATTGTAAATCGCCCGGCGTAAAAGCTCATCCTGATAAGGCCGCCCCGTTACCTTCTGCATCCACTCGATTGCGTCAAGGCACTGGTTGACCACGTACTCGACCGCATGCGGCTTCATCTCGACATAACGGATATTTTCCCCGTCCGATTCGATGGCCGGCCCCGTGGCAACATCCACACAAAACATGGGGATATCACCTTCCAGGTCCCTGACCACCTGGTACCATTTCGCATGCGAACAGCAGATATGGTCCTGAAAAATGAAGTCGGGAGTGGGCCATGTTTTCGAGAATTCGGGAAATGCATATTCGTTAAGAATGATGCTGCCCCAGTAGTTGCGGATATAGGAGCAGATATCGCGTGCATAGCCGGCTTTCTCAGTCGCCTCCAGACACCTGATTGAAAAGGCATCATCGAATGCGATAGAGGCGCTGTACGGCTCGGAGGTGATACTCCAGACATCGTCACCCAGGCCGCGCGGAATCGCATCAAGGGTCCAGGCACCTCCCGCCCAGCGCAGTCCCTTCTGTTCGTGCGCCTTTGCATAGTTTTCGTAAAATCTCAACCGCAGCTCTTTCGCCTTGTTCCACAGCTTCAATGGTTCGGTTTTATATTTATCTGACATAACAACTCCTCCTTTTCTTCGATGTTCATTAAGGCGTCGGCATTAAAAAAGGTCCTCTTCGGACAACATCTCGAGGAACGCCTCAACACGGATTCTGAATTGACCGACAGGAACAGTAACGTCAAATTCGAGGAACAGCACCTTGACGCCGGCCGCTTCGAGCGCTTTGCGGATCGCCGGGATGTCTATTTCGTGAGGGTCGCAAAACTTCTGCTGAATAACGATTGCACCCGCGACGTTCCATTCCTTCGCGAACTGCAGAATCCGTTCCATGCGGCGGCGATCGGGCCAGTCTTTGGTGGGACAGGGAAGCCGCTTCACGTACCGTCGTGCAATGGCGGTGAGCGGATCGCCGTTCGACTCGACCACATCCCAGAAATAACGGGTGCCGGTACAATGGTCGTCCTGAACGATAACGGCATTGAGGCTTTCGACCATTTCGATAAATTCCACATCGTCGTTTTCCGATCCCAGCAGCATCAGACGCGTCGCATTCTCCTTGCCGGTGGATCTTCCGGCAAGCTCTTTGATTACCCCTTCGGTCGCCCGGGCATGCTCGCTCTTTTCGATCATCTGACTGGCGACGACCATATACATTGCATCGAGGCCGGTGATCGGGACATCGCTCTTTTTTCTCGTTTCGTAGACCGATTTCATGAGCGTGCGACTGCGGTTCATGATGTCGATGCCGCGTTTAAGGTCGTCATCGGTGATTTTTTTACCTGTCCAGTTTTCAACCTTGCTGATGAAGGTCTTATATTCCCCCCGCAGGAACTCTGCCGCGTGCGGGCTTTGCACGTGGTGCGGCATGGAGAGGTAGTAACTGAATTCGGTGGGGATGTGCAGATCCCATGATGTATATGCCTGTCGCACATGAAGGCAACTCTGGGCGATCATGATGCCGTCGAGATATCCGTAACGGCCCTGCAACCCCTGAGCGAGGCAATCGCGGCAGAACGGACAGAACATGGCGAATATATGGGGCTCAGATACGTTCTGCGGCTCGTGACTGCCCAGGATACGCACCGGAAGAACACCCGCCGCATAGAGGATCTCCTCGGGCACATACGTGCAGAAATAACCGAGAACCTTGCCGCCGGTCTTCTCTTTCCACTCCTTCGCGTATTCATGCCGTGCCTCGTACCACTCTTTATACATTTCTATCATGCTCCAACCTCCTTGCATGGTGTGTGTTGTTTGTCTACTGCTTCGGTGCTGTATAGGTTATTTCCCTGAAAAAACCGGTTTTCTTTTCTCCTCGAATGCAGCCATTCCTTCCTTCTGGTCGGCGGTTTGAAAACAGGCGCCGAATGCCTCGGACTCGATAAGCTCGGCGCTCTCACGGTCGATGTAACGGCTGTTGTTGACCGCTCTTTTAGCGAGCCCCATGGCGATCGCCGCTTTTCCGGCAAGCTGCCGGGCAAGGGAACTCACTTCTTCTGTCAATTGCCCGGCGGGTACGACGCGATTGACGATACCGAGCCGTAAGGCAGTATGCGCATCGATCATCTCGCCGGTGAACAGCAGTTCCTTCGCCCTTGCCGGGCCGATCACTTCCGGCAGCCGCTTGCTGCAGCCCCAGCCGGTCATGACGCCGACGTTGATTTCCGGCGAAGCGAACCGTGCATTTTCCGACGCGATGACGATGTCACAGGCGAGTGCCAGCTCGAGTCCGCCGCCGAGGGCATACCCGTTGACCGCGGCGATCACCGGCTTTGGGGTGTCTTCAATAGCATCCATAACCTGCTGACCCAGTTGGGAAAAAAGTGTCGCCTGATGCGCGTCCATTACCTTCATCTCTTTGATGTCCGCCCCTCCGCAGAATGCCTTTTCCCCTTGCCCGGTAAGAATGATCACCTTGACGGCGCCGGCGCCGCCGAGCTCGTCGGCAATGCAGCGCTTCAGTTCCCGCACTGCGGATGAATTGAGTACGTTGAACGCACGCGGACGGTTGATCGTGACCGTGGCGACGCCCTCCTCGATTGCGACAGTAATATGTTCATACGTCATGATTGCCGCTCCCGGTCAGCAATACTCATAAAAGCCCCTGCCCGATTTCCTCCCGAGACGGCCGCCGTCTACCATTTTCCTCAGCAGCGGGCAGGGACGGTATTTCGAGTCGCCCAGCTCCCGGTGCAGCACCTCGAGGATCGCAAGGCAGGTGTCAAGACCGATCAGATCGGCGAGTGCCAGAGGTCCCATGGGATGGTTTGCACCCAGCTGCATCGACCTATCGATCGCTTCCTTCGACGCCACCCCTTCCATAAGGGCGAAAACCGCCTCATTGATCATGGGCAGCAGTATCCGGTTGACGGCGAACCCGGGCGAATCGTTAATGCGGATGACCTTTTTTCCCATCTTCTCCCCGAGCGTTATTGCGGCAGCAAGCGTCTCTTCGCCGGTTTCAAGCCCGCATACCGCTTCGACAAGCTGCATTACCGGCGGCGGGTTGAAGAAGTGCATGCCGATAACTCTGTCGCGTCGTTTGGTGAATGCGGCGATTTTGGTAATGGAAATGGATGATGTGTTCGAGGCAAGGATCGTCGCGTGGGGGCAGAGTCCGTCAAGCTCCTCAAACAGCCGCTTCTTGACGTTAACGTCTTCGACAATCGCTTCGATAATGAAATCCGCCTTTTCGAGCGCAGTGATCTGCGGGGCGGGAGCGATTCGTTCAAGAACCCGCCGGGCCTCCTCTCCGGAGAGCTTCCCTTTCTCGACGCTTCCCCGCAAACGCTTCTCCACGGCATCGATACCTTTGCGCAACAATCGCTCATCGATATCATGAAGGACGACGTCGATCCCCGCCGTCGCGGCCGCCTGGGCGATGCCGTGGCCCATGATCCCCGCGCCCGCTATTCCGATGGTCGTTACCGTCATTTCGGTTTTCCTTTCCGGGAATACATTTTACGCACCTCACCTTCCACCGTTCATCTTTACTTCGGCCACGAATGCCGGAACAATCTCCCGGTAATCGCCCACGATCCCGAAATCGGCGATCTGAAAAATGGGCGCCGCCGGGTCTTTGTTGATCGCCACTATGGTGTCGGAACTTTTCATACCGACCTGATGCTGGATGGAGCCGGAGATTCCAACGGCAATGTAGAGCTTCGGCGAAACCGTCGTTCCCGATTGGCCGACCTGCACCGATTTCGGCCTGAAGCCAAGGTCGACCGCAACCCGAGAACAGCCCACCACTCCGCTGAGCGTTCCTGCCAGTTCCTCGAGCAGCGCGAATCCGCCATTGGTGCATACCCCCCGGCCGCCCGACACGATGATATCGGCTTCGTCGATCTTCATGACGCCCGTCTGACAACTGTCGCGCACCTCTTTGATGGCGACACGGAAGGTCGATGCATCGATGGAGACCGGCACGACGACCTTGGTTCCCTGCCTGTTGACATCGGGCTGAAGCATTTTCATAACATTCGGACGTACCGTTGCCATCTGAGGGCGCGTATACGGGCAGATGATATCGGCCATGATGTTGCCGCCGAATGCAGGCCGGGTCTGCAGCAGCAATCCGTCAAGAATGGAGAGACCGGTGCAGTCGGCGGTCAGCCCGAGCCCGAGTGATGCGGCCACCCGCGGCGCGAGGTCGCGGCCCGCATGGGTTGCACCAAAAAGAACAATGCAGGGCGCATACTGTGCGATAAGCCCGGTGACAACGGGCTGGAATCCTTCAGCAGTATAGCGGGAAAGCGCTTCCGACTCGGCGATAAATACCGTATCGGCGCCGTGACAAATAAGGGCGTCGGCAAACTTGGCGACATTATTGCCTAAAAGAATGCAGCTTACGGACTGCCCGATCAATCCGGCGAGTTCCCTTCCTTTCCCCAGAAGCTCGAGGGTCACATTCTTGACACGCTGCGCCCCCTCGGTTTCCGCCACCACCCAGACGCCCGAATAATGCGTAAGGTCGATATCCTTCACGACACGTTCGATCGTGATGGCATCAACCGGGCAAACGGTTTCGCATGCACCGCAAAGCGTGCACCCGTCGCCGATAACCGCCTTTTTCTCCTTCATTACAATAACGCCGAAGGGGCAAACCTTGACGCATTTCACGCAGCCGATGCATTTCTCCGCAATGAGGGTGATCAAAGGATGCCCTCCTTTGCGAGCGCCTGAAACAGTTCGCCTGCGATAACCGCGGCGCTCCTTCCTTCGAGCATGACTCCCGTGTCTCGCCGGGGCGGGGAAAAAACTCTTTTTACCTGCGTTGGAGAGCCCCTGAGCCCCAGCGTATCGGCTTCAATATTGATTTTGTCGACACCCCACTCCTCATACGGTTTCTTTTTCGCCCTGGTGATTGCGGAATAGGGCGGAGTTGACGGGACGAAATCGGCCGGCGGCGTGCAGGTGATAAGCGCGGGCATCCTGACTTCGACGACCTCATAGCCAGAGTCGGTCTGCCGCGTGATAACGGCTGTTCTTCCGTCAAGCATAATCTTTTCCGCATAGGTCACCTGGGGAAGGTGCAGGCGATGGGCGATTTCCGGTCCGGTCTGGGCGGTATCGCCGTCGATGGCCTGCAGTCCGCACAGGATGAGATCCGGTTTGCCCGCTGCTTTAACAGCCGCCGCCAGCGTGAGTGAAGTGGCCCAGGTGTCGGCGCCCGCAAACACCTTGTCGGTTAACAGGATTGCCCTGTCAGCCCCGAGCGCGAGTGCTTTCATGAGGGCGCTTCGCGCCTGTGGAGGCCCCATCGAAAGAGCGATAACTTCGGCCTCCCCGCCTGCCGCCTCACGAAGCCGCACCCCCTCTTCAAGGGCGAACTGGTCGAACGGATTCATCACCGAAGGCACCCCTTCACGGATGAGCGTACCGGTTTCCGGATCAACCCTAACTTCGGATGTATCGGGCACTTGCTTGACGCATACAATAACTTTCATGTTATTCGTTTCCTTCACGACCAACTGCAGCAAAGCCGGGAACGGCCGTTTTATCTATAGGTAATGAATTCCTTGCCCAGCAGCTCCCGCGCGACAATGGTCTTCATGATCTCTTTCGAGCCTTCGGCGAGGGTAAACGACCGCACTGCACGGTAAGCCGCCTGGTCGGGACACTCCTTATTGTACCCGAACGCACCCTGCCACTGCATGACGTCGTCGATGGCCTGCATCGCCCAGGTAGCGCAGATCATCTTTGCCATGGCCACCGTTTTGCTTACTTCCATACGCGAAGCTTTGCCTTCCTTCTCCAGGTCGATCATGTGAAGCGCTTTATACGATAAGTCCCGGAGCATCGATATTTTCGTGTAATGTTCGGCAAGCGGGAACTGGATGCCTTCATACTTACCGATCGGCCGTCCGAAGGCGTTGCGCTCTTTTATATAGCTGATACCGTTCTCCAGCGACTTCATGGCGGCGCCGCAACAGACACAGGCGATGATGGCTCGCGCAAATTCGTATCCTTCATGGACGATGTAAAAGCCTTTCTCCTCTTTTCCGATAATATTCTCTTTCGGTATTTCGACATTGCTGATATGGAATCCCCCGGTGGAAATAGCCTCCCGACCCATCTCTTCATCCTCGGTAATATCGATGCCCGGCAATCCCAACGGCAGAAAAAACAGTGTCATGCCGCGAGTGCCCGCCTGCAGGTTCTGCCGCGCAATGGTCACATGTCCGCCGCCGTACTGCTTGACCTCCCGGACACCGGAAATGTAGTTCTTTTCACCATTGACGATGTACCTGTTGCCATTCGGGGTGATGGTGGTCACCATATTTGCGAGATCGGAACCGATGCCCGGCTCGGTGGTGGCAATACCGATGAATGCATCCCCCTTTGTCGCAGGCGGAATGTATTTCGATTTGCATTCGTGCGTTCCGTATTTGTCGAACAGATACGCCCATGAAGCCTGGACAAGATAAAAAACGGCCGTCGAGGCAGTATAATCTGCCCTTCCCAGCTCCTCGCCGACGATTCCCGCAGTCACTGCATCGAACCCCGATCCGCCATATTCCGGAGCGACCGTCGGGCAGAGCAGCTCCATCTTTGCCATCGATTTGATGAGGTCGTGAGGTATTTCCTTGTTCTTCTCCATTTCCTGTACTCTGGGGGTAAGATTTTTTGCCGCCCATTCACGGACGCTCTGGCGCAACATCTCCTGTTCTTCGGAAAATTCGTAGGTGATCATGAATCATGCTCACTTTCTATCGTTGAAAACCTCATTGGTAATTCAAGGTGCGAAAAAATGCTGATCTATTCGCGTTCAACTACCATGGCCATCCCCATGCCGCCTCCCACGCACAGGGTGGCGAGGCCCCGGCGCGCATCGCGCTTTTTCATTTCATACAGCAGGGTGACGAGAATACGCGCTCCGCTCGCACCGATGGGGTGCCCGAGTGCTATGGCGCCGCCGTTTACATTGACTTTCTCCTCGTCCCAGCCGATCTCCCTCCCCACAGCGACCATTTGAGATGCGAATGCCTCATTACATTCGACCAGATCGATATCCGAAAGAGAAATCCCCGTTTTCGCCAGGATCTTCCGCACCGCCAGAAGCGGTCCGGTCCCCATGATCGCAGGATCGACACCGACTGAAACCACGGCGCGGATTGTTGCCAGAAGCGGCAACCCCAATTCCCGCTGCCTTCGTCGAGACGCCACAACAACACAGGCAGCGCCGTCATTGATTCCCGACGCATTTCCCGCTGTTACGGTGCCGTCGGGCTTGAATGACGGCTTGAGTGCCGCGAGTTTTTCGACGGTCGTCCCGTACCGCGGAAATTCATCGGTGAAAAATTGAACGGCGGACCCTTTCGGCTGAGGGACTTCAACAGCCACAATCTCGTCAACGAAACGTCCTTCCTTGATGGCTTTTTCCGCCCGCTGCTGGCTGCGGCAGGCGAACTCGTCCTGGTCAGCCCTGCTGATATGAAACTTTTCCGCCACGTTTTCAGCCGTCAATCCCATATGGTAATTTCCGAAAACACACCATAACCCGTCCCGAATCATCGCATCAACCACGCTATCATTGCCCATTTTATTGCCCCACCGCATCTTTTCAAGCAGGTAGGGAGCATGGCTCATGCACTCCATGCCGCCGGCGACCATGACGTCCGCTTCCCCGGCACGAATCGCCTGTACTGCCAGAGAGATCGATTTAAGTCCCGAGGCGCATACCATATTGACCGTCGTCGAGGGAATCGACTGCGACAGTCCTGCACCCATCGCCGCCTGCCGTGCGGGATTCTGACCCTGTCCGGCCTGCAGCACATTGCCCATGAACACCTCATCGACCTGCGGGGAATCGACTCCGGCCCTCTGCAGCGCCTCACTGATCACCGCCGTACCGAGCTGCGACGCCGGTATACCGCTCAACATCCCACCGAATTTGCCGATTGCCGTACGCACGGCACCGGCAATCACGGGAGCATCGGAATGAATATCCATGATTCAGTTCCACCTTTTCAGATGCATACCTGCACCTCAGCGGTCGGGCAATTGATAGTCAAACGTTTCAACCCTCAACAGATGTACGTGGAAAATAACGCCGCCTCTGCGCACCGTCATTCCTTACAAGGGCGCGTGCAGACGACATCCCTCACGGTACACAGTCGGCGTATACTACTGTTGTACCGTTATGACGCTCGTTGTTGCAGGCATTGTAAGAAGCAAACCACCCTGAGCACCGGTACAAGAATCATTTTGAAAAGATAGTATTTATCGCAATGGAACGAACTATTTTATGAATCACTTAAACCATACCATGGTACTATGAAAAAAAAATCTTCCCGCAGGATGCCCGCCTTCTCGAAAGTCCGTGAATATATTCTCACTCAGATACAGGATCTTCCCTCTCAGGGCACCACCCTGCTCCCCTCGACGCGCTGTATCGCACATGAGTGCCGCGTTAACCGTGGCACGGTACTGCGGGTCATTCATGCGCTTTCCTCGGAGGGACTCATTCAAACTGTCAGGAAGCCCTCGATCAATATCGTGCGGGGATCCTCTACCGAAGCGTTTGCCGTCAACGCACAGCAGACACTCGGGCCCCGGAGCATGGAAGTATGCCGCAGCCTTCTTCGCGACATCATCGACTGCCGCCTGCAGCCGGGAAGCACGCTTCCGTCATTCAAGGAACTTCGGGCCGCTTACGGATGCTCATCCGTTACCATTCATGCAGTTGTCAACAACCTCGTCGCGACGGGGCATGTGCGACGGTTCGGACACGGCTATCGTATCCATCGGCACGGCGCGGTCGGCATCAAGCTCTTCCTTACCCTGATCATCCCCGAAAAAAGACCGAAAACCGGAAGAATCCCGAACCGCATCGCCGGGTTCTGGATCGATATCGCCCGGGAATGCGACCGCCTTAACGTTAATCTTGAAACCTACGGGTACTACTGTTCGGACAGCGCCCGCGAACGCCGCGAACAGTTGCGTAAGTTTACCAATGAAATCAACGACCGCGTCCTCGGCTATTTTATAATGCTGGTGGACAGCGA
>JAFGNB010000293.1 GCA_016927235.1 Chitinispirillaceae bacterium
AAACGGGAAACGGCGAGATTCGAGTTAAAAATCACGTTTACCTTTTTCCCGATCATGAATGGTCACCATAAGAATATGGGGGAAATATGAGTACACAAAATGACGTCAAGCTAATGATGGTCGTGGTGGGTTGCATCGTTATCGCATCCGTTAATGCGAGAACCTATTATATTGCTCCTGACGGACGCGACAGTAATAACGGATCCATCAGTCAACCCTTCGCCACCTTGCAGAAGGGCCATGACGTGGCGGGCCCGGGTGATACGGTTTTCGTCAGGGGCGGCACCTACAAAGGCTGGTCGGTACGAATCACCAAAAGCGGACGATCAGCTACGGAAAGGATCTGCTTCTGGGCATATCCCGGTGAGAAACCGTATCTCGATTGTTCCTCCGGAGGGTGGGGAATCTCGGTAACCGGAAGCTGGGTGCATGTCAAGGGAATCGAGATTAACCAAGGGAGTATAACGATCGACGAGGCTCATGACAACATTCTCGAGTTGATGGATTGCCACCATGTCAACGGGATCGGAATTTGCGTTATCCATGGTACGGGAGGCCATCTGATCCTCAACTGCGATGCGCACGACAATTTCGACGCGATTTCAAAGGATTCTCCGGGAGAAAATGCCGACGGTTTCGGCGTTCACTATCAGCGCTCGGGTAAGCCCGACACCATCAGGGGCTGTCGCGCATGGTGGAACTCGGATGACGGCTACGATTTCATCAACCATGAAGTGCCGATCACGATTGAAAACTCGTGGGCCATGGGCGCCGGGTACATCCATTACGGTACCGGGCAGGCGGGAAACGGCAACGGATTCAAGATCGGCAGCAGTAAAACCGGTATCAGGCACATCGTCAAAAATTGCATCGCCTGGAAAAATCGGGCGTCGGGGTTCTATGCCAACCACTCGTCAGGCGGGAATACCTGGTACAACAACACGTCGTTTCAGAACGGGACCCAATTCAACATGCTGGCAAGCACATGGAGCGAACCCAACGGCAAAGGTACCCGAACCGACGGGGTAAAGCTGACGGGTGATAAGCGGCATATCATGCGGAACAATGTCGGGTACCCGAACAAAAACAGTTACATCGACGGGTACGGGGTCGATACAAAATTCAATGCGTGGGATCTGGGTATTACCCCGTCGGCCAGTGATTTTCGAAGCATAACGGATCCCAGCCTGACGGTGACCGGCAAGCCGCTGGAAGAGGTTTCGCCGATGTTCGGGCCTCGCAAGGCCGACGGCAGCCTTCCGGATGTGGATTTTCTCATGCTGGCACCGGGTAGTGCGTTGATCGACAAAGGCACGGATGTGGAGCTCCCCTTTACGGGTGACGCCCCGGATCTGGGTGCCGACGAATTCGGAAATGTTACCAGGGTGTTCGGTGCATTGAGCAACCGGCCGGGGAGAATCGCTGTAACGGCAGTGTCTGAAATGTTCACGGTATTTTCAGGATATACTGCAGGAGCCGGTTTGGTAGAAAAGAGCAACTCTGCAAAACCCGACTGCGGCGTGTATTCCATTTCCGGCAGGAGGTATCCTTCCGCCGCGCCGACACTGCCGTCGGCAGGCATTTACATCAGGAGATAACAGCATCATGGTCGAAACGAAATGGCGTTTTTTACAATGTGCCGACATGTATGTTTTTAATTGTCAAGGGAGGCTGTAATGGATAATGCGGGAAAATTGTTCACTAAAAGCAAATCGTCAGCAGTACGGTTGCTTGTATTCACAACGATTATCGTTTCAACAGGCACTTCAGCCCGCCCCTATATCGTCGGCGCCGACATATCCTGGGTTCTTGAAGATGAGTCCCGTGGTGCCACCTACTGGGATGACGGCGAACAGAAAGACATCTTTGAACTTTTAAAGGAATATGGGCTCAATTTTATCCGCATACGCACGTTTGTCGATCCCTGCGCTCCCGGAGGGTATGCCTCCCGAGGGTCGGAATGCTGGTGCGACCTCGAGCATACGGTGGAGATTGGGAAAAGAATAAAAGACGCGGATATGGGTTTCCTTCTTGATTTTCACATGAGCGACACGTGGGCCTCGATAGGTGAGCAGCATGTGCCCTCCGCCTGGGCAAACGATAATGATGAACAAATGCGGCAACATGCCTACGAGTATACGAAACTCAACATTCAGACGCTGATTGATTCGGGTGCCAGGCCCGATATGGTTCAGGTGGGAAATGAGATCAATTCGAAAATGTCGGGTGTGTCCATCAGCAATCCCGACCGGTTTGCGGCTCTGATAAATGCCGGAGTTAAAGGGGTGCGTGACGTGGATTCAACCATAAAAATTGTCATGCAGCATGGCCGCCCCCGGCCGGATGGTGATTTCATGAGCTGGTATAATGCTATAAAAGACAGAGTCGATTATGATTTTATCGGCGGTTCAACGTACGGAACGACAAATAACGGCAATGACTGGCGTGAGATGTTCGGTAATGTCGTGAGAGACGGCACACCGGTGATGAGTCTGGAGTATACCGCCAACAGAACGGCACTGATCAACACCGTCATGAACGAACTGCCGAACCGGATGGGGTTGGGCACGTTCGCCTGGGAACCTATCAGATACGATAAGCCCATGTTCGATCGTGACGGCAACAAATACACTCCCAATGCCCGGTTGGACGAGCTTGCCTCGTTCGCCCGGAAATTCGATGCGACATTGCCTGGCTTCGTACAGACAGATCCCGTTCCGGTTGAACACGGACGCAGGAACGAATTACGGGAGCTGCAATACAATCCGTCAACTTTCGCCGTGAATATCGGCAGCGCAGACAAGGAGTTCAGCCTGGATTTGTTTTTAATCGACGGCAGTAAGGTTTTCAGCCGTGTATTCAGAGCGGGTAACGGTGAATGCTCCGTAACACTTCCGCTCTATCGTATGAAAAACGGCACGTATCTGCTGAAAATCAGCGCCAAGGATCATGCTGAAATCCGTCAAATAACTATCCTGAAATAATACACTCATCCCGGTACCCTATCCATCGTTCGATGTAACAAGGAGGAAATGTGAAGAAACAGTTTATGGCAGGTTTGCTTCCGGTAGTATGTGTTGTCGCAATTCAGGCAACCTATACGGTACCTGAAAGCAACCGTGTCAAACTCAACCTCAACATCGGTTGGAAACTCAATGTCGGTAATCCGTCCAATGCCCAGTCAAGCTCATTCAATGATGCCTCATGGGAAGACATCTCACTTCCTCATGCATGGAACGAGGATGACGCATTCGCACGAAGCGTGAGGACCGGTATCGCCTGGTATCGCAAACATTTCACCTTGCCGGCAGGTTCATCGGGCAAAAAAATATTCGTCGAACTCGAGGAGATCCGTCAGGCGGGCGAGGTATACTGCAACGGGACACTGGTGGGACGCCAGGAAAACGGCGTCATGGCCGCGGGCATGGATATTACCGAGGCCGTAAATTTCGAAGGCGAAAACGTCATCGCGGTAAAAACCGATAATGCATACGATTACAAGGAGCAGTCGTCAGGCGTCAATTTCCAGTGGAACCGGGGATCATATACCACGAATTTCGGCGGCATCACGCAGAATGTTTATCTTCATATCACTGATAAATGCTACCAGACCCTTCCGCTCTTCTCGAATTTAAAGACGGTCGGCACCTACATCTATGGAAAAAATTACAACATCCCCGGAAAGAGCGCGGACATCACCGTCGAGTCCCAGGTAAAGAACGAATCCGGCTCAGCCCAGGCCGTAACGCTGCGTGTCGATATCGTCGATATAGAAGGAAACCTGGTGAAAACATTCAACGGGACGGAGCAGAATATCGCAAATAATGCCACGGCAATTCTGAAGGCGGCGAGCAGCGTGACCGGCCTCAATTTCTGGAACATCGGCTATGGGTATTTATATAGCGTAAACACCATACTCGTGATCGACGGGACCGCGACCGACATGGTGACGACGAAAACCGGTTTCAGAAAAATGGAATACGGCAACGGGGTGGTGAAAATGAACGACCGGCTCGTGCATATAAAGGGCTTCGCGCCCCGGAGCCAGAATCCCTGGCCGGCAATCGGCGACGCCTATCCGGCGTGGCTGTCGGATTTTCAGCACCTGATGATCCGGAACATTCACGGCAATACGATCCGCCCGATGCACGTCTGCGCGTTGCGCACGGACATCGAATCGGCCGACCGGGTGGGAATGACCTACCTTCAGCCAGCCGGCGACGCGGAGGGTTCGGTAACCGGACGGCAGTGGGAGCAGCGCAAGGAGGTTATGCGCGACGCGATCATTTACTCCAGAAACAACCCGAGCATCCTCTATTGGGAAGCGGGCAACGCGGATATTCCCGAATCGCAGATGCGGGAGATGCTCGATATCGCGCACGAATGGGACCCGAACGGAGGGAGGGTCATGGGCTGCAGGGGAATTTTAGGCACCAAAATAGCCGAATGGGCCGGCGAAATGCTGTATGTCAATAAGAGCAGCACCAGGCCCCGCTTCATGACCGAGTATCAGCGCAACGAGAGTCCGCGGCGATGGTGGGACGAATACTCGCCTCCGGAATTTCATAAAAACGACGTGGGCTCGTCATCGGTTGCCGGAATGAACATGAATCAGGATATGTTCATACGGGAAAGCGTCCATCGGTGGTGGGAAGCGTGGATCGGACGTCCGGGGTTTGCCACGGGTCCGAATACGCGTGTGTGCTCCGGCGGCATAAAAATCGAATGCTGCGACGGCACGACGTTCGCCCGCAGCGACGAAAACTACCGGCGCAGCGGCGTCATGGACGCCATGCGGCTGCCCAAGGATGCGTACGGCGCGTTCAAGACCATGTGGAACGGCTGGGTCGAAGTCGACAATAAAGACGTTTACATCGTCGGGCACTGGAATTATCCGGCGAATACCCGAAAAAACGTCTACGTCGTTTCCAATTGTGAAAAAGTGGAGCTGTTCGTCAACGGCGTTTCCAAGGGATTCGGCACCCGGGAGCACCGGTTCTTCTATTCGTTCCCCACTATCACCTGGGAAGCCGGGACGATTAAAGCGGTAGGGTATGACCGCAACAACGTCAAGAAAGCCGAAGATCATCGCGTTACCGCCGGTACTGCCAACAAACTCACATTGACGCCGCAGGTCAGTCCCGCAGGGCTCCGGGCGACGGGCGCGGACCTGGCGCTCGTGGACGTGGAAGTTGTGGATGCGGAGGGGAACCGGTGTCCCACGGCGAACAATAGCATTACCTGGGAAGTTACCGGGCCGGTGGAATATCGCGGCGGCATGGCGGGTGGAGCAGCTGGAAATTATATCCTTAAAAAGAGTATGCCGGTCGAATGCGGTCTGGGGAGAATAATGGTGCGGCCAACGACCACTGCCGGAACCATCACGGTTACCGCGTCGGCGAGCGGCCTCACCGAAGCCTCGGTTACGCTGACCTCGACCGCCGTACAAGTTACGGGCGGTATGACGACCACCATGCCGAACGACGGATTGCCGTGCAACCTCGAACCCCTCCCGCCGTATGTCCTAGCGAATCCGCAGGCAAAAACGATATTTCCAACAAGCTGTTCCGCCGGATCGAATTCCTACGATGACTACGAGAACACCAACTCGTCCGCATCCTCAATTACGTACACTATCGCATCGCAACCGGTCAGTGCGGTGCATATCAAGTTTTCCGACTTCAAGAATTCGCATAATGTCAAAATTACCGTCGGCTCGAAGCAGGTTTACAGCGGAACGCTGCCCGCCGGTCTCGGTTACGTGCCGGTCGAATTTGATCCGGTGACGGGAAGCACGGTCACCATCGCCGCCGCAAGCGGAAGCATCGGCATTACCGAATCTGAAATCTACGGTCCGGGCGAAGTAACGGGTATCGAAACCGTTCCGGCGCAAAACAGGCCCGCCACCGCTTCAATACTACGGAAATACCCTGACCGCCTTGTCGTTACGGTGCCCGGAACCGTTTCCCGGGTGCGTATGGTCGATCTCGCCGGTAAAACGGTATACGCCAAGCAGGGGTGTGGAAAGGGCATCTCAAGTATGGTATCGATCAAAACGGATCGCATGGCGTGCGGCATATATGTGATCGAAATAAAAAGCGGCACGCGGCAGGTGGCCAGCAAAGATGCGGTGTTTATCAGATGATTCTTCCGGCCTTTCCGGTGTCGAACAGTGGAGATGGAATGCCGTTATTAAAAATCGGATTGAGCCGTCAGTCCTTAACCGCTTGGAGGATGTATGGATGGGTGTAAAGCGACCGTCGTTGCGTTTGTCATTACCTGGAGCGCGGCCGTCCCGGCACTGTCGGCGCCTCCCGGACTCTGGATGTATACCGATGAATACGGGTCCCCCGGATATTCCGGGGTGGAACTGGTTGATACGCTTTCATTCGGTCCTCCCTATGAGGTCACCGACTCCACCTTCGGGATCCTTCGTGACGACGCGTACGATTACACGGAAAGCGTCATGAACCATTTCAAATGGCCGTATCGATTCACCAACGGCTGGGCCGGGTGCAAACTGATCTGGGAGGACCGTGACTGGTGCTGGGATGCGTATGGATACGATTCGCTGGTGATCAAATATATCGGCCCGTTGGCAACCCATAAAATCGATATATACTTCGGGCTGGCATTCACCCGTTTCGATACCGCGTTCGTCGAATATATCGGTTCGCTGCCGGCCAACTACGTAAGCGACTACGCTTCCGAAGCCTGGAAAACCGTCAGCGTTCCGCTGCCTCCCGCTCCGACGGAGACGCCGCTTGATTCCGCGCGGAAATACCTTCGTGAAATCCGTTTTCTCATCCATAACGCCGAAGGTGAGACTGCTATGACGAGCGATCCGGGGTTTTTCTACCTTGACAAAGTCGGCCTGATAAAAGAGTCAACCGCGATCGCTGCGGATAAAGCAGTATGCGCTCGCGTAAATGCCCGTTCGATGTTCATCCCCCCGGTTTCCGGTCCGGTGGTACTCGGCATATACTCCATGATCGGGAAACGGCTCTGGGAAAAATCCGTTCCGGTCGTCGCGGGCCGGCAGTATTCGGTCAGGCGTTTTTCCCGGGAACATGCCGTGCTCCCTTCACCGCAATGCACCATCGTCCGGATCAGGGGCGCGGGCATTAACATAAAGGAAAGGACCTGGTAGGATGAAAGCGTATCGCTTACTTGTATTATTGACTGCCGCGCTGCCGGCGATCGAAGCGGCGGCCTCCGAAACCGTGGTTAAAAGCAGCGCGCCATTTTCGTTTCCTCTTTTCACAGGGGCCGTGGCCGGTAGAAAGGCGTTCGCCGGCCGGACACGGTTCGGAGCAGTATACCGGGGAATGGTCCGAAGATCAATTGATTTTTCATGGTCGCTTCCCCATGACAATACATCGGGAACGATCACGCTGTTTTCTCTTAAAGGTGCGCGTATCCGCGCCATTCCGATTTCTTCGGCATCCGGCTCCATCCAATGGAATATGTCCGAAATCCGCCTTGCCAAAGGCATCTATTTCGCCAGGCTCTCCACGGCCTCAGTGAATAAAAATCATACAATCGTTATTTATTAGAAGGGATAGTAATGATACGGCTTTTCTTTTTGTTCGTATCGGCGGAGATGGTGCTGTTACAAACGGGGAATGCGGCGCCGACCGTCGTCGACACGGTTCTGGTTCCCCTGAAAATAATCAGGCTCGAGGGCATTACGGTGCAGGAAGACGATACGGTATATGACTATTCGGGTCAGGTGTATTATCACCTGCATGTCGGATCGCAGGACTCGCTCAATGTCGGTTTGGATTTCGTTCCCGTCGGCGGCGGAGCGCAGGTAACCCCTTACGAGATCACGGGAGACGCGGGCATCCGGAGCATGGTGAACGGCATCAACGGCCGCAATACGATTACCTTCAGATGCAGGATTACCGGCCGGCCGGCTGCCGGTTACACGGCAAGAGTTACCATCACGGCCGATACCAGCGGCATCGAAAAAACAACCGACAGCCTCTACCGGCTCATGACCGACCAGGAACGGATCGATCAGCTGCACGGGACCGGCACCCGCACCTCGGCGGATTGCGCGCGGCTCGGTATACCCGGGTATTACATGTCGAACGGACCGTCGGGCGTCTGTCACGGCGCGACCGGCACGGCCTCGGCGTTTCCCACCGGCGCTGCGATGGGATGCACGTTCGATACCGGCATCGTCAAACAGCTCGGTGGTGCACTTGCAAAGGAATTTTTCGCAAAGGGCAAATACATCCTCGAAGGTCCCATGCAGAATCTGGTCCGCGACCCGCGCGGCGGCAGGAACTGGGAGACGTTCAGCGAAGACCCCTATTTAAGCGCGCGCATCAGCGTGGCGTATTGTCAGGGCG
>JAFGNB010000294.1 GCA_016927235.1 Chitinispirillaceae bacterium
ATGGTTCGTCACCGTGTTCCCGCTCACATCGCCCTTAATCACCGAGCCGCTGGCATTACTTTCGATATATAGTCCCGACGCTCCGTTCCCGCTCACCGTATTGTCCTTCACCTCTACCGTCACGCTCGCACCGCTGTATGCAGCTGCGTAAATACCCGTACCAGTACCGTTGCGCACCGTCGTGTTGTTCACACGCATGCTCTGGATACCGGCATTCCCCCTGAAATACACACCTGTAGTTGCATAATCGACAATACAATAGTCAAGAACAAATGTTTCATGCCAAAGTGCTCCCCATGTGGCACGAATACCACCCCAGTGCCCCCTTGCCGGTGTCGCAGCGGCAGAAGTAAACTGAATCGATGCATCCGCAGTGCCGATGGAGATCAGTGAACCGTTGACGATCAATTCCGACCGAGACGTATCGCTCCCTCCGCTCCGGTCGTCAGAATTTGCCGCGAATAGCACCTGAACTCCCGGCTCAATAGTAAGAGTGGCATCTGCTGCAACCGTCACGTCTCCGGTAACGTAATACGGCCCTTCGGCAGTGGTCCAGGTGGTATCAGTGGTGATGTCGCCGCTGATGAAAGTCCCGCCTGCGGTGATGACTACCTCATCCGGCGAACTTGCCGCACTGAGGCTGTCAGTAACGATGAGGCCAAATGTATAGAAACCGAATAAATCCGGAGTAAACTCGGGAGTTATGGTGTCGCCATTCGTAAGCGCCGCTGCGCTTCCTTCCGGCCTTGAAGTTAGTGTCCATTGGTAAGAGAGCGGGGTATTGCCGTCAGGATCTGCGCTTGCACTACCGTCGAGGGTGACGGGGACACCGAGGTGCGCACTGCGGTCTGGGCCGGCGTCGGCGATGGGAGGTTGGTTGAATATTTTTCCAGCGCTGCCGGCATCGTAAATTGATTGAATTTCTGATTGATCTAATGCGCGATTATAAACCGTTACTTCGTCGATGATACCATTCCATGTCCGAGGATAACCTACTCCCCGACCTGCAGGAGAATTTGAACCGATCGTCCACATCGATCCGTATATCACTGATTTTGTAACTATTGCCTGGGCCTCAAGATTACCATTAACAAATAGTTTAAAGGTCGAACCGTCATAGCTCTCGGCGACATGATAAAACTGTCCTTCAAAAAATTGATTTATAGAATAGAGATTCTCCGATGATGCTGATCCATAAACCGATCTAAACTTCTTTGTAAGTGCAGACCATAGTAATGAAGCTGCAACAGTGTTTAACTCAGAGTTATTTGTAATGATAACATTACCAGCCTGATCATTATTCGGCCCTGCACCATCCGGCCTGACCCATGCTTCAATAGTAAATTGTTGATTATTTAATGTTGCAGAATGGGGAATATCCACATACCCGCCTATGCCAAGCACTAACCCCTGGGAGACTTTCCCATCAACGAAACTGACGGAATTGGATGTTGATGGGTTGTTGGATTCAATTGAATCATTAAGGTTATTATCCATTTTCCACCAGGCAACCGCACCTGAAGGAACCGGGATAGAGGTATTGGTGATCTTGTTTTCAATTCCCGCATCGGTTAAATCAATAGTTGTTCCGCCATACGACACACTTGTTGCAGTCTCTGAAAACAGCTGATCTCCTGCCCTTACATTCACATTTAATGTATCAACACCATCCCCGGCATTGATAATCAATGCTCCCCCGCTCACCGGCAGCACCAGATCCTTCGCATTGATCGTCAGCACATCATCCCCGATCCCGGTTGAAACCGTCAGATTCTGCAACCCGGAAGCGACAAGCCCTGCCGGCCCAATAGTAAATGAATCAGCATTGTAGGAAGCGGTATCGTTGGAAGCGAGGTCAATAGTAAGGTCGGCCACACCATAAAACGTCACCGACTCGAACGCCTTGCCGCCGCTGCTGCCGGTAATCCTGTTCTGGCCGGCAGCAGGGCTGTCGATGGTAATGAGATCTACTCCTGGATTTGCGGGTTGGGTGCTGTCGGGAAAAATAGCGGCATTCGATGTGGAAAAAGAGTATGAACCTCCGCCCCCGTCGATGGTGACTGGTTCGAGACCTGAAAAGGCAACTGTCGTCGTGAAGTCGCCGTCGGTAAGCAACAATATTCCCCCTTCGCTCCCGATCGCGACATACTCTCCGCAGGTGGACACTGAGCCAATAACGACGAGTGAGTCGAATCCATCGACGCCGCCGGAGAACTCAATACCACTAGCAAGGCTGAAGGGGACCGAAAAATCCACTGTCAGCGTATCATCCCCTGAATCAGTGCCGATAATGGTCGCTTTAGTGACTTCGCAAACAGGGCGTAATACAACACTCTCCTTTTTGCCGTCAAAAAGCTCCAGCATGGAGCTGTTTTTAGGACTCAATCGCAGCGTGAGGGAGTTATTGCCTTGTGGTGACTGGTAACGCAGCTCTGCTGTGCTGCTCTGTGATACCGGAGGGCCGTTCGCTGCGTGGAGGGTTTCGACAAGAATATCGGTAGTGGAATTCTGTTCGGGTATCGGGGTTACGGAAGTTTTCGCTCCTGATGTATCGGAATCGGCATCGGAATAGAAACCAACATTCGAATACACCCTGGAAGCATCGGTTGTTGCCTGGACCAATGAACCATCGGAGGTCGATGCTTTATTATCATCTCCGTGTGAGTTCTCCCCAATGGCCGGTGTATTCGCCTGATGAGAGGAATCAACCCCCTCGCGATTCAGCGGCTCGGCGGTAAAAATATCAACAAGCGGAGAATGGAGTTCATATAGTTGCAGAGGAGCATCTGCAACGACGGATGAGGCTTCCGGTAGCTGTTCCTCAATCACCACATCAAAACCGGAATCCCAACAGGGTGAAGCCTGAATAACGGGCAGCATGCCCTCTCCTGACAGGAGCAGCCGGGGTTCAAGCTGCTCGAGTTTGAAGTTTCGTATTGAATTGCTTTTCATGCATCCATCTCCCGAAAGTTTTTAACGGAGATGCTTTTTTTCGATGACGAGCCTTCGTCATCTTCCCGTGAAACCTCAATATTACCGGAAATGCACAGCTGCTATATCTATGAAATTAACAGGCAGAAGGAATATAAAAAGAAGGTGACGGAGAGTCAATAGTTTCTAATCTCTGCAGCTCTCTTTCTCTCTCTCCGCGTTCTCCGCGCACTCCGCGTGAAATGCTTCTGTCCTTTAAGGAAGAGCTGCCGAATGTTTACGATCACCCGCCTTCATCCGGCTGTAGGATTACCACTCTTTTCGAACGGCGATACCTCCCCCCTCAATCACACCTCGCGAACCCCGCGATCACGCATGCGCTTCCCTGCTTCAGTTCCGCTGCGGCGGCGGTGCGTGTGGGACGGTCGTCGCCTTCGATGTCGTCGGAAGCGAGCGTCCCGTTCGAGCCGTAGGTCTGGATCACATTTCCACTCGCGTCCCGACATCCGGCAACGCTCACATTGTAAAACGCGCCCTGGTCGCTGTAACCATTGGTATAGTCGAACACCGGCACCGAAATATGGAGCTGGTACTTCCTGGCGCTTATCCACCGGTTCTTGCCGCTGTTGTCGGGAACGGCAGACAGGGCCGCGTGCGGATTGGTGTCGCCCATGGGTCCGTAGAAAAAGGTGATCGACGGAGCGGGGCCGTTCGGGTCCATGTCTTCGGGAAAGGTGATCTCGATGTATCCCGTATTCGACGTCGCACTCCCCGCGCTGTTGTTGAAGGCGATGTTTTCGGTGATCTGGATTCCGCCTTTTGTCAATGTATTGCAGTTAGACGAAGTGACGAAATCGCTGTCGCACGGAGCGACGTTATCGACGAACGCAATGGAAGACGACCAGACTCCCACTTCGTTGCGCAGCGGATCGCCGCTGCCGACGAACGCTCGTATTCTGATCTGGATGCTGCTCGAATCGTTGAACAGGTTCGTCGAATTGAGGAAATAGGTGCCGGTAGCGTCGCCGTCGGGGGTGAGTATGCCGGTGTAGAACGAAGCCGGCGTCAGGTCGATTTCGGCTTTGCGATTGCGTAATTTTTCCTGGTTTGCCGTGGGGTAAGGCGTCGTGGTGATCGTCGTCGTCACGTCATACCATCCCGACTCCCCGTTCCTGCGGTCGACATTCTGTACCTGCACCTGATAGCCGCTTACCGAGTCGGCGTGTTTGGCGTTCCAGGCGGATTCGGAAATGAGGAATTTGATGGATGATGCGGTAATGGTGTTGGCGGCGCCCACTACTGCCGAATAGGTCATCCCGGCCGAAGCCCCGAGGCGGCGGTTCAAAACAGAGAGCGTCGTGTTCGAATCCGGCAGAACAGCGGCCGTCAATGCCTGGATGTTCGGCGAAGTGGTTTTAAATGGTTTGGCGAGGAGCCTTCCGTTGGCGCCGCTTCCGGTAAATGTTCCCCCGTGTTTATTGATGGCCGCGGCGCCGGCAATGCCGTATGCCGGGATGCCTTTGAGCCATACGTAATACTCTTTTCCGACCTCAAGTGCCGAAGCTGGGTTGATCCTGATCGTACAGTTGTTCGAACGGAACGTAATTGCGCAGGGCACTTTCAATCCAGTCTCTTTCTTTTCAATTCCACAGAAAGTTGATAGATCGAACGCACTCATGCGTGCAGTATCAACCGTGCGGCTGAAGGAGATATCGATGTATCCTTTTACATCGAACGTATCAATCGGCGTTTCGTTCACATTTACATCAAGCAACGGGTCATGATTGGAGAGTATGGTGGCGTTGGTCACGCAGATTCCTTTTTCCGTATGCAGTTCGATCCGTTCCCCGGGAAGGCCGAATTGAAACACCTGCTCGCCGTCGGCGGTGGTCAGATCGAACGTGACGGAATCGACGGCTCTCGTATTCGTCGCATCGATCGTATAGGCCGGAGAAGCGTCGAAATCCGCCGTCGGAAGCGTGTCCTTCGGGAAGATAACCGCTCTTGTATTCGTGGAATCCCACTGCACTTCCGTACGAATCTGCATTCCATTTACATCATGCATATTGACCTTGAAACGCACGGGGGCGTTCGAACGCGTGTTGATCGCTTTCGAGAAGGTCATCGCCAGACTGTCGCCGTAAGTGCTCAACGCCCTGAAACTGCCGCCCTGCCGGTTATTGGTGCTCAGGATCATGACGCCGGTGCGGGTTTTCCAGGTTACCGCCAGGACGTTGTCGCGCCGGACACCGTTGGCGAAGGTGACGTTGAAATCCATTCCATACGTGGTATTGAGCGCAAGATTGAGCGACGGCTTGTATATGATGGTGTCGCCTGATATGCGGATATTGTCGAGCGTCATGTCGGCCGGCGGCGTGGCGTCCTCGACGTCCGAGATCGCCGTCACTTCGCGGATTTTTACATTTGACACTATGACGACGGAATCCTCGATGCCGAAATCCGACCGTATGTTGCCGAGCTGGTCTTTTGTATTCGTCCATTTTACGAAATATATGCTCTCGGTCAGTTTCGCGATGAAATCGATCGAATCGGACTGCTTGCCGTTTTGAGCGGTAACGGTCACCTTGAATCCGACGGTCTTGCCGTACTCCACGGCGAGACGTAGGTCGGGTGCGACAAAGAGCGTATCGCCGCGGATCCTGATGGTCGCATTGGTATTGGTTCCGCTACCGAAAATATCAATATCGGCGTCGGATTCGTACCACTCGATGTTCGCGGGCGACGTATCAAGCGGCTGCGAAAACGCCGCCCACATCGTATCGTAAAGCCGGAAATTCGAAACGGGCTCGCCGGTCGCATCCCATGTATTGCTCGCGACCGGAAACACGCCCTGCTCGGTGGTGAATTGTTTGATGCCGTCGAACTTCAGGTAGATTCGGTTGCCGTCACGGTCGCTTCCCTGTATGGTGACAACCACTGAGGCGTTATAATCGAAATTCCTGACCGGTTCTACAAATACGGTATCCTTATGTACCGTGACGATCGCCTCCGGATCTCCTCCTCCCTCGATGGTCGCTTGAACGGTTGACGGGTCGGGAGCGGTCGAAAGCACGTAATAGAGCGAAACGTCGACCGGGACGTTCGCCTTTCCGAATCCGTCCTTGGAAATGACGTTCGAGGTGACGGAATTGATCGGCCAGTCGGTGGTGTCCGACGCCGTGAGGTACAGATTCCCGATAGAAACGACTCTGTCGGGAAAGAGGACCACTGACGGCGGAGCGCTGAGCCGGTAGGACACCTGATTGACCGTATATTCCGGTATGACGAAGGTGAGTCCCGAGGCGAGGGGTAATTCCTTGACTTTGAATACTCCGTCACCGTCGGTGACGGCCTCGTAAACCGAGGGGGTCGCTCCTTCCATCGCCGTGTCTGAAAACGTGATGCGTACGAGGGAGCTTTCCGCGGGGACGGTCATCCCGCTTTCATGGATTTTAACGACGAGTTTTCCCGTAATCGAGCCCGTGAGCGGAAACAACCTGACGATCTGCGCGACATCGCCCGCCACGCCTTCGGTGCTGGAAGAGGCGTCCCTCCAGCATGACGCGAGCACCGACTTTTCGGTATACTTCGTTGACGATCCTTTCCGCTGATAGACGAACCGGAAGTTTCGTTCGCCGTAGGGTAGTTCGTCGATCAGAAAAGAGCCGTTCGAACCCGTCGTTACCGATTGCTCGTTCGTGCCGGTTTTCAAATAATAGACGGTCACGTCTTCGAGAACGTCGCCGGTATGCCCGTCGATGACATACCCCGAAAAGGTCCAGGTATTGAACGTATCCGCCGGGTCGGTGATCTCGCAATGCATGAAAAAAAGTATTGAACCAAACAGCAATAAGCGTGGAATTGACCACAGGCCGGTAATGATTTTCATGGCGTCCAAAGGGGCCTCCTCTCGTAAATAATATTTTTCGGTTTGCAGGTCGGGCATGTTGCAATTTTTCATACGGTCAATACTCCCCGCCATTCCGCCCTCTCCTCGTTCCCCCGTGCCTGGTGAGACTCTCGGAAATGACCGGACGGCCGTTTTCGACGGTTTCGAGGCCGAAGTCTCTGAGCAGGCTTCCGGATATTTTCGCTTTTTGCACGATTGCCATCCGATAGCGTATATTGCTTTCAAGCTGCCACTGACGTGCCTCGGAAAGCTTCTCCTCGGTTTCGTAAATCAAACGGTTGTTGCTTTTGCCCGCATTGATCTTCTTGAATTCCACATCAAGCAGCCGTTCTCTGAAATCAACAACCGACTTCGCGTTGCGGGCATGCTCGCCCAGTGCGCTCACGCGCTGCGTGATGATGCGGTAGGAATTTACAATCTGATACTCAATCGCAGAAAGGTTCTTTGTCGCCGCCTCGGTGTTGAGTTTCTGCGCCGCGAGGAGGTTGCGTGCCTCAACGCCGGCCAGCAGCGGCAATCCCATCTCGATCTC
>JAFGNB010000295.1 GCA_016927235.1 Chitinispirillaceae bacterium
AGTTCTCCGCAGTGGACGCCGTACTTCTTTACCGCCTCGGTGCCCGCCCCGGCGGCAAAAAGCGCCTTTCCGTCAACCGAAGCGCCGAGCACGATTGCCGTTGTCGTGAGTTCCCTGTTTCTGATGGTATCGCTCAGTGCATCGGCGATGCGGGAAAACGACTCTTTATCCATTTCACCGAGATTCTTTGCAAGCCAGGGGAATGCGCCGTCTCGACGCTTCGCCTCTTCGAAAAGGTCGTCGAGCCGGCTTGCCGACTGTGCGGCCGCAAGGGTTTTCAGCTGCTCCTCGAGCTGCCTGACGGTATCCATGAGCGTATGCACCCGTTCAACGAGTTTCGGTTCGCCGACTTTAAGCAGCGAAGTGAGGGAGGAGA
This sequence comes from Chitinispirillaceae bacterium, assembly GCA_016927235.1. GTDB lineage: Bacteria > Fibrobacterota > Chitinivibrionia > Chitinivibrionales > Chitinispirillaceae > JAFGNB01. Next base: position 377 of record JAFGNB010000295.1, read on the forward strand.
TCGTCTGCTCTTTCCGCGCGAGATACTCGGCGACGTTGAGACCGGTGATCGCTTCGATGCGCCGCACTCCTGCGGAAATGCTCGTCTCGGCAATAATGTGAAAAAGCCCGATATTGCCGGTTGAGGCCACATGCGTGCCGCCGCAGAGTTCTTTACTTATAGGATCCATGGCGACCACCCTGACGCGCTCGCCGTATTTCTCGCCGAACAGCGCAGTCGCCCCCGACGCCTTCGCCGCTTCGATCTCCTGGAGGGTGGTCTGCACCGGGAGGTTCGCCACAATCCATTCGTTAACCTGACGCTCGACGGCGGCGATCTCTCCGTCGGTCAGTGCCTTAAAGTGGGTAAAGTCGAACCGCAGGCCCGACGGCTCGACCTTTGAACCTGCCTGCTGGATGTGATCGCCGAGAATTTTCCGCAGCGCCGCCTGCAACAGGTGCGTTGCGCTGTGGTTGCGTCGCGTTGACGAGCGCAGTTCGGGTGCGACGACGGCGGTAAACGGCTTCTCGAAGGCTGTTGCCGTTACCGGGATCCGGGTCACCCCCCGGTGGACGATAAGATCGTTCCATTTAACGGTGTCTTCAACCCGGATTTCAATGCCATGCTGGCCGTAGAGCACTCCGCGGTCGCCCACCTGACCGCCCGACTCCGCGTAAAACGGCGTCCGGTCGAGCACAAGCAGCAGATGAGTTCCCTGCCAGTCTTCATGCGTCGTCTTGAAACGGCAGACGTTGACCGTGCACGACTCCAGTTCGTACCCCACGAATTCGGTTCCCGAAATCCTCATGCGCTCGGTCCACCCCTCGGGAGAGAGGCCCTCGTCGCTTTTACGGGCATCGCGGGCGCGGTTTTTCTGCCGCTCCATCAGCGTTTCGTACGCCCCCTCATCAATGGCATACCCCTGCTCCGCGGCCATGAGGCGCGTGAGGTCCATCGGGAAACCGAACGTATCATAAAGGGTAAAAACATCGTTTCCCGCGATCACCTTGGTCTCCTTCTTTTTCGCATCGTCAATCATCAGCGAGAACTTTTCGATCCCCTGTTCGAGTGTCGCGCCAAAGCGCTGTTCCTCTGCGGCGATTACCTCTTCGACATATGAACCGCGCCGGCCGATCTCCGGGAACGCCTCCCCCATTTCCCGGACGACGACGGGAACCAGCGTATGAAGAAACGGCTTTCGGAAGCCCAGTTCCCTTCCGAAGCGGTAGGCGCGCCGCAACAGCCGGCGCAGCACATACCCGCGTCCTTCGTTCGACGGAAACGCACCATCGGTGATTGCAAAAATAAGCGCTCGTACGTGGTCGGCGATCACCCGGAACGGCGTACCGGCAACGCCGTGATCGTACGACTTTCCGCACTTCCGTACGATTTCATTGATCACCGGTGTAAACAGGTCGGTAGCGTAGTTTGAATCGACTCCCTGAATAACGGCACAGAGCCGCTCTAAACCCATGCCGGTATCCACATGGGTGTGCGACAGCGGCGTGAGTAAACCGTCCTTCTCCCGGTTGTACTGGATGAACACCAGGTTCCAGAGCTCCCGGTAGCGGTCGTTGGTGCCGTTGACTCCCGCGACCGGGTCGTTAAAGGTCGCCTCGCGTGTCGACGGATCGCCGGTATCGAAGTGGACTTCCGAACAGGGCCCGCACGGCCCCGTCTCTCCCATTTCCCAGAAGTTGCTTTTGTCGCCAAAGCGCATGATGCGCCGGTGGTCGATGTCGGTCTCACTTTTCCACAACGCCTCCGCTTCGGCATCCGAGACGTGGATCGATACGAAAAGCCGCTCCTTCGGCAGCCGCCATACGTCGGTGAGGAGCTGCCATCCCCAGCGGATTGCCTCTTTTTTGTAATAATCGCCGAACGACCAGTTGCCGAGCATCTCGAAAAAGGTATGGTGGTAGTGGTCGCGCCCCACCTCTTCCAGATCGTTGTGCTTGCCGGAAACACGCATGCATTTCTGCGAATTGGCCGCGCGCGTCAAGTTCTTCGGATTGTCGCCGAGAAAAATCGACTTGAACTGGTTCATTCCCGCATTGGTAAAGAGCAGGCTCGGGTCGTCCTGAGGCACCACCGGCGCACTCGGGATGAAACGGTGGCCGTGTGCGGCAAAAAACTCGATGAAGCCGCTCCGGATTTCTTTGGATGATTTCATATCGGTAACCGGGTAATTGATAAGCGCCTGCACGCCCCGATCATGCGGGACGTCCATGCTTCCTACGCGATGTCCTCGGGAGGCTCCTCCTCTTCTTCCTGGCAATCGATGACGACCGGGCGTTTCGAACCGCTCTTCTGCCGCACCTGCCGTTCGATCTCCTTGAGCAGGTCGGGGTTTTCAGCGAGAAATTCGCGCGCTTTTTCGCGTCCCTGACCTATCCGTTCGCCCTTGAACGAATACCATGCCCCGCTTTTTTCCACGATATCAAGCTCAACCGCGAGATCGAGAACATCGCCTTCATAGGAGATGCCCTTGCCGTAGAGGATGTCGAATTCGGCCTCGCGGAAGGGGGGGGAAACCTTGTTCTTAACCACCTTGGCGCGTGTACGGTTGCCGACGACCCTTTCGCCGTCCTTTATTGCGGCGATTCGTCGAATGTCAATCCGCACGGAGGAATAGAATTTGAGCGCATTTCCGCCGGTGGTCGTTTCGGGGTTGCCGAACATGACGCCGATTTTCATCCGCAACTGGTTGATGAATACCAGGCACGTTTTCGATTTGGCAAGAAGCCCGGTCAGTTTTCGCAGGGCCTGCGACATGAGACGCGCCTGCAATCCCATATGGCTTTCCCCCATTTCGCCCTCGATTTCCGCCGCCGGAACCAGAGCGGCAACACTGTCGACGACAATGATATCGATCGCACCGCTGCGTACCAGCGTATCGGCGATCTCGAGCGCCTGCTCGCCGGTGTCGGGCTGCGAAACCAGCAGATTGTCGATATCGACCCCCAGGCCCTTTGCATAGGCGGCGTCGAAAGCATACTCCGCGTCGATCAGCACCGCGATTCCCCCCTGCTTCTGTGCATTTGCGATCGCATGGAGCGCGAGGGTCGTTTTCCCCGATGATTCCGGGCCGTAAATTTCTACAATGCGGCCTTTGGGAAAACCGCCGACCCCAAGGGCAAGGTCAAGCGCCAGCGACCCCGACGGGATAACCGGAATATCAACCTCGAGACTGGCCGTCCCGAGACGCATGATCGACCCCTTCCCATGCTGTTTCTCAATCTGACCGACCGCCTGCTGCAACGCGGCGACCCTGTTTTTCGATTCCATATCGATAACCGAACTTTTTTTATTCATACACTCCCCTCGATTCAATCGCTGAACGGTAATTACCCGATGGACGGTAACATCAATTTGTAACGATTAAAATACGATTTGGCAGGGAGGGAATGGTAGGGGATACAACCGCTGCGGCAACATCGGACGCCTCCGCTAAGCAACCGGCTGATCCTCTTTTTTTTTAACAGCTCGAAACCAATTTGGCAGCAGCATCCGCATCAATGCTCTTAAATGACGCATCGAAGAACGGAAAAAAAACATGAGCGTGACTCCGTACACCGCGACACCCAGTATTCCTCCGCCGAAAAGAACCATAAAATGACGCCCGCCCGCGTATTCCGGAATCAGACATTGCACGGCGATCAAGACAGCCGTCATGAACCCTCCCGCAACGAGTGACGGTACCAGTGAGAAAAAAAATACGGTAACCGGAATCCGTGTCAATCGGTACTGTATATAGACATATGGTGGAAAGACCATCAATGCCTGCAGAAAAAGTGCGCGGCAGATGCCGGTCAATCCCCACTGCTCCCCGATCAGTATCGCCGCAACGACCGTGCCGCCTATGACCGATGAAACGTAGATCGATTCAACGACCTTCCCGCGGGAAATCCAGATCGAACTCGAAAAAGTGGTAAAGACATAGGGAATACCCATCAGCGCAAGCCATCGTAAAAGCGGCGCCGCCTCAAGCCAGGCGCTCTCCTTCTTCACAATGCAGACTACCTTTACAAGTTCATACGGCGCCACAGCCATGACAAGCGATATCGGCAGGGTAAAGATCGATCCGAACAGCAGCAGCCTGCCGAAACCGGCGGCGGTTTTTTCATCATCGGTCTGGATTCGGGAGAAGGTGGAGACGAGCACATGGCCAAGGGCGGCATTGATCGCCGTCTGCGGGAAAACCGCGAGATCGCGCGCGACACTGAACAACCCGAGCCCTTCCTTGCCGATCCATTTACCGATAAAGAAAAACGGCGCGTTGCACAGGACATAATCCACCAGCCGGGAAATGACAATAGCAACGCCGAAAAAAATCAATGAGCGTAGCGCGCCGAACGGCTGAAACGGTGTAACGGTTATTCTGCATACAACCATTACCACGGCGCTGATACCCGCTTCAAACAGCAGGTTTCCCGCGACAAGCGCCCATACACCGAAACCGGCGAACGCAAGTGCAATGGAAACCATCGCCGAAAAACCGGCGGCCGCCATCTCTATCAGGGCGAGTTTTCCGTACTCCATGCGCCGCCGAAGCCAGGCACGCTGTACCGCCGAAATTCCGGCCGCAGGAATCATAAGCGCCCCGATGCGCAACAGACAGACAAGTTCCGGAACCGCAAAGAAACGGGACAGCGGAGTCGCCAGAAAAAAAATGGCCCCGTACAGCATCGCTCCCCACAACGAACTGATGCAAAACAGCGGCCAGAGGCTCTCCCTGTCGAGCCGCTCTTTCTGAACGATCGCCGTGGTAAGCCCCATTTCATTGAGCAGTCCGGCGATGCCCACGATGAGCATCACATACCGCATCATGCCGAAATCGGCCGGCACCAGGAGATTGATAAGGATAAAATTGACAAAAAACAGAAATACGAACCGTACGCTCTTCGCAATAAACATCGCCCCGCCCGACTTTGCGGCGCGCGAGGCAATGCCGGTAGGTTCGTCGGCAGAAGGCGGGGGATCGGTATCGGGAAGGAACATCGGGCTATCCGGGAATTCAACTGTTTTTCATCAAAATAATTTACGGCGGGAGACATATTTCTAACGAAGTTACGTCCAACGAACCAAAATATGGCTTGCTTGCCGCGGATGGATGCATCGGATGATGAGAAACAGGGCGAGTTATTTTACTATCGATATCTTTCGACAGATCGTCACACCTCCGGATTTCCGTGCAGTCACGTAATTACCTTTCGGCAGATGCAGTGAGCCGACGTGCAGGAAATCGTCTCTCGTGGGAGACAACGATATCCCGGAGCACCGCAGCACATGGTTTCCCTTCATGTCGAATATATCAACAGACGGCATGCCGGCATTTCCCTTCCGCCAAGTTACGGGCATACGGAGCGAGACGACGGTTTGTGCCGAAAGACCGCCGAGAACGGATATTCCGTCAACCGAATAGGTTGGAGAGCCGGAAACATACGTTGCTGCGGCAGGCACTTCCTTTTGAGCGGAAACGTCCCAGAAACGATAATTGAGTATCTCATTGATTTTGATTCCGTCAACCTCTGCCGTTTGCTCATCATTACCCCACACCGTCACGGCGGCATTCGTATTACTCCATACGACGGCGCCCGCACACAGTCCGTCAGGACTAAAAACGCCGATCTCATCACCGGCACTCAATGCCGTTCCGTCAATGCTCGGATTGATCGATGATTGTATAAGGACCGTCATGTTGTTCCCGGTATTCGCTGTGTAGCTGAAATGCGTCTGTGAGAAAATGGAGAGCGGGAGCGCCAGAAGGAGAGTATTCAACAAATAACAGTGTTGATAAAGAGCGAACATCGGAGTCCTCATATACTTCTCGAATCCGGATACCATTCGATCATTCTATCGAAAATGCGCTCCGCAGGGTAAAAAAATCGGTTTCCAGAATATAGGAATAGTTCCCTTTTCCCAGTGTTTCAATTGAAACGGGTAATGTATGAGAGCCCGCAGGCAGTTTCTCACGGATGCGGCGTACCTTTTTTCCTGAGCCGTCAAGTACCGTGAACTGTACCGGTGAAAGCCCGGGGAGCTCAAACGACACGGCAAATGCTCCTTCTGAAGCATCCTCCTCCCAGGAGGTTGAAAACGGATCGGATTTTAAAAGGAAAGGGCTCAGTACCAGGCGCCGTACGGCGCTTTTTCCGGATAGAGCGTCGCCTTTTTTCCCACGCACCCGCCACCAGTACACTCCTTTATTGAATCGTTCGACCTGCAGGAAAGTATCACTTGTGGAAAGCACCGAATCGATTGCAGGCTTTTTGCAGGAGGAGTCGCTGAAAATTTCAACAACATACCGCTGCATTCTCTTTGCCCCGCGATGCCAGGAAAAGAGGATGCTGTCACCCGCCATCACGGCCGAATCGGCGGGAGTGATCAGATTGATTAGAATATCTCCGTCAGTGACGATAACCTGCTTAGTGGATTTTTTCCCTCCAACGGGTGCCGAAGGGCCTGTTTCTGTATTATCACTATGCGTCGCTTTCTGCGCAGTATTCGCCGATACCGAAGGGTCTTCCTTGAGAGGACCTGATGCCGCTTCAACGGAACTGCGGCTGCCGTTATTGTTGAATGCGGCCGCTTGTATTGCCTCCCTGCCTTTGATATGGGACAGAATGGCAATACCGTCGGGGGAATAGGTACTACTTCCGGATGCAAATTCGACAACCGCCCGGTATTCCGCATTCTCATCCGCATCCCAGATGCGGAAGCCGATCTTCTCGCCGATTTTTATACCATCCGCCGCGGGCGTCTGTTCATCATCACCCCACACTGTTATAGCAGCATTCTTTCTATTCCAGACGACGCTTCCCACGCATATCCCATCGGGGGAAAAAGCGCCGATTTCATCGCCTGATGAGAGCGGTTTGCCATTTATTGAAGGATTAATTGCGTATTTTACCAATACCGTCATATTATTACCGGTATTCGAATCAACGGTAAAATGGACCTGAGATAAGGCATCGATCACTAATAAAATCCCTAAAACGGCACCACAGATAATGCACCTTCGATTCATTTCGTTCACTACCCTCATCGCTACTACCCCTTCCCGCGCATCATCAGGGACACTTCGATGACGCGGTTTTTACTATTGTTTATTTCAACGGCAAAACCTTTACCGTCTTGCTGAATTTTTTCGCATCCATTCTGCAAATGCCCCAGGTCGGCATCACGTTGTTTTTCGATGATAACGTAAGGGTATAATACCCGGCCTGCATCTCCTTGTTGACAAGAATAGACAGAAGCCGTCCGCGCGCATCGTAAAGTCTGATTCGAACCGGAACGTTGCAATTCCCGGCAAGACGAGGTACGGCTATGCGGATACTGGATGATCCCACATTGTAAGAGAGGTCGAAAGCCGTCGGCAAAGCACGCTCCCTGTTCTCTATGCCGGTTGCTATCTCATATAGTGCCGTAAGTGTTGCATCCCCGTCGGTAAGGAGCACCTTTGCAGGTTGGGCGGTTTCATCGATTAATACGGCTGTGCCGGCAGTGATTCTCCATTTGGTAAAAATTTTATCGGGTATCGACGGCGCAGTCACCCGCGCGGTGTCTCCGTGATTAACGGTTGTGTCTTTATCCGTAACCGGATCTTCACTGCCAATAACATGTGCAATTGAAAGCGTATAGGTGTTTATTGCAAATTGCGCCCTGACTTCGGCATCTCCCGAAGAAAGTATGACGCCGGTTGAGCCATCGCCGGGATCATCGATGTCGGGTCCGCCCGTAATTTCCGTCCACTGGGTAAAATGATGACCGTCATCGGCAATGGCTTCGATCTGCGTAGAAGCACCGAATGCCACGGCCATCTCCCCTGAAGGTGTAACCGTACCACCTTCACTTGCGCTGACAGTCAAGGTGTAGGTGATAATTTCCCACTTCGCGTACAGCGTCACATCGTCATCGCCCATGGGGAAGCTCGTTCCGGCGGCATAACCGGTCCCGCTTCCGTTGGCAACAGCGTTCCAGCCCGCAAAGGTCGAGC
>JAFGNB010000296.1 GCA_016927235.1 Chitinispirillaceae bacterium
AATAGCCCTCTATTATGGCTATAGCGGCATCAGAGCGCTTTTCGAATCGCCAGTGCCGTCCTCAACGGAAAAGGGCATTGAAAAAGAGGAGGGGCTCCCCTGGTCGGGTTCCCTCGAACTCGGCCTGCAGCGGGCGACGGAGGCGGGAAAACCCGTGCTGATCGATTTCTGGGCTACCTGGTGCAAGAACTGCCTGGCAATGGATGCAACGACCTTCAAGGATCATGAAGTTCGGCAAAAGCTTGGTGAATTTATTCTTGTCAAATACCAAGCCGAAAATCCGCGCGATCAGGCAACCAAGGAGATCCTTGATTATTTCGGGGTCGTGGGATTGCCTGCATATGTGGTGATGCGGAAGGCGGAATAGCCTCATTCGTTCAGGTACTGGCGGCGGAGAAATCCGTATCCTGTTCCAGAGGCAATTCCACCGTTTTGCCGTTCGAGTATGAAAAAGCCTTTCCCTCCCCGCATTTAACCGTTACCGTATCGCCTTGCTTGTCAAAGACTAATTGAGTATCCGGCTCGCGCGCCCTTGCGATCGCTGCCATGGTAATTGCTTTTTCAAGACCGTCTCCCCGGCCGAAGTTCCACACCTCGTCGGGCTGGGCTAGGCGGTACGGTTCGTTGTATATCGAGTCATTCGGCAGCGCGCCAAGCCGCTTGTTGCACTCTTCAAGGGAGTGCCCGTTCATAGCCGCGACAACCACCGGATTTCGTTCGAGAGCAGCCTTGAGGAACGACTTCCACGGCGAACGAGAAAGGTCGCGAAACGCGGCAAGGGCGAGGTCGCAGGTTTCGTTCTTGTCGCGCAGGGCGGCGATTTTATCCTGCGCTTCTTCGGCAGATTGTACGCCCGACAGGTCGACGGGAACCGATTCGACGAATCGTTTCTCCCCTGCTTTCGGCAGACGCGGAACGGTACGGCAGAAATTATTCAGGTCAGGGATGATCTGGTCAACGTTATAGCAGGCATGGAGAAGATGGTGTTTCAGCTTTTCGATGGTTTCCGGCTCGTCAAGCGATACTCTGGTCATCTTGAAAAAATCCTCCAGTTCGCTGAACAGGAGCCTTCCGGCAATCGGCTCGGTATAGAATTCGTCTTCTTCTATTTCATGAAGAATCGCGTTGCGGGTGTGATCGCTTACCCGCGCCTTTGAGCTGTGCTCGTAGGCAAACACCTTTTCAGCCTCGATATACCGCGGTTTGTTGCCACAGCAGGTGTGGCTTATCTGAAAGCAGCACTGCAGTTTTGAGTGTTGCCGCAGAAAGTTCGCCAGGATCTCGAAATCGATGTCCCCGGTGGAAAGAAAAGTGGTCAGCCTGCCGGAAAAGCGTTTATAGACATCAGGGTCAATCGTTGCCTCAGGGTATAAGGCGTGAACGAACCCGGTATGGTGAGAGACAATCGTCACCTGTTCGTTTTCAAGAGCGCGGCGAGCCTTTGCCGAAATTTCGGTTCCATTGAACCACATGGTTTTAGTAACGATACGGCGGTTGTTCGTTAGGATCCCGCTTCCGATATCAAGATAATTCTGAGAGTGAAGCGGAGTTGTCATGAGAAAGATGTCCTCGAGAGGCAATCCGATTACCACAAAAGCCGCAGCTGCGTAAAGTGTTGACAATGAAACGCATTCGCCGGCACCGGTCGGGTAGCCTGGTTTATGCTTGAATGCCTCCATGGCTTCGATGGTTTCGGTTTTCCAGTAGGGGATCACATTCGTGGTGTATTTATCCAGCCCGAAATGCTTCCGTATATCGCTGTCGAAGTAGTATTTGTCGCCTTCGTATCCGAAAAGGGCGTTGCAGCGGCTGAGCACCTCTCCTGAAATAAAGGGGCAGAACCGTTTGATTTCGGTCTCCTTGGTCGTAAGTCCCCAGGTGTCAAGGTCGAGGTTGAAGGCGAAATGGTCCATGATAAACTGCTTCAGCCGCTGGACACGCCGGGCCGGCGACCGGGTGCCGTTTTTTGCGAACCAGGGGTCGCTGTTCCAGTTCCACAGCCGCGGGGACATGCAATTGGCGAGCACGAGCGCATAGAGAAGTTCCGGGAAAATAAAGACTTCCATGTCGGAAAGCGTGACGGCGGAAGAGTAGCGCTCGAGTGAACGGGTGTCGTTTTGGCGGTACACGGCCCTATTCCTTTACAGGATTGCGTGCTGAAGGACAATGTGGTATTTTATTGTAAGATTCATTGCCGGGAAAATACATGATTGGGCGGGAAAGCATCGTTTTCCCGTGAAATTGTGTTCATAGGCATTAAAGAGTACTGCCGTCATCTCACCTAATATCAAAAAGGTAAATCGAAGCATGAGAACTCTCGGCATCTGCTTTGGCGCCACAACACTGCAAACCGTTCTGCTTGCTGAAAAGGGCGGTGCGAAAACGGTCGAACGCACCACCAGGGAGTTGCACGAAGGCAATCCAAAACGGGCATTTCTTGATTTCATGAGGTCGCATCCCGGACTTTCCTCGGTTGACCGGATCGCGGTGACCGGCCGGGCCTTCCGCAAGTGCGTTTCCCTCTCCTCGATTGCCGAACCGGAGGCTGTTGAATATGCGCTTCACCACGTGTATCGGGATGAAAAAATGCCCGATGCGGTGATAAGCTCTGGCGGCGAGACCCAGCTTGTGTATGCGATCAACCGTGCCGGCGGCGTCGGTTCGGTGCTTGCCGGCAACAAGTGCGCTTCGGGTACGGGCGAGTTTTTTCTGCAGCAGATACGGCGTATGGGTCTCTCGCTCGAAGAGGCGCTGGAACTGGCACAGGAAGGAACGCCGCACCGGATCGCGGGGCGCTGCAGCGTGTTCTGCAAGAGCGACTGCACGCACGCGCTGAACAAGGGGGAAGCAAAGGCGAACATCGTTGCAGGACTATGCCTCATGATGGCCGAAAAAATATACGAGCTCATCAAGGATCTGCCGTTCGAGCGCATCGCGCTTGTCGGCGGCGGCTCGCTCAATAAGGCCATGATTCAGAGGCTTCGCGAACGGTATCCCCAGATCGAGGTGCCGCCGCATGGAGCGCATTTTGAGGCTTTTGGCGCGGCACTCTGGGCTCTTGATCATGAGTGTCTGCCTCTTGCCGCGAAGGTCGAGAAGCTGGTGACGACCCTTCCGGACTCGTTCGCCCGTCACCGTCCGCTTCGTGAAGCAGAGGCGCTGGTTGAGTTTAAAACGTCACCGCATGGTTCGGTGCGCGAGGGCGATACGTGCATCCTCGGCCTTGACGTGGGGTCCACGACCACCAAGGCGGTGCTCCTGCGCTCCCCGGACAACGTCATCGTGGCCTCGATCTACCTGCGCACAAACGGCGACCCGGTCAGGGCGTCGCGCGAGTGCTACCGGGCGCTGCGGGAGCAGACCGGCGGCGTTTCATTCGCCATTACCGGCCTTGGCGTGACCGGGTCCGGCCGCCAGATCGCGGCGCTTCACGGCCTGACCGACAATGTAATCAACGAGATCATCGCCCACGCGACCGCCGCAACCCATTTCGATCCCGCCGTGGACACCATCTTCGAGATCGGCGGCCAGGATGCCAAGTATACCTATTTGACAAACGGCGTTGCTTCCGACTATGCCATGAACGAGGCGTGCAGCGCGGGAACCGGATCGTTTCTCGAGGAGTCGGCAAAGGAATCGCTGGGCGTGGCCACCGAGGAGATCGCGGAGCAGGCGATACGGGGCGAGGCGCCGCCCAATTTCACCGACCAGTGCGCCGCCTTCATATCGAGCGACATCAAGGTCGCAGGGCAGGAGGGGATCGGCAGGGAGGATATCCTCGCCGGACTCGTATATTCGATCTGCCTCAACTATGTCAACCGTGTCAAGGGGCCGCGGCCGACCGGAATAAAAATATTCATGCAGGGCGGCGTCTGTTATAACAGGGCCGTTCCTCTTGCCATGGCGTCCCTTATGCAGGCGCGCATCGTGGTTCCTCCCGATCCTGGACTTATGGGAGCGTTCGGTGTCGCGCTAGAGGTTAAAAACCGCATCGCTTCTGGCGTGACCGTGCCGCAGGTTTTTGATCTCGATGAACTCGTCGCCCGTGACGCGGTACGGGAGGGCAGTTTTACCTGCGGCGGCGGCCGTGAAAAATGCGACCGCAAGTGCGAGATT
>JAFGNB010000297.1 GCA_016927235.1 Chitinispirillaceae bacterium
GGCGAGGAGATCAGCATCGTCGCCGCTCTGCCGCAAACCACCCGAGGCATCACGCGCGGTATCTATACAACCAATACGATGCAGCTTGTCTTTGTGGATACGCCCGGCGTCCACCGCGGCAGGCATCTGTTAAACCGTGCGATGTTTCGGGAAGCATGCCGGGCAATTACCGATGATGTCGACCTGATCTGCTGGCTCGTCGACCTTTCGCGGGAGTATGGTGATGAGGAGGCGGCGGTCGCCGATCTGGTCCGATCGGCGGCGGGTGTGCCGGTGCTTATCGTTTTCAATAAGATCGATCTGACCGATTCGGCCGATAACGCCGTCAGCCGTTTCAAGGGCGTCTTTCCCGATCTGGCTGCCCTTCCGTCACTACGGCTCAGCGCAATTCACGCCGATGCGAAGCAACGATTCCTCGCCGCAGTCGATCCTTTTATCCCCGAAGGGCCACGCTATTTCGACCCCGATAGCGTGACCGATGCACCCATGCGGCGGATCGCAGCGGAGCAGATCCGCAAGCAGGTAATTATCGCCGCGGGGAATGAGGTGCCGCATGCGACCTTTGTGGAGATCGAATCGTACCGCGAGACGCCCCGCCGGCACGAGATCGTCGCGACCATTCACGTTGAGACGCGCGGCCAGCGGGGGATTATCGTTGGTAAAGGCGGAAGCGTCATCTCCCGGATAAAAAAGGGGGCGCGTGCCGGTATCATGAACTTCGCAGGCGTTCCGGTGAGCCTGACCTGCCATGTCAAGGTCTCGCCGCACTGGCGCGACAATGAAAACTTCCTTCGGCGGATAGGCTTCGAATGGCGGGGGTGATACCGAATGGTTGCGGGGACGGTAAACCCCGCCGTTCTGACGTTCTTGTGCTGCATAAAGTGGTCGCGGAAATAGCGGGTGAAAGATACTGTTCAAATAAACAGCATCTAGGAGGGAAATATTTCGGGAACGCAGTATTTTCTGTAACGAACGTCACATTATGGAAAAATTACCGAAGAAATTACCGGATCAGTAAAATCGGAAAGAGTAGCTTAATGACGGGACAATCACTGGGCGGGATGGAAATAAAACAAACCGGGGTGCGGACACTGACGGGCCGCCGAACCAGGCGTTTTACTGATTTTCATATTTGTCGATCAGGCTTGCGGAAATCCGGGCAGATTCGTAGATTGTCGGCAATCCCGAACCGGGATGTGTGCCGCCGCCGACCAGATAGCAGTGGTCGATTTCTTCGAATTTATTTCTGGGACGCATATACAGCATTTGTGTGATGTTGTGTCCCAGATTGAAGGTGGCGCCCAGAAAGATTGAACGCTCATTCTGCCAGTCCGCAGGTGAGATGATTTTTTCACAAGTGATATGCTGATTCAGATCCTTCATGGAGGTGCGTTCACTAATCCGTTTGATTACTTTGTCGCGATATTCCTCTACCGTTTTCTCATCCCATGAAACTGACTTGAGCATGTTGGGAGTGGGGACAAGAACATACAGTGCGGAGTGTCCTTGGGGAGCAATGGTCGGATCGAGCTTCGAAGCATTGCGAACATAAATTGACATGTCCTCCGATAATCTTGAGCGGCTGATGATATCCTTTACATTTTCTTTATAATCCCTGGCGAAAACGATCTGATGATGCGGTTCATCATAGATTTTGTCAACACCGAGATACAGCATGAAGGTCGAGCATGAATATTTTTTCCGGCGCAGTTTTTCCGGAGTCCATTTTTTTATGATTCCTTTATCGAAAAGCGTTTCCATTGCATGGCCGAAATCGGCGTTGATGACGACACTGTCCGCATTCACGACATCGCCGGCGGCAAGCACAATGCCGGTGGCGTTTTTGCCGTCGACAAGAACCTTTTTCACCGCCGTATTCAGATGGATCTCTCCACCGAGTTCTTTGACGACCTTTGCCATTGCATCGGATATCTTACTCAAGCCGCCCTCCACGTGATCAACGCCGAAGGAGTGTTCGATATAGGGCATGATGGCGAATGCCGCCGGACACTCCCAGGGAGACATGCCGATATACTTCGCCTGAAAGGTGAAACAGATCTGAAGCTCTTCCGGCGTGAAATACCTGCTCAGAGCTCCGATCAGGCTTTTATTGAGGGAGAGATACGGAAGCGCTTTTATCAGATCGGCAGAGAACATCTCCTTGAAGGTTGAATAATCTTTTTTCAGGCAGGGGTACATTTTGTCATAACGGGTTTTTTCCGACCGGTGAAACAGGTCGACCCCTTTTTCATTTCCCGGAAACAGCTTCGCGATCTGCTCCTTCATGTACGTTTTATCGGTGGACGGATAGACTGCATACTCTTCAAATGAGAGTTTGTACATCGGATCGAGGGGGGTGACTTTACAATAGTCGTCGAGCGAACGGCCGGCTTCCTCAAACATCTCTCTGAGCGTGAAGGTCATCATCAGAAAGGTCGGGCCGATATCGAATGAGTATCCGTTCATTTCGATGGACGCGTTGCGTCCGCCCACTTTCGGTTCTTTCTCGAAGATCGAGACCTTGTACCCGCGTTTCGCCAGGATCATTCCCGCCGTCAAGCCGCCGGGCCCCGCACCGATAATTGCTATGTGTTTTTCCGCCATACTGCTCCTTTTTTGTCTCGTCATTCATTAAAATAAATCCGTAAATCCCTTTAACATAATAATTTCATTGAATGCCGGAATTAATAGGGGAAGTTACGCTTTTCCCGTTCTTCTGAACTATTTTACAATCGGGTTTATGTGCATATCTTTCAGGCGGGACGGCGGAATGAAAAAGACGCTCGGATTTATTGGTGTTTTCAGTATCTCAACGGGTGCTATGATCAGCTCTGGACTCTTTGTTTTGCCCGGAATGGCGTTCGCACGAACCGGTCCGGCGGTTTTCCTGTCGTATTTCATCGCGGGATGTGTGGCACTCACGACGGTTCTGAGTCTTTCCGAACTCATGACGGCAATGCCCAAAGCAGGGGGGGATTACTATTATGTCTCCCGGTCGTTCGGTCAGCTCTTCGGAACGGTTACCGGTTTGCTGAGCTGGTTCGCACTTTCCCTCAAGAGTGCCTTTGCGGTATTCGGGATCGCGGAAATAATCCACCTCACCCTTCATTTGAATCTGACCACTGTTGCCGTTGTCCTTGCAGTCGTTTTCACGCTGGTGAATCTTTTCGGTGTTCAGGAAGCGGTCCGGTTTCAGATTGTTCTGGTTGCGGGGTTACTGGGGATTCTCGTCACTTTTTTCGTTACCGGAGTAAGCGCTGTAAAGGTAGAGCATTTCAGCCCGTTTCTTTCGGAGGGGTTCAATGTGATGTTTTCGACGGCCGGGTTCGTATTTGTTTCCTTCGGAGGTGTTCTCACGACTGCGAGCATAGCGGGTGAAATAAAAAATCCTTCGAGAAATATTCCCCTCGGGTTGATCGGATCGGTGGTTGTGGTGACCCTGTCGTACAGCCTTATCACCTTTGTTGTGGTGGGCATCGTTCCCGCCGATATGCTCCGGGAATCTCTTGCACCTATTGCTCTGGCCGGTAAAATGAGCAGTGGTAACTGGTTGTATGCGGCGATTATGGTCGCATCATTTCTTGCTTTCATTACGACTGCAAACGGGGGTATCCTTACCGCGTCTCGTTACCCGATTGCACTTGCCGATGACGGGATGCTGCCCGGTGTATTCAATGCGGTATCAAAAAAGAAGCGCACCCCGTATGTGTCGGTTATCGCGACCGGACTGCTGCTTGCAGCTTCGGTGCTGCTTGAACTTGATCTTCTGGTGAAAGCCGCTTCGGTGGTTATTCTGCTCTCAAATATATTCGCACATGTCTCGGTTGTTATTATGCGTGAAAGCAGAATTAGCACCTATCGTCCGACCTATCTTGCGCCACTCTATCCCTGGCTCCAATTGTTGGGTATTGCCGCATTCGTGCTGCTTATCATTGACATGGGGTTGCAGCCCGTACTGTTCAGTCTCGCTTTCGTATCAGCCGGAGTACTGCTCTATTTCATCCGGCGGAAAAAAGCAGATCCAATGTCTCCCGCGCTGATCCATCTATTGCAGCGGATCACCAACAAGGCGCTGGTGACCGAAGGATTGCAGAAGGAGCTGCGGACTATTGTCGAGGACCGTGATGCCATTACCCGTGACGAATTTGATCGCGCGGTTGAGCAGTCATGTTTTGTCGAACTTGACGGCGCCGCATCACTCGATGATTTGTGGAATGCTGTTTCCGGAAACCTGTGTGCCTGCTTTTCACTTCAGATAAGTTTGGAAGATATTGTTGAACTGTTGCGGGAGCGGGAAAATGAAAGCAGCACCGCAATCAGTGATTTCGTAGCAATTCCTCATGTGATTATGGGTGGAGAACAACAGTTTCATCTGGTACTCGTCCGTTCGCGGCAGGGGATCAGGTTTAATGATGAACATGGTGCCATTCACGCGGTCTTCATTCTCTTCGGATCGAAAGACATGCGTAATCTTCATCTGCGGGCACTTGCGGCAATCGCGCAGGTAGTCCAGCATCCTTCCTTCAGTAAACGATGGATGAAGGGAAAGGGGCATCAGGATCTTAAAGATTTACTGCTGTTAAGTAAACGTCACCGTCAGTGAGGCCTATTTCGGAACGGGAACCGCAAATAAATCGTTCTTGATGAATCCGATCAAGTCGGGCGTTGATTGATACGTTTGTAAATTTTGCATCCAAAACGGATATATCCGAAAGGAACGCTGAATTTTGGAAAATGAAAGAGAGCTGAAAACAGCATCGCAATGTCGACATTACGCCATGTGCAAGATTGATTATCTGGGAACCGGTGTATGCGCATCAGGCCCTGAGCGGGGCTTTGTCACTTTTTTCCGCAGGGACGGATGGATCTCTATCAAGCATTGGCAACAGGAACCGTTCCCCGGATGGGCCGGGAGAAGTATGTCGTGGCGTTTATCGTTTATCCGCCGGTTGATTTCGTCGATCCGCATCTGTCCCTGAAATGCGTACGGCAGTCCGACTGTGACAAATCCGTTTGATGCGGAACGACTCACATCAGGAATCGGCGCATCTTTGACAGCAGGGATACTTTAATCGAGTGCGGCGGATAGAGCGCGGTAAATTCTTTCCGGGAATGTTTGTCAAGAATACTGCGGGTGTAACTGAACGCATCGAATCCCGCCTTGCCGTGATAGCGGCCCATACCGCTGGCACCGATGCCGCCGAAGGGCAGGTCGCGGGTGATAAGCGCGTGTGCCGTGCCGTTGAAGCAGATCGTACCGCATTTCGCGCGCTGTTCGATGATTCGTTTGAAGCGGTTGTCCGTGGTGAAACAGTAGTAGGCGAGCGGTGATGGACGATGTTGCAGTTCGGCGATAAGTTGATCCGGATCGCGGTAGGAAATGACCGGCAGCACCGGTCCGAAGATCTCCTCGCGCATCAGGGGAGAATCCCACCTGTCAACGGATACCAGCGTGGGTTCGATATACCGTTCTTCGGGCAGCATGGTACCGCCGTGAAAAACGGCATGACCCTCAAGCAGCCTCCTGATACGGTTAAGGTGGCGCGCATTGATGATCCGCCCGTAGGCGGGGCTTTTGGCCAGTTCGGTTCCGTACATTTTCGTGACTGCTTCACTCAGGCTTTTCCGCATCGGATCGGCGACTGCTTCGTGAACGCAGACGAAATCCGGGGCCATGCAGGTCTGTCCGGCGTTGAGGAATTTTCCCCATACAATGCGTCGAGCCGCTTCGGGGATGTGCGCCGTACGGTCGACAATACAGGGATTTTTGCCTCCCAGTTCGAGTACCACCGGGGTAAGTGTTTCCGCGGCGGTGCGCATGATTGATTTACCGGTAAGGGTGCCCCCGGTGAAAAAGACAACATCCACGCCGCCGGCAATTACTTTTTGCGTCTCATCCGGACCTCCCGTAACGACGGTCACCTCCTTATCGTCGAATGATGTACTGATCATTTCAGCGATGCAGGCGGCGGTGGCGGGGGCATACTCGGAGGGCTTGATGATAACGCAGTTTCCTGCTGCAATCGCCGCTGCAAGCGGCGCAAAGGTAAGGGCGAACGGGTAGTTCCAGGGACCGATGATACATGCGCAACCATAGGGTCGGGAGTAATAATAGCTGCGTCCGGGTCGATTGATGAGTAACGTTTTTACCCTGGTTGCGTTCATCCATGAACGGACATGTTTCCGGGCATACTCTATTTCGGAGAGCACATATCCGATTTCGGCCGTATATGCATCCACGGGTCCCTTTCCGAGATCATGCCGCAGTGTTTCAAGGAGATGGCGCTGGCTGGATGTGACCGCTGCATGGAGCCGGGTGAGTAGGGCGATGCGTTTTTCCCGGGGAAGCGTCGCTCCCGTGGCGAAATGGGATTGCAATCTTTTTATCGGTGCAGATACATCCATTGCGTTTTTTCCGGTACTTGTTTGAGTGGCCGGCCGGTAGATTGTAATTTACTATAATGAAACGGCAAAGGGGAGTAAATGTGCGGTTATTCACTCGGGTTGTCATTATCCATATTGGTTCGTTGATTTCCGGTGCCGTCGCCGATGAGAGTCCCGGGAAAAATAATGGCGGGTTCAGCTACCGACTGAGCAATGCGATAGGCCTGTTTGATTCGGCGTATGACGTGTGGGATGAAAACCGCTTCAATGTCGTTGATCTGGTTTTTCAGGGTATCGCATCCGCTTATCCGGAGAACCATCTTCCGCGCTACTGGCAGGGGGTGGTGCAGTTCCATCTTGTTTCCTACACCCTGTTCGGGTTACCGGAACACCATGACAAAAAAGCGGCGAATAAGCATGTGGAAAAAGCTCTCAGCGCGCTTGAAGCGGCACTGGGACTGCAGCCGGAAGACAGGATGGCGAAAATGGGCTTGCGGGAACTTGAAAAACATGAAAACAACAGATAGAGAATGAGATTTTATGGCTGAAAAAAAGAAAATCTCAATTGTCGGGGCCGGTATCGGGGGCATGTCCGCGGCTATAAGCTGTGCGGCGAACGGGTATGATGTCACCGTTTTCGAAAAAAATGACAAGGTCGGCGGTAAACTCAACGTCCTGACTGCGGAGGGATTCAGTTTCGACCTCGGTCCTTCCATTCTGACCTTGCCGCATATTTTCGAGCGGCTCTTTGCAATGCACGACAGAAAGCTTGGCGACTATGTTGATACAGTGGCCCTTGATACGCACTGGCGAAATTTTTTCGAAGACGGCACGGTGCTTGATTTATACGCCGACAGCGAAAAAACAGCCGCCCATCTTGAATCGAAATTCGCCGGAGCTGGCAACGAGTATCGTTTATTCGTCGAATACTCAAAACGGCAGTATGAAATCGTCGCGAAAAAATATTTCAACGATGGACTGGACACCTTCGGCAGTTTCTTCACCAGTTACGGCTGGCCGGAACTGTTTTTCAAACTCGACCTATTCCGCACGATGAACGCTTCGGTGTCGAGATTCTTCACGGATCAGCAACTGCGAGATGTATTCAATTACTTCATCAAGTATGTCGGATCATCCGCATACAACGCACCCGGTTTCATGAACCTGATGCCGTGGGTGCAGATCGGATTCGGTCTCTGGTATGTCAAAGGCGGCATGTACAACATGGCGCGGGGTATGGCGAGGCTCATGGAGGAGGTCGGTGTCACCGTACACTGCGACAGCGAAGTAACGGAGATCATGCATGAGCGCGGCAGGGTGACAGGTGTCGTTCTGAAAGACGGCACCAGGCATGTCGCCGAGGCCGTCATATCCAACATGGAAGTAATTCCCGCTTACGAGAAGCTGATCGGAGAGTCGGGCGGTTTCATGCGGAAACTGGAAAAATTTGAACCGGCCTGTTCCGGGATCGTGCTGCATCTGGGACTTGACACGGTATACCCGCAGCTTGCACACCACAATTTCGTCTATTCCAACGATCAGCGACACCATTTCGATCTGGTGTTCAATCAGCGCAAACTCCCCACCGATCCCACGATATATCTGGTCGCTCCCACGCGGACCGATCCGGCTCAGGCGCCCGAGGGATGTGATAATCTGAAGCTCCTCCCGCATATCCCCTTTATCGATAAGAATAATCCCGTATCTTCAGAGGAATATGAAGCGCTTGCCGAACGCACGATTGACAAACTCGAAGCGGTCGGGCTCAAGGAGATCCGCAAACATATCGTTGTCAGGGATTTCTGGACACCGGTGGACATTCAGTCCCGTTATTATTCCAACAAGGGGTCCATTTACGGCGTGGTTTCCGACAGGAAAAAGAACTTCGCTCTCAAGGCCCCGAAAAAAAGTACCAGATATGCCGGGCTTTATTTCGTCGGCGGCAGTGTGAACCCGGGAGCCGGCATGCCGATGGTCTGCCTGTGCGGGCAGAATGCCGCGAAGCTGGTTGCCCGGGATTTGAAGTAGTCGACGGTTCCAAGCATGCTTTTTTTTATTACAGTAACTACGGCACTGCTGCTCTGGTGGTGCGGCACCTGGCTGCTCTGGCGTATTCCCCACTGTTCCGGTCAACGGGGTGATCAGGCATCTGAAGCGGTAACCGTAATCATTCCCGCCCGTAATGAAGCGCACAATCTCCCGAAACTCCTGCAGTCGCTCAAACCGCAGCTTGCGGAATACGATGAAATAATCGTCGTCGATGATCATTCCACTGATCGCACCGCAGATGTCGCCTATGATGGCGGCGCGACCGTTCTGCGGAGTGCGGCCCGTCCCGAAGGGTGGACCGGAAAAACATGGGCCTGCTGGCAGGGAGCGCAGGCGGCGCGGAATGAACGGCTGCTTTTTATTGACGCCGATACATGGTTTGCCGACGGGGCGCTGGGACGAATGATTTCAACCCTGCAGCGGAAGGGAGGACTTGTCTCCGTACAGCCCTTTCATTGCATGCGGAACCCTTATGAACGGTTGTCACTGCTGTTCAATATCATGGTGATGATCGGTGTGGACGCGTTTTCGCTGCGTTCCGGACACCGGGCGCCCGCCGGCAGCTTCGGCCCGTGTATTCTTTGCAATAGAACAGACTATTTCAGGGTCGGGGGGCACGAGGCTGTTCGTGCAACCGTGCTCGAGAACCTGGCGCTCGGTCCGCTGTTTCTGAAGGCGGGAATCACGGTTTCATGCTTCGGCGGGCGCGGAACGCTTTTCTACCGGATGTATCCGAAAGGATTGCGGGAACTCGTCGAGGGGTGGACAAAGGGGTTCGCCACCGGAGCGGCGCAAACACCGCCGATTACCATGGCGCTTACCGTAGGATGGATCAGCGGCGCCTTTATGGCGACAATCACCCCGGTATATTTTTTAATTGTGCCGTCGGGCGGTATCCTGCGGATCGCCGTGTCAGGTGTATTCGCGCTTTATTGCGGGCAAACCTTCTGGATGGCGCGACGCATCGGTAATTTCGGTATCATGGCGTGTGCGCTGCTTCCGGTTCATTTACTATTTTTCTCGTGGATCTACCTGCGTTCATTCGTTGCGATTTTCATCCGGAAAAAAGTGACCTGGAAAGGGCGGGATGTCCCGGTCTGATATCATGAGAATCTGGCATTTTTCAACCGCGCCTACGATTATACTGAATGTGGCGGGATGGCTCTTTCTGCATATGCTGATTGCTTTCGGAGCCACCCGGCTGTCGCGGCGTCTTTTTCATGAAAATCAGTGGCTGTACCGTATCCGTTCATGGGAGAAGGACGGTGCGTTGTACAGACGTCTTTTCAATGTGACACAATGGAAAGGATTGCTTCCCGACGGAGCGGCATGGTTCCGCGGCGGTTTCGCCAAGAAGAAAATGGACGCGACCGATCAGGAGTATCTCGACCTTTTTGTCAAGGAGACCTGCAGGGGTGAGTTCACCCACTGGATCGTTATTGCCGTTTCCCCCCTGTTTTTTCTCTGGAACGGCCGTCTTGCCGGGGGTATTATGATCACTTATGCTCTTGCCGCAAATCTGCCGTGCATCATTGTGCAGCGGTATAACCGTCCTCAGCTGCTGCGCATTCTTGCGAAAAAAAAGGAACGTGTCAGAAAATCCGCTGTCGATAGCCGTTCCGGAATCAGATAAAGACCTTTGCATTAAAAACAACAGGCCTGAGGCCGATGATGAAGTAACATTGCTTGTCACCGATTCCGCTTCTTCCGGATACCGCGTTTATACGAGTCACCATTGAAAAGGTGCAGTTTGTTGAAGGGGTGCAGAGAACCAGGGAATTCATTGTTACATCGGGATCACGGTAACCTGCATAGATGGTATTATTAAAGGGATAGTTACAGCATTTGATAAAAAATTCCAGCGGTTCTGATATCCCGACTCCATGTACCACCCTACCAGTGTCAAACCCGGTCTTGCGGATGTTGGTTCCGTCAGCAGTGCGCCGTGGTTAACGGTATCCGATGGAACCGGCGTTCCACCATGTGTATTGAATGTCACTACGTCCAGGTCTCGCCTTTACTCCTCATGGGTGATTCCATCCACTTTCGCTGCAGTGCTGCGGTTCAGCTCGAACCACACAGCGCGAAGATTGCTCCGGTTGAGCAAACTGTATAGGCCTCGAAAGCGATGCGACGGCTCTTTGCCGACATGACGCTGCCCGAGCACCATACCGCGCTTGAGCTTCACGAAAAAGCGTAGGTGCCAAAACCTACCATCATATATTTTCCTGAAAACATGAATTCTGTTATTGAAAATAAACCCTTTATCAGGAGAGGGGCATATGCATTTCGGCACCTTTGACATCCTTGTTTTCTTTGCATTTATCATCGGCGTCGTCACCATCGGACTCCTTAAAAGCAGAAAAGAGCAGACCGGTGAAGATTATTTTCTGGCCGGTCGCGGGCTCACGTGGTGGCTGATCGGTTTTTCGCTTATTGCCGCCAACATCTCCACCGAGCAGTTTGTAGGGATGAGCGGTAACGCCGCCAGTCACGTCGGCCTGGCGATAGCGAGCTACGAGTGGATGGCCGCCATTACTCTTGTTGTGGTGGCATTCGGATTTCTCCCCTATTTTCTGAAGGCCGGGATTTTCACCATGCCCGAATTCCTCGAATACCGTTACAACGCTGCGGCGCGCACCATAATGGCCGGCGCCACCATTTTTATCTACATGCTTTTGCTGGGATCGGTCACCTATTCCGGAGCTTTGACCATTCGGACGCTCGCCGGACAGATGGGGTATGCGGTTTCCCTCACGACGGGTTCGCTCATTATCGGCGTGATCGCCATGCTGTACGTGGCGGCCGGCGGACTTAAAGCATGTGCCTGGGCCGACCTGATACAGGGCAGCGCGCTCATCATCGGCGGCGGCATCATCATGGTTTTCGCTTTTATCAAATTGGGACAGGCCGGCACCGCAGCACAGATCGTCAATGTCGAAACCGGCGAAGTGGTGATCAAGGCGCTCGCTCCCGATCAGGGCGCGTTCGAACGATTCTGGGATCTGAACCGTATCCGGATGAACATGTTCCTGCCGAAAACCGATACGGTCCTTCCGTGGACAGCGCTCATGCTCGGGCTCTGGATTCCCAATTTTTACTACTGGGGGCTCAATCAATACATCACCCAGCGCACGCTCGGCAGCGCTTCCCTCAAAGAGGGACAGAAGGGGATCGTCTTCGCCGCCTTTTTGAAAATCCTCATCCCGTTTGTCATCGTGATTCCCGGCATCATCGCCTTCAATCTGTATTCACGCAACATGCAGCATGAGACCGTTCACGATAACGCCGCGACCTTGGCAAAATATATGAAGGCGAACCCCGCCACGCAGTTGGTTGAAGTGAGCGAAATCCCCTCCGATACAATGATCGCCGCATGGGGGCCGGGCCGTTTTCTCATCGCGCTGTATCCGGATCAGGAGACGCTGAAACGTATCCGGAGCGACAATCCGTTCGTGTTCCCGCTCCTTAAAGACGAGTATGCCGCCACGGCGCCGGCGAAATACACGACGTTCGAGTCCGACGACAAAGCGTGGAAAAGCGTATTTCCGGCGCTTTCCAGTGAGGTACAACGCTATAATGAGAACACCCGTCAAGCGGCCGCCTCCGCCGGACAGCCGACATCGACCGAGAAATTCATTGCCTACAAATACGACACGGCCATGGCGCAACTGCTGGGGAACGTGCTCCCTCAGGGGGTGGGGCTGCTCGGATTCGTCATCGCCGCCCTTCTCGGGGCGGTCGTCAGTTCCCTGGCGGCAATGCTCAACGCCTCCTCCACCATCGTCAC
>JAFGNB010000298.1 GCA_016927235.1 Chitinispirillaceae bacterium
CAATTGAACACTCTCGGCTGAAAATGGATATTGCAAAACGATTAAAAGACAAAGTATCTTAACTGAGAACTCGGTACTCTTGAGTAAATGCTCTACAAGCATTTATTGATTTCAATGGAATCATAGTCAAAACTCTGATTCCCCACAATACCGGAGTCAAGTAAGGGAAAAGGTCAGACCGTAAACAGGGAAGCGATGCGGTGAACCCATCGAACTGGGACAAGGGTGGGGGTTTCAGTAAGAGAGACGAAGCAGTACACCGATCCTTCCGAGGTTGAAAGGCACGGTCGGGGTTTAAAGAAAAGGAGATCTGCGAGCTTATGACTAAATCCGGAAAACTCCCCGACAACCAGATCGTCGTTTACGAAACTGCAGGTAACAAAATAAAAATTGAAGTTCTGTATGCCGACGAAAACGTCTGGCTTCCACAGAAGCGCATTGCAGAACTGTTCGATGTCGACAGAACCGTGGTAACAAAGCACCTTAAGAATATTTTTTCTTCGAATGAATTGCAGGAAGATTCAGTATGTGCATTTTTTGCACATACTGCAGGAGACGGTAAGGTGTACCGGACGAAATTCTACTCCCTCGAAGCCATAATCGCCGTCGGCTACCGGGTGAATACCGAGCGGGGCACACAGTTTCGTCAGTGGGCCACCGCAATTCTTCAGCAGTACATACATAAAGGGTTCGCCCTCGACAGCGACCGTTTCAAGTACGGTTCCCGTTTCAGCGCCAGGTTTTTTGACGATCTGCTCGAAGAGATACGTGATATCCGTTCGAGTGAACGGATGGCCTACCAGAAGATCACCGATATCTACGCAACCTCAATTGATTATTCTCCGAAAGCCGAAGATACCCGGCAATTTTTCGCTGCAGTACAGAACAAACTGCAGTTCGCCATAACCGGGCAGACCGCCGCCGAAATAGTGGCACAGCGCGCCGGTGCCTTAAAGCCGCATATGGGACTTACTTCATGGCGCAAAGGTCCGACGGGGAAAATATTACCGGGTGATGTTGTCGTGGCGAAAAATTATCTTGAAAAGGGTGAACTCGACCATCTCAACCGGATCGTCGGCATGTACCTTGACTATGCGGAGTTACAGGCGGTTCGCAACCGGCCGATGTACATGAAAGACTGGATAGAAAAACTCAACGCATTTCTTAAATTCAGCGAATATGAGATTTTATCCGGTGCCGGATCTATCAGTCACGATGTTGCCGAAGTGCTTGCGCTCAAGGAATACGCTCGGTTTAAAAAAGAACAGGACCGGCTCTACGAATCCGATTTCGATAAAATGGTAAAGAAACTGGGAAAACCCGATGCCTAATTTTATCTCCGAAGACCGCCTCGAAAAAGATGCCGTCAATTTCCTGAAGGAGCACTGCGGGTACCGCTCATTTAACTGCTTTACGCCTGATGCCGAGTCGCTTGCCGACGGTTCGAATCGCGCGTCAAAACAGGAAGTGGTATTTATTGACCGGTTGAAAGCTGCTGCAGTGAAACTCAACCCCGCAATTCCCGGGCCGCAAATTGACCAGGCAATCGAACAGCTTACCAATCGCCGCTTTACCATGTCGCCACACCTCGCAAATAAAGAGGTTTACGAGTTACTGCGCAGCGGTGTTGACGTGGAGTTCGAAGACGCTGCCGGCCGGACCGAAAAGGGCAACGTGAAATTGATCGACTTCGATACCCCGGAGGCGAACGATTTTCTGGCGGTGACTCAACTCTGGATAAAGGGCGAACGGTACCTCCGGCGCCCCGATATTCTTATTTACCTCAACGGACTGCCGCTGGTGTTCATCGAACTCAAGAATTCCAATGTCAAGGTACAGAACGCCTACGATGACAATCTTACCAATTATCGTCACGATATTCCTTTGCTTTTTCAGTACAATGCTCTCTGCGTGCTCTCGAACGGCATCGAGACGAAAATAGGCAGTTTCAATGCAGGGTACGAATTCTTTTTCAACTGGCTGCGCCCCGATGACGAGACGGAAAAGATAAGCCGTAAACAGATCGAAAAAGAAGGCTGCAGCCTGGAACGGCTGCTGAAGGGTGTTTTTCCCAAGGCACGTCTGCTCGACTATCTCGAAAACTTCATCCTCTATTATAAAGAAACCACAAAGATTATCGCGCAGAACCACCAGTTTCTTGGTGTCAACAAGGCTATCGAATCGTTCAGGCAACGGAAAGCGAAAAACGGAAAACTGGGTGTTTTCTGGCATACCCAGGGGTCGGGAAAAAGTTTCTCGATGATCTTTCTCGCACGGAAGATATTCCATTCATTTGCCGGAAACTATACCTTTGTCATCGTTACCGACCGTGACGATCTTGACGGACAGATTTATCGTAATTTTCTGGAAACCGGTACGGTCACTAAAAACGAAGCAGCCCGGCCCCGCGACTCCGAAGAAATGCGCTCATTTCTCGGCCGTAACCTCCGGCTGGTTTTCACCCTCATCCATAAATTCCGTTACGACAAAGGAAAAAAGTACCCGCTTCTCTCCGACCGCAACGACATTATCGTCATTGTCGACGAAGCGCACCGCACACAATATGCCGCCCTTGCCGAAAACATGCGCGCAGGTCTGCCCAAGGCCCAGTTTTTTGCCTTTACCGGCACCCCGCTCTTAGGCAGGGAACGCAAGACCAACGCCTGGTTCGGCGATTACGTAAGCGAATACAACTTCGTCCAATCGGTTGACGACGGCGCCACCGTACCGCTCTTTTATCAAAAACGGGTGCCCGAAGTACTCATCCAGAATCAAAACCTGAGCGAGGAATTCTATCAGATTCTCGAAGATGAAAATCTCGACGAGCGGGCGCAGGAGAAGCTTGAAAAGGAGTACAGCAACGAGATCGAGGTGATCAAACGGGACGACCGTCTCGAAACCATTGCCCGCGATATTGTCGATCACTTTCCCCGGCGCGGCTACCTCGGTAAAGGTATGGTAGTATCTGTCGACAAATACACCTGTGTTAAAATGTACGACAAGGTGCAGACGTATTGGAAAGCGGAAATTAAGCGACTGGTGGGTGAAGTCGGAAAAACCACCGATGACGCAATAAAGGTACGGTTGCAGAAGACACTCGACTATATGCGCACTACCGAAATGGCGGTGGTCATAAGTGAAGATGCCGGCGAAGAGGAACGCTTCGAAAAACAGGGTCTCGACATCAAGCCCCACCGCAAAAAAATCAACAGCATCGACGCCAACGGCCAGGACATCGAGTCCCGGTTTAAAAATCCCGAAGACCGACTGCAGCTGGTGTTCGTATGCGCCATGTGGCTTACCGGGTTCGATGCCCCGACGGTATCGACCCTCTATCTCGATAAACCGATGAAAGACCACACCCTCATGCAGACGATCGCCCGGGCAAACCGGGTAACGTCCTATCTCATCAACAACATCACCAAGACCAATGGTGAAATCATCGATTACTACAATGTTTTCCGCAATATGAAGAAAGCGCTCTCAGCCTATGCCCTTGGTGATGATAAAAACAGGTGCAAGGCAGTGGAGGACAAATCGGAACTGTACGCTCTCCTCGATGATGCCATTGTGCAGGGTAGCGCCTTCTGCGAAAACATTGGTATTCGTCTGCAGGATGCACTGACAAGTGGAAACACCTTCAGCAAAATCGGCATCTTTGAATCATTTGCCGATATCCTGTTGTCGAGAGACCTTTTCTGGAAGGAATTCAAGGTTTACGAGAATACGATCACTTCACTTTATGAAGCGTGTAAGCCGGAGATCCTTGAAGGGCACTTCAGGCCGGTAATTGCAGTATTTCAATATCTTCGAGGTGTTGTAAATTCTATTATCGGTGAGGCGAATATTGAAAATGTTAAACAAAAGATAGCCGACCTGCTCGACCAGAGCGTCGTTACCGCACCGGATGGTTTAACGCTGCAAGAACCGGCACCTGAATTCGGCATTGTCAAAAAAAGCCGGGTTCTCGATTTGAGTACCCTGAATTTCGACAAGTTACGGGTGGATTTCAAGCAAAAAGAGCATAAGCATATCGAAATCGCCGACCTGCGTATATTTATCGAGCGTAAACTCGAAACCATGCTCCGGGACAACAGTACCAGAACCGATTTCGCCGTCCGGCTGCAGACTATCATCGATAAGTACAACGCGGGCGGTTTATCAACCGAGAATTACTATAATGACCTTGTTAATTTTACGGAGAACCTTAAGCGGGAAGATGAACGCCACATCAAAGAAGGCCTGACACCGGAAGAACTCGAACTTTTTGATATTCTGAAAAAAACCAGAATGACCAAGGCCGAAGAAATAAAAGTAAAAAATGCGGCGAAAGAGCTGCTGCATCGGTTACGTGAGGAGCAACCACCGGTGCTGATTCAGGATTGGTTCAAGGACAGCCAGAGTCAGTTGAAGGTGAAGGCTGCCGTCGAAACAGTTTTAGATGCGAATTTACCCGAGACGTATGATAAAGGTATGTTCCAGGAGAAAAGCACTAAAATCTATGACCTGATTTTTGAGTATGCTGTAAAAGGTCGCAAGTGGGCGGCGTAGGCCTTAGCTTTTTGCCGTCAGAACATGCACCGGTAATTATCCTTTCCATGAATTATCCCCCAGCTTTTTAACAATACTCTCGGTTATCCGTTCTGCATTCTCCATATCGATACCTGCGGCTTCTGCAAGTTCGGCGATTTCATACGCTTCACGGTTATTGAGCCGGTCTATGAGTAACCGTGCGAATGTATTTATTTTGTCAAGTATCTGCTTTTCTTCGGGGGAAACCGGTTTGGAAAAGTGCTTTTCGTACGGGCTCATGTCGATTGAGGTCCCGAGTATGTTCTGGGCAGTGAAAAGCATACCGGGGGTGGCACGGATATCCGGTTCCGTTGGAAAAGTGTTTTGTTGCCGCTTGAGCGATGCGAGAAGGGCTGTGTATCCCCGTTCGGTCATTGCGGTGAGGATGAGATGGCTCTTTTTATGGTGATGGAAACATTTGGCGAAATGAGGATAGGAGCCCCACCGTTTGGACGTCAGCATGGTAATGGGGTGTTTTTTCTCTATCCTGAAATCCTCGGCGAAGTTCTCCGGAAGGAAATCATCAACATGGTAGTCTGAACGGTGGAAAACTACCATATCCTTTTTATGAAAGGAAACGGGTAATTCCGCGCCTGAAAAAAGCATGGTGAAGGGGACCGGACCGGATTCGATTACCTCGCTGATTTCATTATGAAAAACGATTTCCGGCCGGAGCTGCTTTGCGAAAAAGAAAATGTCGAAAGGCTGGAACCCCTTGAAATAGGAGAGGGAACCGAACGTCTGCCAGCATGCGCCATTGAATCCGATAAGAAACAACCACATTCCGGGAATAGTGCCAAGATCATTTTTGGTTCGGGTTATTCCGGGTGAATACAGCAGGAACGTATCACCGGTAACGACATCGTTCATCTCGAAAAAATCACCGTTTAACTGTTTTTTCAAGGTGCAGAACGAATATCGCCAGGGGTGTTTGATCTGGAATTCGAGATACTCCTGTTCCTCCTGAGTTCGTTGCTGCAGCTTCACATGCCGGATATACTTGCCGGCAAGACCGTTCTTCTTGAATGCCTGGTGAATGATGAGCTGGGATGCCACCATTCCCAACCAGCCGTCGGGCATTTTCCGAATGATGTTTTGAAAACTGTCGAGCTGCCGGAAGACTTTTTTCTGGAGTCCCTCTTGTGCGGCTATGAAATAGACAAAAAAATCATCAATGAAACTCGCCGAAATGGAGCTGTTTTTTTCACAAATATTACGTATTTTTGTGTAGTCTATCATGGGGTTATCTCAATCCTGTCCTGTTTCCCGGCTGGTTATGAGTTTTCTGACCATCACCTTGGATTTCCAACGTTTTATTTCTCTCTCCCGTTTCATTGCGGCGGAACGCGAATCGAAATTGACCTCAGAGTATACCAGATTCCAAGGTCCGTTTTTGAGCGTATACTTTGATTGATGGGTATCTACATAAGGGTCATTGTGCTGTTGAAGGCGTTGTTCGAGGTGCGCGGTATGGCCAATATAGTACTTGTCGGCAGACTCACTGTAAAGGATGTAAACCGTATATTGTTCCATGGGTATAAAATAAAAAAAAGCCTTCGATTGCTCAAATACTCCGTGGTAATAATTAATAGAGGACTCGAACCTACGACCCGCTGATTAATCCCGATGGCATCGGGATACCAACTGAGCTACCGTTAAAAAAAGAGCCTTCGATTTCTCGAAGGCTCC
>JAFGNB010000026.1 GCA_016927235.1 Chitinispirillaceae bacterium
CAAGGGCGGCGTCATCTGCGACCCGCACCACCTCAGTCTGCATGAGCAGGAACGGATCTGCCGCGGCTGGATCCGCCAGACCGTCAAGAACATCGGCCCGGTAAGCGACGTTCCCGCGCCGGACGTCATGACCAACGGGCAGCACATGCTTTGGATGCTGGATGAATTCGAGGTGATTAAGGGCGGGCGCTATCCCGGCTTCATCACCGGTAAACCGGTCGACATGGGCGGCTCCCTGGGTCGTACCGAAGCGACCGGATTCGGTGTTGTATACATCTTGCGTGAGGCGCTTAAGGTTTTGGGGCTTTCTCCTGAAAAGACAACCGCCAGCGTGCAGGGATTCGGTAATGTGGCGCAATATGCGATTCAGCTCTATACGCAACTCGGCGGCAAGGTCGTGACCATCTCCTGCTGGGACCAAGCCGACAAAATTTCCTACACGTATCGTAAAAAGAGCGGCGTCAATCTGGATGAATTGCGGGTAATTTCCGACAAGTTCGGCGGGATCGACAAAAAACGCGCGGGCGACCTCGGTTACGAAAAACTTCCGGGCGAGATGTGGCTGGAACAGGATGTAGATATCCTGATCCCTGCGGCGCTTGAAAACCAGATCAACAACGGCAACGTCCAGAAGATCTCAAAAAGCGTTAAAGTGATCGCCGAAGGTGCGAACGGCCCTACCACCCCTGAGGCAGACGAAGTGATAAAACAGCGCGGGATTTACGTGTGTCCGGACTTTCTTACCAATGCCGGTGGAGTAACCTGCAGTTATTTTGAACAGGTGCAGTGCAACATGAATTATTTCTGGGAGAAGGACGAGGTGCTCACGAAACTGGACACAAAGATGACTTCGGCATTCGCAGCAGTAAATGATATGGCACGGCGCAAGAAGCTCTACATGCGAGACGCTGCGTACGTGATCGCCATCAATCGCGTTGCGGAAGCGGTGAAACAGCGCGGCTGGGCATAAGAGGCGATACACGTCTCCGTCTTCATGCATTCGGCCCGACGGATGCGGAAAGTGAACGGCGATGAGTGAAAAAAAAGCAACACCGGGGAGGGTCCAGGTTCTGCTCGAAAGGGCGAAAGAGCTTAACTGTCTCTACCGGATCGAAGAGCTGCTCTCCGGCAATTCCCGTCCGTTGCCGGATATTTTCCGTGACATCATCGCGACGATCCCTTCCGGCTGGCAGTTCCCCCGACTCTGTCAGGCACGCATAATGTATGAAGGCACGGCGTACGAACCGCCCCGGTATACAGCAACCGAGTGGTCCGACTCCGTGCCGATAAGGGAGGGAGACCACACCACCGGATTCATCGAGGTTTCGTATGTAAGCGCGGTGTCGGCCCCGGGCGAAGACTGCTTTCTCAAAAAAGAGCGCAAACTGCTCCGTACCGTCGCCGACCGCATCGGCCAGACCTCGTTTCACCGCAAACTGGAGCAACTGCTGCGCGACCGGGAGGCTGCCGACCGGGCGCTGGCCTCAAAACGTAACCGCGAATGGATGGCGATCCTCGACCTGCTGCGGCATACGGATGAGAAACTGTATCTTTACATTTCGCGCAAGATGCTTTACCATCTCTTCTGGACAGGCATCAAGGAAGCGCGTCAGGTGCTCAACACCTTCGGTTATGAATTTGCCGAACACCGTGCCGAAGGGACGTCGGAGGCCAACAGCCCCAGCAGAAAGCAATCGCGCGAGAGCATTTTTTCCGTCAGCGACCAGGTGTTCGCGATCGCCGCACGCCACCTGAGCGATGAGGAAATCCTTTCGTACCTCCGTAAATGGATCCAGGAAAACAAGCTCAGTTTCCTCATCAAGGCCGTGGATTCCGGAAACACGGCGCTCGGCACGATCATCGACGCCATTCTGCGCTTTCGCTCCCTTACCGAAAGCGAAACCGTTCTCGAGCAACCGACGGAAAAGCGGTTGAGGGTATCGCTCATCCGCCGCTTCTTCTCGGATGATGTCGGCTTTATCAATCTTGCGAAACGATATCTTGAAGTGCCGGACTTTTTCGACCTTGTCACCCGCATCATCTTCCCGCCCGACAGCGACGGCCGGCTCGGGGGAAAAAGCACGGGCCTGTTCCTCGCCCGGCATATCCTGCTGCGGGCCACGGACGGGGAGGGGCTTTTTACCGGGATCAAAACGCCGAAAACATGGTATCTTACCGCGGACTGTCTGACCGAATTCCTGCGCTATAACGAATTCGAGGATGTGCATGAACTTAAGTACAAGGAGCTTGAACAGGTCCGTTTCGAATACCCCAACATAATCCAGCTTTTCAAGCATGCCCGCTTTCCGGCATACATCGCCGCAGGACTCTCGCAGGCACTGGATGATTTCGGCGAACGGCCCATTATCGTACGCAGTTCAAGCCTCCTCGAAGACCGCCCGGGCACGGCTTTTTCGGGAAAGTACAAGAGTTTTTTCCTTCCCAATCAGGGAAGCAGGCAGGTGCGGCTTGAAGCGCTGCTCGACGCGATCGCCGAAATATACGCCTCGGTTTTCGGACCCGATCCGATTCTTTACCGCTCGGAGCACGGCTTACTTGACTTCCACGAAGAAATGGGGATCATGATTCAGGAGGTCGTGGGAACGCGCGTCGGCCCTTATCTCATGCCGGTGTTTGCGGGCGTGGCTTTCAGCAGCAATGAATTCCGCTGGTCGCCGCGGCTCAGGCGTGACGACGGTCTGGTCCGGCTGGTGCCGGGTCTTGGAACGCGGGCGGTTGACCGCATGGGCAACGACTATCCGGTGCTG
>JAFGNB010000299.1 GCA_016927235.1 Chitinispirillaceae bacterium
AACATTTTCATGACCGACGCGCTGAGCACCAGTGAACGGATCGTATTGAATCCCAGTATGACCACGGCGCTTGATACCGAAGAGATGCTCCGGGGAATGCCGTAAAAAGCGCTGTTCGCCAAACGAAGCATTTTTGTCGTGAGTGCGGGATCTTTTTGAATGAGTTTGGCCGCATCATCGGCCGAAGTATCGGGGGAATTGACAACGTCGATCAACCGCGCAACAATGGCGGGTAATGCGGGAAGGTTGTCGATCTGTTCGATGAAACGACGATACCGCTCATTGCCGGTAGGAGAAGACTGCTGCATTTACGCCGCCTTGTCAAGTAGTGGTTCGGCCGAACAATATCTTCCCCGGAGCGGCCCGGTTATCATAACGTCCAGCCAAGTGTTATGTTCCAGAGCAGCGCCGGGGATCTCAACATGGAGGTAATTCGACGTCAGTCCCCTTACGGGGTGACCCAACTCGACGATAATCCGCTGACTGCTCTGTTGAAGCCGTTTAAGAAACACGCTCCTGCTTCGCTCTACGACTGCGCGCAGACGGGCGCTTCGCGCTGTTTTAACCGTTTCCTCAATTTGAGATGCGTTGTTTGCCGCAGGGGTACCCGGCCGCGGCGAGAATCTGAAAATATGCGCATAGGAAAGATTCATATGTTCAACACGCCGGCAGGTCTCCTCGAACATCGTATCGGTTTCGCCGGGGAAACCGGCAATAAGATCGGCGCCAAGCCCCGCAAAAGGGAATCGAGCCCTGAACCCTTCAAGCCGCTCGAGAAGATCAGTCGTTGCCGCAGGGGTACGCTTCATCGCTTCGAGAACCGGTTCGGAGCAACTCTGCAGACTGATATGTAAATGGTCACAAATTTTTTCGGTTGATCCGACCAGGCTGATCAGCTGCTGCGAACAATCTCGCGGATCAAGTGAACTCAACCTGATACGGAAATCGCCGTCGGCAGCTGCCAACCTCTCTAAAAGATCGACCAGCCGTCGGCCGCGATCGTTGAACTGACCGATATGGGTTCCCGTCAGGACGATTTCCTTGTACCCCGCATCCACCGCTTGTATGCAGGCCGCAACAATCGTATCGAACGGGGCACTGCGCGACGCGCCGCGCAGTAACGGCACGACGCAATAGGAGCAACGGAAATCGCACCCCTCCTGAATCTTGACAGGATAACGCGTCCGAAGCACGGAGCGGCAGTTCGGGGGGGGGATTGTCCGACTGAGGGTGAGTGGCCTTCCCATCGACTCCTCAAGTGAGGTCCAATGGACACCCCGGCAGTCATGCCGAAGGATTGAATCGATCGACTTTTTGCAGCCGTTCCCGACCACCCAGCAAACCCCGCCCATCTTTGCCAGTTCATCCGGCATTTGTTGGGCCAAGCATCCGGTGACGAGGATGCGCGCCTGAGGTGCGCGGGCGGCAATCGCATGAAGCAGCCGGCGCGTCTTTGATTCGGCAGCTGCCGTTACCGAACAGGTATTGACGACAATGACAGCCGCCTCATCGACATTATCAACCAGACCGTAGCCCTGTTGCGCCAGCAAAGCCGACAGGGTGACCATCTCTTCCTGATTTGTTCGGCAGCCGATGGATTTGATCGCGACACCCGGAAATGACTTCCGCTTAGCCATTGTCGCCGGTCCACCCTGAAAGCGCCTCCTCACGGGAGGGGAAAAGAGGAATGATGGCTCCGATTTTGAGGGTTTCGAGAAGATCCAAAACAACGTAATTCGCCTGACAGATCCGCATGCTTCCCCCCGTGCCGGAGAGAAGATTGTTCATGCTGAGCACGCTGCTCAAACTGAGACTATCGACAAAAGCGAGCTCTTCTATGTCAAGTAGTATCCTTTTGTATTGTGCCAAAGTCAACAAAAACTGCTGCTTGAAATATCCCGATCCGATCGGATGGTTCATTACGCCGCTTAAATGAAATATCGCGATGTCGCCGACAAACTCCTTTTCGATATTCAGCCTTATGTCAATCGACGGCTCGAAAATATCGACCGCCGCCTGAACAACCGTCTCCTGACGTTCAATGGTAAAAATCCGGTCAAGTCCGGTATGGGTGAAAAACTGGAACAGGTCATCGTTGAGATTCTTCAGAATGAGTTTGATCCGGCGCTGGTGAAACTCCTTGGCCATTGAAACCAATACTCCTATACCGCTGCTGTCAAGCAGTTCGGTTTCGGAAAAATCGAGAATTAATTCTTTAAACGCCGCGCTTTCATTAAGACGGGAAATTTCTGCAACGACCTCTTTAACCAGCGGGCCCGAATAATGACGGGGCATTGTCAGGGTGTGGGTTGTACCGCGCTCACGTGCCGGCATAGTGCGATCTCCTACCGTAAAAATCTGCGCGAAAGTTCATCAAGCGACATCCTGATGAGCGTGGGTCGGCCATGGGGACAGATATAGGGATTCTGTGTTGAAAAAAGATTATTCAGCAAGGTGTTCATCTCTTCCTGTGTCAGTTTCTGCCCCGCCTTGATCGCCGCGCCGCAGGCAAAGGCGGCTGCGAAACGTTTATGCGGTTCGGAAAAGTGTTCACGGCCCCGCCCCTGCAGCAGATAGCTCACCATTTCCCGAATAATCGACTCAGCCATACCGTCTTTTATGAACGCAGGTATAGCCGAAATTGATATCGTCCGCCCCCCGAAATCGGCAATCTCAAATCCGAATCGCAGAAAAAATTCTTTCCCCGATTCCACAATTCCCTTTTCCGAAGGGGTAAGTTCCACCACTATCGGAAAGAGCAGCTGTTGTGATGTCGTTTGGATACCCGCGCTTTTTTCCATGGCCTGCTCGAAAAGTATCCGTTCATGGGCGGCATGTTGATCAATCAACAAAATTCCATTTTTGATCGGCGCCAGTATAAATGTCGCATGAATCTGATAGCAGGGTATCAGATCCCACATTCTTTCATGAACATCACCCGTTAATTGTATCGTAGTATCTTGAAGCGGGTCAACCTCTTTCTCAACCCTCCTTCCATCCGGAAATGAAAGAATCGTCCGGCCGCCATCATCGGCAGATCGTGACCTGCCGGAACGGTCGGATGTTTCCGTCCCTTCTTTTTCCGTACGGGGAACTTTTTCCTCCACTATCGGCACCCTGACAAGCCCGGGGTCAGGGATCTCCTCTCCGGAAATAGCCGTCGCCTGCCGCTCTCCGGGCTGGCTCCCTTTTTCAAATACCTTACACCCGGCCATAGTCGCTTCTATGCCGTTTTTTACGGTAGAAAATAAAAAACTGAAAATCTCGCGCTCGTTATCGAATTTAATCTGTTGCTTCGTCGGGTGCACGTTGACATCTATGCACGATGGGTCGATCGTTAAAAAACAGAAAAACGCCGGGCGGTGATGATGCCCCAGAAACCGGGCAAAGGCCTCCCTTACCGAATATGTGACCGTATCGTTATCGATCCGCCTTAAATTAACGTATAAACTCTGAAAGCGTGGCCGCCCCTGGAGACGCCCGGGTGATGAGACATAAACTACGGTATCCATATGTTGACGTTCGCCACGGCATTCGATAAGCGCAGACGCATACTGCGCACCCGCCACATCGGCAATCCGCTCGATACACCGGTCGACCACCGGCAGGTTGAAAATTACTCTATCGTCGATATGGAGCGTGAAATGGATCGATGGAAAGGGGACGACAAGCTGCTCAAGCATGCGAATGACCGCAAGATGCTCTCCCCGGTGTGTTTTCATGAACTTTTTACGTGCAGGAATATTGAAAAACAGATCTTTGACCGT
The DNA here is from genome assembly GCA_016927235.1 of Chitinispirillaceae bacterium. Classification (GTDB taxonomy): domain Bacteria; phylum Fibrobacterota; class Chitinivibrionia; order Chitinivibrionales; family Chitinispirillaceae; genus JAFGNB01. The sequence continues at coordinate 3,768 of JAFGNB010000299.1, forward strand.
CACCGTCGTTCCACGCCGGTGTGGGTGCGGAATCACCTCTCCTGCAAAGACGCCTCCTTCGCTGCTCAATAAATACCCCTCCCCATCGTCCTGGAGCGCTGAAATGATCGACATCCGGCTGATTGCTGCAATGCTCCCCAACGCCTCGCCCCGAAACCCCAATGTCCCGATGGAAAAAAGGTCATCGACGGTTCTTATTTTACTTGTCGCATGGCGCAGCATGCATTTACTTAAATCCCGCCGGGACATACCGATGCCGTTATCGATTACCTTAATGAGAGAAAACCCCGCATCTTCGACGGTTATTTCGAGTGAAGTTGCTCCTGCATCGATGCTGTTCTCGACCAGCTCCTTGATAACTGCCGCAGGGCGTTCAATGACCTCGCCCGCAGCTATTTTTTCAATAACCGTCTGAGAAAGCAATTCTATCGGATATATCGATTGCATTCGGGTATGTTGAAATACTTTTAAGGTGAGATCACTGCGGAAGGGGGGACTTGAACCCCCACAGGCTTGCACCCACTAGCTCCTGAAACTAGCGTGTCTACCATTCCACCACTTCCGCTGGCACCATAAAGGGCAGGTAAAATATACATTTGTGCGGGATTTTTCGAAAAGGAGAACATTAAGGGCACAACGTATATCTTCTCCACCCTTTTTACCGATAACGAAATAACCGCGGTATTTCCTGCAATCGATGGATGAAGCGAGCGTGTTGAAGCGAAATTAAAAACCGCTATTCCGGATTCGGTTTACCATCGCTTCCGGCTCTCCCGCTCTCTCTTCCTCAAAAAGCAGTTTGAGCGCCAAAGCGACAAATGCTAGCCACATACTCCACAGAAAAAGCTTCATTACATAAGGCATACGCACTTCCTTCAATGTTGAAAGCCTCCCTGCCCCTCCGCCAACTTTCGCCGCCAGAAGAATCCTGTTTAAAGAGTATATCATCATCACCGTTTTACGTCAAGCGACAAGCACGGACGACGGTCATTAGCGACCGACATCCGGCGGCTCCGTGCTTTGCCTTGCTTTTTGCCGGATTGAAAGATACAATTATGCTTTGGATGCTTACGCTGCCCCTGACGGATCACGTTATTCTATGAGACCTTTTACAAAAATGATAAAATCGGGGATGCACCTTTTCAGGGAAAACGATCGCTCCCGCGAACTCTATATTATTCAATCCGGAAAAATGAAGGTGTATCGAACCGCCGGCGGCAAGGAAATAGAGCTCTCTATCATCGAAAAAGGCGCTGTGCTCGGAGAGATGGCGCTCATTGACGGGAAACCACGCAGCGCTTCGGCAAAAGCCCTTGAAGATTGTACCGTCATCATCATCGATGCGGAGACCTTCTACAATAAAATCAGAGGGGCTCCCCCCTGGTTTATGTCAATTATTCGCATGACCAGCCAAAAAATACGCCATGCAAACCGGCGTCTCCAGACTTTCTCAAATGAACACCAGGGCGCACATGTTATCATGACCCTGTTTCTGTATTTCCAACGGTTCGATCCCGGCAACAACGGCCTCGATATCAAATTGATACAGCATCATCTTATCCAGTTGCTCGGCGTTACCTATGATACCGTCATCCGTCTGCTGGACTTTCTTCATAAAAATGACTTCATCGATATAAGGGAAAACAGGGTCAGCGCCATCGACATCGACCGTATCGGCGAGTACTGTGAATACCTTCGCCTCCTTATAAGAAGCAGGTACGAAACCGGCGAACAGCCTTCCCGCAAATTGGTGACGACGGCATTGGTCCTCGTTAAAAAATATCCGGAAATCATAAAAAACGACGCTGCGGCGACCGTTATCGACGGCGACCTGTTCTATCACCTTCTGCAGACCAACGACCTCCATGCGGAGCACCTTGACTTCATAGAACAACTAAACGCCGCAGGCCTCTGCAGCATGCTGCACAAAGTAAAAGAGGGCAATGGCCGTCCATTAGGCGACTTTACCGTCAAACTGCCGCATGCCGGATGGAAACGGATCTATCTGTTCGGCAAATACAACACCCTGAACCCGTACTGCTGATCATGCATTACCGATTGCCGTCAATTTTCTGCTGCCTGATCGTTCTCACCTCGTCCGGAAAAGAGGTGGGCGGTGTTCTGACCCGCAATACCCGCTGGAATGCCGAGGAAGGGCCGTTTTACCTCACTTCCGACCTTCTCGTTGCAAAAAATGTCCGTCTGACCATCACTGCGGGAACACGTGTGGTCGTCGGCGCCTGCGCAGGAAAAGACACCGCTATCAGGCAATACGACGATGTTGACTCACGCACCGTATCGATAAAAATTCACGGCACATTGATCTGCTGCGGAAAAGGCGAAAAAAGGATCATTTTCGCGCCCGATTCCAGCTGCACCGCAAGCCCTGCATGGTATGGTATCATCTTTCATAAAGCTGACGAGCAGTTCACCGAAATCACCTATGCCGACATCACCGGCGCCTACTGCGGCATCTCCGTCATCAGGTGTTCACCCACCATCCGCAACGCCGTCATCGAGCACAACCACATCGGTATCCTTTGTAGTGACAACGCATCGGCGCGCGTCTACAACTGCGTAATCATGTCCAATAACGCCGCCGGACTCAGGGTCGTCGAAGCCAATCCGTGCTTCATGAACAATATCATCTCCTTTAACCGCAATATCGGCCTCTGGTGCGACGGCCTCTCGAAGGTGACGTGCGCTTTCAACTGCATTTCAGGCAACGGAGACGGTGACTTTTTCGAATGCGATCCGGAACTGGGACTGCCGGTAAAAAAAAATAAACGCGGTGATTCAGTTGACATTTTCAATAATCTACGATTCGACCCGATATTCAGCGGTTCCATCGCCGACTCCACTGCCCGGCGTCAGGACATCTCATTGCCGACGGAAAAACATCTCATTCGTGACACGGCTATTGCGGCGGTGCTGCAATCCGGTCGGGAGGAGACGAAGGATGTACGCAACCCCTCTCTCGGCGGCCGGTACCGTCTTTCGCAGTATTCACCCTGCATCGACGCCGGAAACCCGTCCGGGCCATTCAAAGATCGTGACGGCAGCCGAAATGATATGGGCATATGGGGAGGCCCTGAAGTTATTAATAGAAAGTAAGGGCCCTCTACCGGTAACGCTTTATATAGGCATCGGAATAGCCGAATACGCCATCGATGCACTTCACCTCGAAACCCACCGGCCGCAGCCTTTCGCCGAAAAAATCGTCATACGTTACCAGCCAGAGGTTGAAACGGGTAAGCCGGGTATCGACTGACGGCAGCAGCTCAACCGATAGGCCGTTTAAATCGACACCAAGGGTGACGAGCGAGTCGAGTGACATGGCTGCAGCGGTATCGCTGTTTTCAAAGAACCACTCATATGAAATTTCTTCGACATCCCGTTTCAGCGTGGAATCGGTAAGACTGAAACCAGAATCGAGCAGCGCCGGCGCAGTGTCGGCAACGAGAAAATAGCGGTAGCCGACATCAACCTGTATCGTATCCCGCCCGGGGAAGAGTTCGTAAATCGTATCGATCAGTGCGCTGTCGGCCGTTGGATCGAAAATAAGATTATCCCCCTTTATACGGCAGCACCGGATCCAGCCGACTGCGGGATTATGGTTGACGGGAATCGCCGGTATGAGCGCCGTAAAGCGGCTGTTGTAACGCACCGAAAAAATAGACTCCATGCGATAAAAGTTGTTTATTGTTGCGAAGAGCTTCATATCGACAGTCAATACCTGCAGCAGCATCGGCAGAAGTGACGCTACTGTTTGAGGGTTCATGCCGCCCATTGCTGCTGTGTCAGGGAGCCCCTGCATAAAATCCGACGGAAGTTCCCCCGCAAACAATCCCTCGATCACATCAATGATTGCCGACGGCTTTATCGCCCGCACCGAATCCGGCAGCACGTCATCGGTAATACCGGGCGGCAGCAGTGAACCGATTGTGGCATTTTCGGCAAACTGGTCGCGGACGATTGTTTCAGGAACAACAAACTGGAAACGTATCGAGTCGGTTTCCCCTCCGAAAAATTCCCGTCGCGTTCCCGGGACCATGTAGCGATCGAGTGAAACGGTATCTGCAAACGTATCCCTGCCGAATTGATTCATAATCAATGATGTGGCAATTGAAAAATCAATCGACGTTACCGGCTCTCCCGCAAAATAGGCGGTACACCAGACCGAATCGCCGGGCGCGCCTTCGGCAAGACCGTGGTTATCATACACGAACGCGAGGGGCCGCACCCGGTTTCCTTCGATACGATCATAGCGTGTCGAGAACTCCACCCCGCAACCAGTCGTCAAGATAATCGCTACTGCAATAACTCTTTTCAACAGTTCCATATCTGCTCCTAAAATTCTGCCCGGATGCCGATCGACGGAATAAACGGCATCGAGATGGTCGTCTGTTCGGTATAATCATAGTTGTACACCGTAAACTCAGGACTCTGGTAGAGGAATACGAGCACGTTCTGCATGTCCAGATACGCCGAAAACATCCATCGGTCGAATACGAATTTCTTGTCGATACGTATGTCCATTTGAAAAAACGGATCGTTGCGCAAAGCGTTTTCTTCTCCGAAAAGAGGACGATAGAACCGGTTTGTCGCGTCGAAGACCGTGCCGGTAATCGGCGTATACGGGTTCCCCGAAACGTAACGCAGCCGCGTTCCCGCCTCCCATTGCATCGGGAAGCGGCAGCTGGCGACCAGTTGCAGATTATGCGTCTGATCACGGTTATAGAGGACATAGCGGCCCTCTTCACGGTTGTACCGTTCGCTGCGCGCAAGGGTATAGGCGAGCCAGCCGAAAAACCGTTCGCTGTTGTCATGCCGCAGCAGGAGCTCCAGCCCGTACATTCTTCCCTTGCTGTCGGGACGTATGAAGGGTCCGGCAGCGTCGGCGTAGATATCAGCGGTGGATGCGAATTCAGGAATTCCCCACTGCTGATTATGGTACACCTGCACATCAGCAAATATAAGATCGGTAAACCGGCGTTCGTACCCGGCCACGATATGACGCGCCCTCGTTGCGGGCAGATGCGGATTCCCGAGTGAATCGTTGGTGGTAAATCCCTGCGGTTGCGGCGTCTGATTATAGGTTCCGAGCGCGGCCTTGACCGTCTGCCTGTCGGTCAGTTCATACCGCGACGACAGGCGCAGGGAAGGCTCGCCCGATATCCCGCGGCGATACCGGTCTCCCCGGTAATCCCAGAACTCCGGGACAATCGATCCGTCATACTGCAACTCATGATAGTAATCAAATCGGATCCCCGGAACAACCAGCAGGCGCGGCAGCGGCCGGTATTCGACATCGAGCCAGGCACCGGTCAGACCGAAAGGAGCCGTGAATTTCTCAAGGTTATAGGGGATATTTTCATCGACATTTGGAAAATCCGCCTCAAGCGTCAATCGCTGCCAGAAAAGATCGATTCCTGCGTTTACTTTCAGCTTCGGACTGAAGGAATAGGATACCTCATCACGCGCCGTATACTCCCACGACGAGGCGTCAAACTTCGCGAAATCGAAGACGGAGCCGTACCCTTCACTGTAGGTGACCGCCACTCTTATTCGGCTCTCCCAGCTGGTCCGCGTGACGATATCCCATCCCGCAATGCCCATTGAAAACAGCTGCATCTGACGCACACGGTCCGCCAGTTCACCGACCTCCTTGTCGCCTCGGCTTCGCACGAACGGAACAACGAGCTCGAGCGCGTCTTTCGATCCGAAAAGCGTGACGAAAGCTTTCTGATCCTTGTTGATCGCGACATCCGTACGGAGGAGATAGTCGTAGTAAAAAGGCGCCACCGTCACCGGCAGCTTGATGATCGACATTTTGTCAACGACGAGACCGAGGAGATCCCCGATGTAGCTTCTGCGCCCGCTGGCAAGCACCGATACCTTTTTCCCTGCGGGCGACTCGATGAAAGCGGTTGCATCAAGCAGACTCACATCACCGAATCCGTGCGGACGCTCCGTTTTTCCGCTTCTGCCCTCAAGCTCGATCACCCCTGCGATCGCTCCGCCGTATTGACTCGAAAAACCGCCCGGATAGAAATCGATCGATTGCAGGGCATCACTGTTATAGGTTGATTTGATGCCGCCGAAGTGGTAAAGCTGCGGTATCGCTACGCCGTCGAGATAAAATTTCGAATCCCATGTCGGCGCGCCGCGAACGACAATCGTTCCGCCGCCGAAGGAGGGCCTCGCCACCCCCGGAAGCGCCTGTACGACTTTGACCGCATCCCCGCTGAAACCGGGAATTTTACGCACCTCCCGCACCGACAGGGTCCTGCGCGCGACCTCGCGCGTTTCCTCCTTACCATACACGACTATTTCATACTCGGAATAATTCACCCGCTGCAGGCGATACAGGACATCGAGAACCTCATTCCTGCGGATTTCTTCATCAACCGTAAATGACTCATACCCGATCATCGGCACACTGACCCTGCAGATCCCGCTGGGCAGCGATTTGAATTGAAACCGGCCGAGCGAATCGGTGATTGCCGTCATCGAGTATGCCGCCGTTGACTGCCCGGCAAAGCTCCCGATTTTGTCCAGATAACGGGAAAACGGAACGGGCAACGAGGTATCGGCTGTCGTATCGGGAAAGGTTGCGACGACTTCCGCCCCGCCTATCAGTTCCCGCGTGCCGCGCTCGAGCACCCTGCCGGTAAAATTGACGTACTCCTGAATGCTGTCGATAACCGCATCGAAGCCGACCCGATATTCATAGGTAAGAAGCACCGGCACCGGTATGCCCCCGGCGACTGCCGGATCGAAAGAAAAGGAGGCTGCCGCCTTGACCACTGCAGAGTCAATCATCGGATGAAGACCCCGGATAATACCGATACTGTCGACCTTGCCCTGTTCATTTACCAGCAGATCGAGAAGCACCTCGCCGGCTACTCCCCGTTTCGCGAGATCAGGAGGATAGACGATGGGGACGAATTGTCGAAGCACCGGCTCCTTCTCAAGAGGGGGCGGGGAATCCGACGCCGCACTGTCTTGCACACCGGGAGAAGCATCATCAACCGTATCGGCGGACCGATCAGCCTCTATTTCCACTACAACGGCACCGCTCTCCTGTGCGGCCGGCAGGAGAGGCAGCATCACAATAAGCAGCAGAAGTGAGAGATGAAGGATTTTAAAACAATTCCGGAAAAAAACATTTTTCCCCGGCTTCACCTTCACCTCCATACCCAATTCCCGTTCCCCCTCGGGGAAAGGGGTTACAGGGACAGGTGATCTACCCCTTTTTCCTGATAATGCTCCTCCGCAATAATGTCGATTGTTATACATATAAATCGATACCAAAGTGTATAACGAAACAGAAATATTGGCACTTTCAAATTGCCTCTATCAACTAATAAAGCAAATATCATGCTCGTTCCGGAAAAATACTAATGGTATACCTCGAATAGGAATAAAGCGCACTCGCCGACTATTTAAAATAAAATGCCCGCGACGCGCCAACGTCACGGGCATTTGAAGGATTATGCGCCTGTCGTTTTACAGAATCGAAATCACTTCCTCGCCGGTAACCTTCACGCCGTCAAACTTCACGATATAGGTTCCCGAGGGAATATTCAGCTTGATGTTCTGCTGCGCGCTTTCGAGGAAAGCGTCGCGCGAAATCTTCCTCGACACTACCTGGCGTCCCATGAGATCGAGCAGCTTGATATTACCTTCGGAGGGAAGATCGAGCGAGAGCATGCATTCCGTCGGGAGGAAATGAGCCTTGAACGCATCAAGCGTCGCCGTCGCCTTACGGACTGTTCTATTGTCCGGACTCGCTGCCGTTCCGATCATTTCCGCAATATTCTTCGCTTCGAAAGCCTCCTGCTTTTCACGTCTTTGCATGCACTTTTGATAACTCGCAAGAACATCCTCCGGCATGTCGTCCGTATAGGTGCCCGAATGAGGGACGCCCAAGTCGATCCATGCGGCGATCTTTTCGATGGCTTCCTTGGGCGCGTTGTTATGGCCGCCAAGCAGTTTTTTTATAACACCGCTCACCGGAGAACCAAGTGACTTTGGCCGGATACCTTCCGCTCCGCCGAAAATGCAGTTGTAGCTCGCATACGATCTTCCCGAAAGGTTGTAGTAGGAAGTCGACCACTTACGGTAGGCATCCCTCTCCTCGCCGCCCAGACTGCTGGCGTCAACGATGTTTTCATTCAGCTTGAGCTTGGAGTGGTTGGCGTCGTGGCACCCGCTCTTGACGCAGTTGGCGTCGAGGACCGGCTGAATGACGGTGAGGAAATAGAAGCTCCCCGGCTGCTGCGGAAGATCGTAGAACGGCTTGAGCGGTACCGGCGTGACCGCCTTCGGCGTCGCAGTGAGCGGCGCCGCGTTCTTGTCTTCATGACATCCCATGCAGTCGAACCGTTCGCCCGGCTGCAGGGTCATCCAGCTTCTCATGGTCTGGACGCAAACGCCGTTCGCGTCGATCAACTGAAGGAAAATCGGCGTTCTCGGCGGAACCTCGAATGCGGCAGACCCGTCATCTTCAACGTCCGCCTCGCCGCAAATCCACTTGGCTTCCCACGAGCAGCCGTACCGTCCGACCGGCCCCATCTGGTAGGCCGACGTTCCCGTATTACCGTGCGCCGGATAGGTGCGATACTCCATGGCCACTACCCGGATTTTCTTCACTGTACCTTTGGAAACCCCGCTCATGGCATTTACCGCGCCCCCGCTGTAATACACATTCACCACCGAAACCGCGGCGGTTTTCTTGGAATAATCAACCATGGACTTCGGAATGATTGGTATTGGCCGTTTCATGAGCGAGACCGGCTGACTGACCGACTGATTTCCTCCCGAGGCGAGCAGCTCCCGTTTGCCGTCGAAATCCATCCAGTACACACTGAAGGAACCGGAACGGGTTGTTCGATACGAGACCAGCATACAGGTTTCATCAAGAGGATAGGGATTCTGGAACAATTTATTCGCATCGGGCACTCCGTCCATGCCGCTGCTTTGCAGTGAACGCCCCTTCGGACAGATCATGGTCACACCGGAGGTGCCGTTTCGTACCCTTGATGCATCAACCAGACATATATCCCCCGCATGGGGGCCCATGTGGCCGCCCAGGGTCGACACCGCCAGCATGGGGTTGCCCGGTACCGAACGGGCCATCTGGAACGTCGCCGGATTGCTCGTCTGGTTGCCGTAAAACTCATTCTGGCGGGTGCCGTCCGGATTCATGGTGAAAATACCCATCACATTGGCGACATTCTTGTCGTTGTATTCCCACCGGTTGTACATGACCGAACCGTCTTCCATCATGGTGGGATTGAAAATGTTCACCTGGTCGTAGCTGATGCGGCGCAGATACTTTCCGTCTTTATTGCAGATAAAAAGATTGCTCACCAGATTGATGTTGCAGTCGACATGCTGGAAACAGCGCGACGAGCAGAAAATGATATCGCCGCTCGGCGTGACGCAGGGTTCCATGTCGGAAATCTGCACCCCCTCAAGATCGTTTGTCAACTGACGGGTCGTTTTGGTCGCGAGATCGATATCGTAAAGATGATACCCGTTGTTGTCCTTCGACCAGGCGAACACGATCTTGTTGCCGTCGTAGGTCGGACACGGATCCCTTACACACCCCTTGCTGTCGGCAATGATATCGCTCTTGGCCGGATAATAGTTGGCAAAGTCAAGCAGGTGAATGGCGGTGCCGCCCGAGTTGCCGCTTCGATAATCGCTGCTCATTCCCGACGACATGCCCCACGGCCCGAAACCCCTGCCGTCGCCATTGAGATCTTCGGTGCCGCCGATGATAAAGGTGCCGATATCATGGTGGCGGGCACAGACCATTTTTTTTATCCACTCTTTATACGGCCGCAGACGATCGACTCGGCGCCAGTGACAGGCATTGAGATAGCCTTGTTCACCGGAACCGGTCACTTTTGATGCAAGAGCCTGATCTTTTATTGAGCTTTTAATGCTCGAGATAAGCTGATCGTAGTTGGTCCCGTCCTGCGCCTTCCAGTCGGCCACAATATCCGAAGGAAATGAGGAAGGCGGACTATCATCGATGGTAACTCCTGCAGCGCCCACCTTTGCCGGCACGGTAAAAAACAGAGATACTACTGCAGTGAGAAAAATCACCTGCACAGCCCACACCGCCTGACGACCTTTTCGATTCATGGCGCACCCCTTTGAAAATATTCATTAGCCGATTAAGCCTCGTTCCTTTCTGTATAGTAACAAGCGCTTATTTCATTGAATCCGAATATCTTATTTTATACATATACGTTCTATACGGTTGCAAAAAGGTTCATTTTTTCTGCTACAACATTGACTTTTATTACATTTATCGGATTCGAGGTGACGGCGAAAACGGCACTCCGCCCGCACCGTCGCCCGATTTATTATTAGTAAACTTCGGGCGGCAATAAAAATGCCCGCGACGCGCCAACGTCACGGGCATTGAAGGATTATGCGCCTTTCGTTTTACAAAACCGAAACCACTTCCTCTCCGGTGACCTTTACGCCGTCGAACTTGACGATGTAGGTCCCCGCCGGAATAGTCAGCTTGATGTTCTGCTGCGAACTCTCGAGGAAAGCATCGCGCGAAATCTTCCTCGACAGTACCTGGCGTCCCATGAGATCAAGCAGCTTGATCTTCCCTTCGGAGGGCAATGTGAGCGACAACATGCGTTCCGTCAAAAGGAAAGAAGCCCTGAACGCACCTGCTGCATGTTTAACGGCTGCAGCAGCAGGAGGTTTTACAGAGGAGCCTCCCGGATGGTATTTTGCTTGGCTGAAGCCACCGGCAGCGACGAAGTCGGCGATATTCTTCGCTTCGAAAGCCTCCTCCTTCTCACATCTTTTCATACAACTTTGATAACTCGAAAGAACATCCGACGGCATGTCGTCCGTGTAGGTGCCCGAATGCGGAACCCCCAGATCGATCCACGCGGCGATTTTTTCGATCGCCTCCTTCGGGGCGTTGTTATGGCCGCCGCGCAGTTTGGTTATGACCCCGCTCCTCGGAGAACCGATCGAGTTGGGTCCAATACCCTCCGCGCCGCCGAAAATGCAGTTGTAGTTCGCATACGATTTACCCGAAAGGTTGTAGTAGGAACTCGACCAGTTACGGTAGGCATCCCTCTCCTCGCCGCCCAGACTGCTGGCGGCAACGATGTTTTTATTCAGCTTGAGCTTGGAGTGCGAAGCGTCGTGGCACCCGCTCTTGACGCAGTTGGCGTCGAGGACCGGCTGAATGACCGTGAGAAAATTGAAGCTCCCCGGCTTCTGCGGAAGATCGTAAAACGGCTTGAGCGGCACCGGCGTGACCGACTTCGGCGTCGAGGTGAGCGGCGCAGCGTTCTTGTCTTCATGACACCCCATGCAGTCGAACCGTTCGCCCGGCTGCAGCGTCATCCAGCTCCTCATGGTCTGGACGCAGATGCCGTTTGCGTCGATCAGCTGGAGGAAAATCGGCGCTCTGGCCGGAACTTCGAATGCGGCCGATCCGTCATCGGCAACGTCC
>JAFGNB010000300.1 GCA_016927235.1 Chitinispirillaceae bacterium
GTGGGATCGATGTACGAAACCGCGAGCATGGTGCTCAACCTCGAATACGCGCTCAATCTGATCACGTTCGTCTGCGTGATGCTGCTGTTTTTTATCATTTTAATCGGCGTGGTCAATACGCTGCGCATGACCATCCGCGAGCGCACCCGCGAGATCGGGACCGTGCGGGCAATCGGTATGCAGCGTGTTGATGTACGCAACTCATTCCTGATTGAAACCGGTATGCTCGCACTTATTTCCGCTACAACCGGAACCGTCGTTGCCTTTGTGGCCATGTGGGGCCTCTCGCAGATCACCTTCACAACGGGCGACAACCCCAATCCGCTCAGTATGCTGCTGGTCGACGGGCATCTCTTTTTTGCGCCGACCGCCCCGGCGATTGTTTTTTTCAGCGTATTGATCGTCGGCATCGCGGTGGCGACGGCTTATTTCCCGGCGCGGCGCGCGGCGCGGCTTTCGGCCGCGGAGGCGCTGCGGCATTTCGAATAGATCAATTCAAGGAGGAATCATGCAATGTCTTTTGTTAAGCATCGTGCTGGCGGCAACCTTCACCTCCGCCGCCCCGCCGATCGATACACTGCTCGAAAGGCTCGATTACCTTTACCGGCAGGTCTCCGACATCAAGGCGGTGGTCACCCTTACCCAGCAGAAGGCCGGTCAGGGTGCGAAAAAATTCGAAACGATTTACTACCGCCGCGATTCTGACGAGTCGTTTCTCATCGTCATGACCGGCCCGGAGGCGGAAAAGGGCAACGGCTACCTGCGCGTGGGCGACAACTTCTGGATGTACCGCAAGAACACCCGCACCTTCCAGCACATCAACCGCGACGAGAGCATCGGCGGGTCGGATGCCCACGGCGACGACTTCGAGGGGCGGCTGCTCACCGAGATGTACGAACCGGCCAAGGACGACAACGGCAGCGATATCATCGGCGAGGAAATGCTCGGGAAAATCCCGGTATACCGCTTCGAGGTGAAGGCGAAGGTCAACGACGTCGATTACCCGAAGAAAGTCTACTGGGTGCGCAAGGACGAAACGGTCATGCTCAAGGAGGCTTCCTACAGCGCATCGGGAACGCTCATGCAGACCGCCTATTTCCTCTCGTTCACCAAAATCAGGGGAAAACTGGTGCCGGTAAAGCAGCTCTACGTCGATGAGTTCGAGAAGGGCAACAAGACCATCGTCGAGATCTCCGGAATATCAACCGACAAGCTCGACAGCAGGATATTCACCAAGGCTTACCTGGAAAATCTCAGCAAGTAGGAGGGGTATGAGAACGGTCGGAAAGATGCCCGTTGCGTTGCTTGCGGCAATCTGCTTCCCGGCAGCCGCTCAGGAAATCGACGAAGACGCCCTCTTCGGCGATACGGCCATCACCATGATCGACAGTTCAAGCCTGAAGGTGGCCTCGGCGGCGATTGACGGAGTGGACTCGACCGCGGTTTCGTTTTCGGGAGGAGTGACCGCCGTGAGCGAGACCGGGCTGCCGCGCGACTGGTTCTCCACCCGCGACCGCAGCGAGGTCGATCCCGGAGCGCTCATGCTGGGCGATCTCATGCTCGATGTCCGGCTGCCCTTCGGCATGAAGGCGTTTTCCGACGGCGAGATCTACTGTTCCCCCGACAGTAACGGCCTGACCTTTGCGGTTCCCGAGATCTTTCTCGATGCCGCTATCAACCGTCGGGTCTATTTACGAGCGGGAAAACAGGTGCTGCAGTGGGGGCGCGGCTACTTCTGGAATCCCACCGATCTGGTAAACGTGGAGCGGAAAACCTTCATTCAGCGGATCGGCTCGCGCGAGGGCACCTTCGGCCTTAAAACCCATATTCCCTTCAGGACGAAATGGAACGTCTACGGCTTTCTCGACATGAACAACCTCGCATCCGTCGACAGCCTTGCCGGCGCGGCGCGTTTCGAGGGGCTCTTCGGTGGCACCGAGGCGGGTGTGAGCATGTGGGGAAAACGCGGGAAATTTCCGATTTTCGGGTTCGATTTTTCGGCAACGCTGCTCTCCTGGAGCATCACCGGCGAGATGAGCGTCACGCGGGGGACAAATTACCGGATTCTTGACATGGAAAACAGCCGGTTTTTTACCGGTGATGAGGCGGATTCCCTGTTTGCTTTAAAGGATTTCGGCACCGATCCCGTCGTCCGGCTCTGCGCCGGATTTTTCCGCATGTTCGACCTGCTCGACATCGACGACCGGATGATGGTGGTGGGCGAGTTCTATTTCAACCAGGCGGGCGACGGCGGGAATTCCTTTAAAAAATATCATGCCGGCAAGCTGTACGATTCGATCATGGCGCTTCCCGCCGCCGGGGCGGCCCTACAACAGGCGGGCGTTGCCCTTCGGCAGGGCTTCGAATTCAACTCGCTCGCGAAATGCTACGGCGCCTTTTTTATTACTATAAGTAAATTCATCATTTCCGACATGACGCTGCAGCTCAACGGGCTCGTCAATTTCAATCACGGCTGCGCCATGCTCACCGGGGGCGTGCAGTACGCCACGCTGCACAACTTCTCGCTCGGCTGCCTCGTCACCGGATTTGCCGGCCCGGAGGAGTCGGAGTATACGTTCATGGGGACCGGAGCCTCGGTGAGGCTGACCGCGGGGGTGACGTTTTAGTTGACCGCAAGTAAAAAGGTTGAAGGCGCGCTTGTCAAGGGCAAGAATGCCGATCATCAAGCATGTATTTCAATTCAATGATACATAAATGCTGGTACATACATTGATATTCAAATCGGTACAATATATATTCAATTTTACATTTCAGGTGCCAGGGAATTCCGGTGTGAATCCGGAGCGGTCCTGCCACTGTAATCCCAGTATCTTCTCCGTTCACTTCGACTTCGCTCAGTGATCGGAGGAGGGGGCTGTCAATCCAAGCCACTGTCCCGCCCGGCGGGATGGGAAGGCGACAGTACCGGGAAAGCCAGGAAACCTGCCTGAAGCGGTGTTGTTTCTTTTGAATCCTCACGGATAGGGATTCAGGGAGGTTTCCTCTGAACATTTTCCGGACACTATCTGCTCTGTTTGCAGGATTTGACTTGTGTGTATCCGTACAGGGAGCCGATACCACCGCGGATTCCTCGGCCGCTCTGCCGGAGCTGGAAAAGCTTTCAGTGGTCGGCCGGAGCAGCTCCTCCTACGCCGTTTCAACCCGTACCCTCTCAGTGAAAGACTTCGAGGGTCGCCACTCCGACGCGGGCAGCGTGCTCAACACACTCTGCGGAGTGACCATCCGCCGTACCGGCGGGCTGGGTGCCTATACCGACATGTCGATTCGCGGAAGCGGTACCAACCAGGTGCAGGTCTATCTCGACGGCCTCCCCCTTAACAGCGCCTCAGGCGGCGCGGTCGACCTTTCGAAGATCCCCCTTGGACAGCTACAGGAGATCACGCTCTACACGTCCGCCGCGCCTATAGAGTTGAGCGGACAGAACGCGGGTGGCGTGGTCGAGCTGAGCACCTCTCCCGAAGCAGCGCCTCAGCGTGCCGTGACCGGCACTATCGAGGCGGGTTCGTACGGGTACATCAAGAGCGGGGCACTGCTCGTTGATGGTACGGAGCGGTCACGGCATCGTCTCTCGGTTGACTTTGCCCACAGCGACAACGATTTTTCCTACGTCCATTTCGAGGGCGGCGACAGTACGATAAAGTACGCCGACAATCACGCCTTTACCTCGATCAATGCCCTCTACGCCCATGTCGCCGGTTTTGATTCTTCCCGTCATACGCTCAAGAGTCAGGTTTCCCTGGGACACACCCGTAACGGGCTTTTCAATTACGAAACCCCCGATTCCAACGACGGCTTCAGCCGCGACCGGACAGCGGCAATCACCGAAGAGTACACCGGCCTTCCGACAAGCCGTCTGAGCCTCAGGGCAAACCTCTCGGCACGTTATAAGGAAAACCTTTTCCAGCGTGAACGCCCCTACTACGTCGGCAATGCCCGTAAACGGGAGACACTGTTTCCCTATGCGGGAGGGTGGACGACGGCCTGCTACGCCCTTACGAAGGATCTTTCGGTCAGAGCACTTGCCGGCGGGTCGTACGAGGGATATGATGAACAGGACCTGTGGGACCCGGCGGCGGATGACGCCCGTCCGGCGGCACGGCGCCTGACCGGCCGCGGCGGCGTCGAGATGAATTATGGCGCGGCCAGGGGCCTTTCTGCGCTGTGCAGGGGAACGATTCTTTACGAAATAGACTCGACCAACGGCGTCTCCTTTTACCGCGGCCAAGGAGTTGTCTCTCCGGCCGGGAGCAGAGGCTGCCGGCCCTCAGTGCAGGGCGAGGTGCGGTTCAATTTTGACGTTCCCCTGGGCGTGTCCCTGTCCGGTTCCTACGGCAAACGCAGCCCGAGCCTCAATGAGAAGTTTTCCCGAAGCGATACGTACTTCGGCAACGAGGACCTCATTGCCGAGACCAGGATGGAGACCGAGCTGGGGGTCTCCTGGAAGGGGTCCCTTTTGTCCACGTCAATCGTGGGCTATTGCAACGTAACGCACGACAAGATCAAGTGGATCTCCCGTTCCCAGAACATATTCGTTCCGGAGAATATCGAATCGGTGCTGGGGCGGGGTGTCGAGTGGGACGCTTCGCTGCGGCCCCTTTCATGGCTGAGCGCGGCAAACTCCTTTACTTTCATGTATAACATCATCGAGTCGGATCAGGCCTACTGGAACGGCAGCTTCGAGCCCCTGCTCCCGGTCATCAAGGAGCGCTGCGAGGTACGGATAGTTCTGCCACGGGTGACGCTTGGTCATTCATTGCTCTATTCGTCTCCCTATTTTCTGGGCCCGCAGAATATCGAATACGTCAGGCCCGGGGTCGAGTGCGGTTTTTATGTTTCAATCACCTGCTTCGAGAAATTTACCCTGACCTACCGGCTTGACAATTACCTGAGGAGTGTCGACTA
>JAFGNB010000301.1 GCA_016927235.1 Chitinispirillaceae bacterium
AGAGCATGGGTGCAGTCGCTCTTGCAGAAAACGCTGCACCGGCCGGCGATTTTACAGGGGGTTCCCCCTGCCGCGAGCGCGACCGCCTCATCGAGCGTCAATCCGATACGGCGCAGCTGCTGAAGAAAAAATTCGCCGCTGCCGCTGGCGCATTTATTTCCGGAATGGACCGCTCCGACGGCGCCGTTTTTCGTGAGCCGGTAAACTAGCTGGGTTTCACCGCCCGAACTGATCACTGCATCGGGGAAATCACCCGAAGGATAAGTCGCGAAAAGTGCGTATTCAACCGCTTGCGGTTCGGAAATGGAGGTGAGCGCCACCGATCTTCTGAAGGCACGGCCGGTAACTGCGATACGATCGATTGAAATCTCTTTGATCAGGTCGAGATAATCGAACAGCGCGCCTCCGGGGTTGCCGTCATGTACACTCCGATGGGTGGAAACTATTTCAACCGCCGATCCGCTTGTCCGTACCAGGACCGCCTGAATGGTAGAGGTACCGAAACAGATGCCGAGAGTTTTCATGTGGAGCGAACTTTCATTTATTAATCATTGCGCCGCGACAAACTTACACTCCGCGCCGTGGACTGAAAAGCACTGTTTTATCCCCGTTGAGGGCACTTTGCTTCTTGCTGTCGGCAGAAAATTAAGAGACGCTGCCAATCCTGGAATTATTTTGAGTGCTGACGGTAAAAAATACACCGCGGCGGCATTCCGTTCAAAATCATGGGAGCATTTCGTCGATGTATCATGCTAATGATCCCCGCTCAATAGAAAAATACTCCTCAGCAATCACCCTGTCCGATATGGAGATTTTCATCTTCCCGGAACTTCTCTATGCGCTTGTCCTAGCGAATATCATGTCACCCCGTATCTGGAACTGGCGAAACGATTCCTGGTTTTCACACCAGGATGCCATGACGCCCCTGCGAAAAATCCATCGTTTAAAGCAATTCATCATGGACCGCTTTTTGTTCAACCTTGACCTCGACACGTGGGGACTGACCACCAAAGAGGTTGAAATCGCACGATTTAGTAACTATATCGATGCGTCGGTCCTGGCTGAGAGTAATGCACTTTTCGGTTACGAAGGAGATAAACACTATTTCGATATGGATATCAGAAAGCATTTCGGTCTGGATTGCTATACCTCGAATGTTATTCCCTACTGGAAGACCGAAACCGTCGAAGCAATGGAGGCGTTTCACTTCAAGGAGGGGTATCCCGCCGGTGCCGGGGAGTGCGTCTCTTTATCGACGCTTTACGCCGCCGCCGCCTTCATCATCGCCGGAATACCGCTCGATGCTATTTATCTGCTAGCCACACCGCTCCATTCACAGAACTTTCTCGATATTAATGAGGGCATCCTTACCAATAACCGGCGGATAGTAACCAAAACGATGTGGTTTAACGGTACTGAAATTTCGGCGAAAGCGCGACGCGCGCTCGAAAATGAGCGGATAATCATTGTCGCTCATCGAACGGGGCACATCCATACGGTGTATGAACAGGCCACGATCGATAAACGGTCATATGACCGGTTTATTGAGCGGCTCAAAGCTTACCTCACCACGCCCGTCACCTTTGAGATTCTCGCGAATTTCCTCCGCCAGAACAGCCCGCTGCAGGCGTACTTCCAGATAGCCCACAATTGCTGCGGCAAACCTCGCTATATCGAAGCGGAGAAGGTATATCATTACGAACACTCAAGCAAGTCGCGCGTGGGCGATGCTACCCGGTCGAATCTTTTGCACGAGATCGAAGAGGACGAATTCTACACGCAGCCGCTCCCAAACCGGCTGATGCTCGACGAACTGGAGGCATTTTTCAAAGACCGCTCTCTTCCCGCCGACGAAAAGGCTACCGCCGAAAGACTCAAACAGCATCTTCGCCACAACTGCTACAATGTCGAGCTTGTCGTTCGCGACCTGCTCCGTTTCTGCAGAACGGTGCCGCGGCTCCCCTCCGCAGAGAAATCGTGGCCAGAATCCGGCGCCGGCGTTGATCTTGACGGAGTATTATCTCCCGAGGATGCACTCGAACGGATGGAGCGCCTGCGTTTCCACAATGAAACCGTCGACCTTGCGTTTACGGCGCTTCGCGATATGAGCCGCGCTCCCTGGAAGCCGTTTCTCAAAGCGGCGTTCGAACGCAATCCCGTGTCGATCATCGCCGCTGAATCGTTTCCGCCCCGGGAGATCTACGAGCGGCTCCGTGCCTTTTCATCCGACTCAATCTACGACGGTCCGGTACGACTGGCGCAACCCGATGAAGTATGGAATTTTCGGCACGGGGACGGCCTTGAAAAAGCGCTCTGCCTGATGAACATACTTCGTCACCGTTTTCGCGATGATACGGTCGAATTGGAATGGGATTCGCCGGAATCGGTTGCGGTCACTCATAACCGGATAAAATATCTTTTCCCGTCGAAAAAAAAGGTACCCCCTCCCGATAAAAATGATTTTTCTTTTGCAAAACTCTGATTTTTTATTTATATTTTCACGCCATAGATAATAAGTGACCGTCAAAATACCGCATACGACATGGAAAACATTGTCCTTCTGTTTTTCCCGATTATTTTCGTAGTGAAAGAGCGTACTTAAACGACCGCAATATTTACCGTAAGAACAGCGTACTCTTTTCTTTATAAGGAGTTGGATACATGGAACGAAGAATGATCATACCCGATGAGACTTCATTGGAGTTGTATCTGAAAGATATAAGCAAAAATGCCGCTCTCTCCGCCGAAGATGAGGCACGTCTGGCGGTACGCATTAAAAAAGGAGATAGAAAAGCCCTGGAAAAACTCATCAAGGCTAATCTGCGTTTTGTGGTAAGTGTCGCGCGAAACTATCAGAATCAAGGCCTTCCGCTCGGTGAACTGATCAGCGAGGGAAATCTCGGCTTGATCCAGGCGGCGAAGCGTTTCGATGAAAAGAGGAATTTCAAGTTTATTTCATACGCCGTGTGGTGGATCAGGCAGGCGATACTGCGCGCTTTGGCCGACCGGTCACGAATAACCCGCGTTCCGCTCAACCGGATCGGAATCATTCATAAGGTGGGCAGGACCCAAAGCAAACTCGAGCAGCGCTACCGGAGAATGCCGACACTCGATGAAATCGCCAAGGAGCTGGGGCTTGCTGAAAGCGAAGTAATCGAGATTCAGAAAATCGGCAACCGCTATCTGTCGCTCGACACCCCCGTTCAGGCAGACGACAGCTCCCAGCTGATCGACCTGTTGCAGGATGAAAATCAGGAGATGCCCGACAGCCGCCTCATCGAGATGTCGATGCAGGAGGGGGTCAATAAAATTCTCGATACCCTTAACGACCGTGAAAAAAAGGTGCTGCAGCTTTACTTCGGCGTCGGGGAAGAGACGCCCCATACGCTTGATGAGATCGGCAGACGTCTGCATCTTACCCGCGAACGCGTCAGACAGATCAAGGAAAAGGCGATTCACCGGCTGAAAAATTCCTACCGCAGCCGCTCGCTGAAGGTCTTTACTGATTGAAGAACAACCGTTACGCCGCCACACCGTCAGGCGGTAATATGGCGTGTGAGCGAGGGGTGCTGTATGACGGTGCGGAAATGGCGGTGGGAACGCAGCATCTTCAATGTCCATACGGTCACGGTAAGAAGAATTACCCCGTAGCTGATCATTAATAACGTTATCATTTCCGCTCCTTAGGTAAGGGACATCACCGAAGTCATTCACCTTAATACTACCATTTTTAAGTGATGATTACCGGAATACTAATTTCCGATTTCTTTCGAGACGGCCTCGCCTTCACATTCGTTTCTATTTATCCGTGACGGATATATATTTCAACCATGCAGAAGACCATGGCCGGTTTCTTTAAAAAAATAAAAAAAAGAAGGATCCTGGTCATTTCCGCCGGCGGATTGCAGGGTGGTTTGCAGTGTCTCTATTTCGCGGCAACCAGTGATGCATGGGAGATCATCGCCCAGTCGTTTGTGCCCTACCCGCAGAAAATCGCCCTGCTCCTTGAGCAGATCTCCGCCGTTTCCACGCTGCAGGTCGCGCTGAACGATCTGGCGTGGCTTGATTACCGGCTGTCGCTGCTCTTTTCCGAATGCGCGAAAACCCTTCTTGCCCAACTGCCGACAACACTGCGCGTGCCTCATTGCGCCGTACTCAATAAACCGTTCCTCTGGAAGGGCCCTACGGGAGAGGGACTGCAACCTGCGAACTGGAATATACCGCTCGGTGACGCCCAGCATCTGGCGAGTACCCTGCGCATTCCCGTTGTTTCCGACCTTCTGCGTCACCACTGTCTTGCAGGCGGTGAAGGAATCCTCCCGGCCAATTACGGCAACCTCTGCATTGCTGCCTCATGCGGCGGTATCGTTATTTTCATTAATATCGGCCTCATTGCACGTATGACGATCGTCGATACCGGGAGAAACGAAATTGTAACCGATTCCGACACCGGGCCGGGGACGTGCTGTATAAACGCGGTGATGAAAAAACACAGCGGCGACGGCGAGAACGAGGGCTTTGATCGCGACGGCTCACTGGCAGCACAGGGCACCGTTGATGGAGATTGCCTGAAAACACTTTCAGAGGATCCCTGGTTCCTGAAACCTGCGCCGAAACAGGCATCTACTCAGCTCTTCCACGACCTCCTCCGTTTACCGCAATTTACCGCGCTTGCAGCGCGCGACATGCTGGCGACAATTACGGCACTGACTGCACGGACCATCTACGATTTCTACCGTCGGGAGTTCCGACAACTCTCATCCGGACAGACGGTGTACCTTTCCGGCGGCGGAAGCAACAACCAGACGCTCCTGCAATACTTGAAAACATTCTTTGATACCATTCCGGTCAAGAGTGTCGAAGAACTGGGAATTCCCATCGACATGCGCATACCCCTCGCACTCGGTTTGACGGTAAATGCGTATGTGGGGGGAACTGCTGTTCCGTGGGAGAGCGGCGACACCCCGAAGATACCGCCGCTGGGAAAGTGGATATGGCCGTAAGCCCTTTCACTGCCTTTTGAAAATGTACCCTTCCATGCACTCCATTCTCTTTATCGCCCTCTTTTTCTTTTCGGGAATCGCCGGGCTCATCTATGAAACAATGTGGGCGAACTACCTGAAACTCTTTCTCGGACATGCCGCGTATGCGCAAATGCTCGTTCTCGCCATCTACATGGGCGGCATGGCCGCGGGCGCCTGGATTGCGGGAATCAGACTAAATGAAAAGGCGCACCTGCTCGTCCGGTATGCAATCGTCGAAATCGTACTCGGCGGGGCGGCGCTGCTCTTTCATGACCTGTTCGTCGCCTGTCAGCATTTTTCCTACGATACCGTTCTTCCGTTTCTTGACAAACCGGTTCCCGTATTCATCTACAAATGGCTCTTTTCCGCGTTGATCATTCTTCCCCAGTCGATGCTGCTTGGCGCCACCTTCCCCTACATGGCTGCGGGTTTCATACGTCGTTTCCCGGCTACCGGGGGCTATACGATCGCGGTCCTCTATTTCGCCAATACGCTGGGGGCTTCGATCGGAGTGCTTCTGAGCGGTTTTTACCTGGTGGAGAAGGCCGGGTTTAAAGGGGCGATCATCACCGCAGGTTGTATCGATATTTTCGTCGGCATGTCGGTGCTGCTGATCTGCAGGGCCCTCATGCCGCAACGAACGGGTAGTGAAACCGCGGGTGCCGCCGTCGTCATATCCGAACGCTCGGTCGATACGATGCCGTCACCGGAAGCCGAACGGTATCGCTCGCCGCTTCTCGTCATCGCCGGGGCGACTGCAGCGTCGTCGTTCATGTACGAAGTGGGGTGGATACGCATGTTGAGCCTAGTGCTCGGCAGTTCGACGCATTCATTCGAGTTGATGCTGAGTACGTTCATTTTCGGCATGGCGCTGGGGAGTTTCATCATACGGAAAAAAATCGACCGCATCCGCTCTGTCCCCCGCGCCCTGGTGCTGGCCCAGGTGATCATGGGTATCGGCGCACTGCTTTCCATCTTTACTTACAGCAGAATGTTTTACCTGATGGAGTTTTTCATGGGGTCGCTTCGCGGCAACGAAAAAGGCTACTTCCTTTTCAACGTCGCCGGCGACCTCATCTGCATGCTCGTTATGCTTCCGTCAACCATCTGCGCCGGGATGGTGCTGCCGCTGATCATCCAT
>JAFGNB010000302.1 GCA_016927235.1 Chitinispirillaceae bacterium
GAAAAAATGATCAGGCCGACGCGGTCGTTGTTCTTGATTGCCGAAAAGGCGAGGAGCGCGCAGAGCTCAACGGCGATCTCGCCCTTGAATTTGTTCACCGTTCCGAAACTGCCCGATGCCGATGCGTCGACCATGAGCATGACGGTCAGTTCGCGTTCCTCAATATGCTTTTTCACGTAGGGTGTTCCCATACGCGCAGTAACGTTCCAGTCGATCGATCGGATGTCGTCGCCGTCGACATAGCCGCGCACCTCCGAGAACTCCATACCTTTGCCTTTAAAGGCGCTGTGGTAACCTCCTGAAAGCAGCGAGTCGACCACCCGTTTGGTGGCGATCTCGATACGGCGAACTTTCTGGATAAGTTCTTTTGGGATCATATTTTTGTAACGTCGAGGTCGGTTACGATTTTTTCCAACTCGACAATATGCCTTTTACGCGCCTGAATTTTCGACAGAAGCAGGAGAAGCAGCAGGAGGTTGAGTACCCCGGCGGCGACTGCACCGTAAATCCATACCTTGTATTGCTCATACCGCATTTTCTGCGTGGATTTAATCTCCTCCTGTTCCAAGTAGCGGCGGTGCTGCTCCTTGATCGCCATTACGGTCTGGCGGTCGCCCTCCTCGGTGATCGGTAAATTGTTTGCTTTCTGGAAATTACGGTAGCCGGTCGGGAGGTCCTCTCCCATATATTTAAGGATGGTGAGGAGGTTGATCATCTCGGCGCGCATGAGACGGCGTTGTTCGCGTGCGATTTCACGCAGCTCCTCGCCGGTGGAATAAGCCTGGCCGAAGGGGTACTGTTCAATAAGCTGCGAGAACAGCTTCGTTGCCTTATCATAATCATCGGTCAATTTATAGTGGACTGCGAGTTCGAACAGCGCATCATCGGCGACGTCGCAGTCGGGTTCATTTTTAATGATGTCGATCATCGTTTTGAGCATGTCGTCTATTCTGTTCAGACTCCGCATCGTTTTTCCCATCCAAAGGCGGTACTCGGGACGGTGGTCGGCCGAATCGGCGAACGAAAAATTTTTAAGCGCATTGGAGAAGTCGTTGTTTTTATAGTATTCCAGGCCGGATTTGAGGTAGAGTTCGGGCGGGTCTTTTTTACGTCCTACGTGGATATCGGAACTGCCTTTGCGGTTTTTCCGAGCCGGTCGTCGTATCGATTCTTTTATCGGAACGCGATGTTGCTCAGAGGTGGACGGCGCGTTTTTAGCTCCGCTCTGTTTTTCGATGAAAATGATTCCTTTCTCCGGGTCGTATCGCAGTTCCTTTTCAGCGAATGACAGAACAAAACCGCATAAAAGCAATGCCGTGACGTTTAAGGATATCGGTGTTCGGGGCATCATGAGCCGACTGCTCTTCAGACAATTGTTGTTACGGCACTTCGACGCTGTCGAAAATTTTTCGGACAATATCTTCGGCTGAAATGTTCTCCGCTTCAGCTTCATAGGTAGTGATGATACGGTGCCGCAGCACATCCATGCCGATTGATTTGACATCTTCGGGAGTTACATATCCTCTGCTGCGTATAAAGGCGTGCGCCCGTGCCGCCCGTAAAAGATTGATCGTCGCCCGGGGAGAAGCACCGTAGGCGATAAGGTTTTTCATCTCTTCCAACCCTGCAGCCTGAGGCTCCCTGCTTGCATATACGATACTGACAATATACTCTTCAACCTTCGGATCAACATAAATTTGTTCAACAACCGATCGTGCGGCGAGGATGCGATCGACGCCGATCACTTTTGCAACTTCAGGTATTCTATCGACCCCCATGCGTGTTAAGATCTGTTTTTCCTCTTCACGGGAGGGATAAACGACCTTCAGCTTGAGCATGAACCGGTCTACCTGCGCTTCAGGGAGCGGATAGGTGCCTTCCTGTTCGATGGGGTTCTGTGTCGCCAGCACCAGAAACGGTTCCTCGAGCGAATAGGTCGCCTCACCGATCGTCACCTGGCGTTCCTGCATCGCTTCAAGGAGGGCGCTCTGAACTTTGGCGGGTGCGCGGTTGATTTCATCGGCGAGAATGATATTGGAAAAGAGCGGTCCCTTTTTTACGACGAACTCGCCTGTTTTCTGATTGAAAACCATGGTACCAACAAGATCGGCCGGCAGGAGATCGGGGGTGAATTGAATGCGCTTGAATCCGGTGTCAATCACTTTCGCAAGGGTGGAGACGGCAAGCGTTTTCGCCAGGCCGGGAACGCCTTCAAGCAGAATATGACCCCTTGTCAATATTCCGAT
This sequence comes from Chitinispirillaceae bacterium, assembly GCA_016927235.1. Classification (GTDB taxonomy): domain Bacteria; phylum Fibrobacterota; class Chitinivibrionia; order Chitinivibrionales; family Chitinispirillaceae; genus JAFGNB01. The sequence goes on from JAFGNB010000302.1 coordinate 2,247, forward strand.
AAGCAATCTGTCGACCATCTTGCCCTGTCCCACGATCACCTTGCCGATTTCGGTTTTCAGGAGGGTTACGAAACTGCTCTCCTCCTTGATCAGCTCATTGAGTTGCGTCATATCGACTGCCATGCACTCCTCCGCGACTGCTTCATTAGTATATGATTGAAAAAAGGGGTTATATGGGCATCAACGAATTATTTTTTAAGCACGGCTCATTTCTTTCTTGAAAGAGAGAAGTATAAAATATACCATATTACAGGAGTTTTTTCAAAACAGTGTCATTGCTTGTCAGAATCGCTGAACTTATCGTAATCTTCCTTGTTGTGCGGGCATTTTTCCGTATGGTGTTACCCGTGAACACAAGGTCGCGGCCCTCCTCTCGGCGCTCTGAAAAAACAGAGCGCTTCGATGGGAAAGAGTGCGATATAAGTGATGGTGATTACGAAGATGTTGCATGATTATTGAATGAGTAATTACCAACTCTCAATCTGCCCTGAAAGGGGGAAATCCATGGAATTGTCGGTTACCGAAATCAATAACTTCAAGGTAATAAAGCCCCAGGGACGCATCGATTGGGAAAATGCGCGTGTGCTCGATAAAGAGATCCAGCAGATCATCGATGACGGCCATTATCATATCGTTTTCAATCTGGATGAGGTGACCTTTATCTGCAGTGGTGGGATCGGCGCTCTTGTCTACAATCTGAATAAGGTCCGTAAAAAAAATGGCGCCATTTATATTATTTCGGCAAATGATTATATCAATTATATCTTCGAAACGCTTAAGTTCGATATTGTCTTCGAGGGATATCTTTACAAATCGTTTGAATTATTTGCCTCCGAAGTGCTGGAAAAGGAGAAAAACTAGGAAACATCTCTCGGCTATGTACCGTATACGCTTCGTAAAGCACTACTTCCGATTTTTCTGATGCTCGTTAAAATAGGTTGAAAAAACATCCGAAGGCGACATTGTTTCCAGATCGATGATCAAACCGATAATTTCGTCTTTGTCAATTATCTCGTCGCGCTCCGGCCGGTCGTCAAGGATGAGTTCGGGGTCAATTCGTTGATGCATCATACCGCCCCCTTCTTTACTTATCATTATGCGCCTTTCTTGTTCTGTGTTTTGCCCCGATGGTTAATCGCTTAAATGAACGGTCATTACACTCCCTTCCCATCAGGCCCTCTCCTTATATTATACCATCGGCTGAAAAAAAGTAAACTTTACTTTTTTTTGAACTTATTTTACCTATTGATTTCACGACAATTATATCAACCTTACTTTTTTTGGAAAAGCCCATTTGCACCGCCAGTCACGAGCAGTTATTTTTTCATTACCGACACAATCCTTAAAAAAAGAGGGGGGTGGTACGCCATGTTTTACAGAAGTATGTTTTCATGTGGACTGCATCGAATGTTGTCGCTTTCACCATTAATGAAAATCATTGTTCTTACGGTGTTCAGCATCGATCTCCATGCACAGGATGAGCTGACGAAACTTATGTACGATATCTCGAACGGCCCGCAACATTACTATTCACCCGATGCTTATTCTTACTTTACCGGCAAGGGTTTTTCACTGCCCGTACAAAAATCTCGCGATGATGCGGTCAAGTGCTTCAAGGCGGTAATAGCAATGGCGGAAATGGGCGGTAAAGCAAAAGAGGCGCTGACGGTGCTGCTCACCGCATATCCCCAAGCGGTCCATGTTACTGAAATACTCAACGTGCATTATTCGGGAGAAGGCACCTTTGAAGACTGGGTTCAGACCTATGTCGCCGGCGAAAAAAATAAATTCATCCTTTCGTCGCCGTTTCTTGAGTATAAAGCGATGTCCCCGTGCGAACCGTTCATCCTAAGCACGCCTGAAGTTACCAGGTTAAATGGTGAACCCGTCACCATTCCCACCAAAGATCTTGTCAATATATCCGTAACGCACACCGTTTATTTCGGTGCATACGCTCTTACCGCCATCACGGGCGAACAATTCGGCATTGACCGCGAAAAATGGCAACAGTGGTGGAAGGGCGGCGTTGCAACGGCCACGGCAGCGCCGGCGCGCAGCGCTTTGGAGAGGTTAAGAAGCGGTCAGCTTTTCAGCGATATCATTCTGCACGGCACCTACCGTATGTTTCTTTCGACCGGAGACGAGTTGACGGGCCGTGTGGAGGCTAAAAGCGATACCTCGCTCATAGTGGAAACGACCGACGGAAAAGCGTATACGTTTCGACCATCAATCATTACAAAATACGAGTATCTGGAACCGCCGAAGCGTTCGTTATCGCCGTCGAGAAACGACGTGAACGCCGATTCCATGCCCTTTTCATTTGATGAACTGCGTGATCGGAAGATCGGTGGACGTCAGCTGGAAGTGCGCATCAACAGCGGGATGGTATTCCGGGGCACGCTCAAAGAGATTGACTCGCAGGAGATAAAACTGCAGGTGGGCAGCTCGACGATCCCGATAACACGGGAGGTGGTAATAGATATCCGTATCGTACCGCCGCCGCCGAAAACGGCACCGCACGTGCGGCAAAGGGAAACAGCGCCGGTACATCTCGACACGGTCGTTGTAAGGGGTACCGGAACGGATGAGGGGGAAAAACCGAAAAAGGACAGTATCTATGTCGGGACGATTACCGGCCACGATGCCGATTTTCTTGTAATAGCCATCTCAGGCGCTGGTGAAAAAAGGATACCCCGCAACCGGATCTTGCGGGTGGTTAAAAAAAGTACGGCGAGTTATGAAGCAATCATCAAACGTTACGCCGAGCCGCTCTTCTGTCCCGACGACATGTTTCTGGTGGACCTGCCGCCGGGAAAACCGGGGCGCCCCTTTTTCAAGGTGTGCGTCGACCGGTACGAGTATCCCAACGTCAAGGGTGCCCATCCCAGAATCAATGTGTCGTACGACGATGCGCTCTCTCTCTGTCACAAGCGCGGCAAGCGGCTCTGTACTGCCGAGGAGTGGAAGTGGGCCTGCGGCGGTATTGAGGGATATACCTACCCGTACGGCTGGAACCTGGAAAAGGGAAAGTGCAATGTCGACGGCAGCCGCACTCCCGAACCAAGCGGTTCGCGCCATAACTGTGTAAGTAAATTCGGCGGCTACGACATGGTCGGGAATGTATTCGAATGGGTAACCGGGCCCAAGAAACAACCCTCATTCATGGGCGGACCGTATTCGAAATGCCAGACTCTCACCGAAGGCGTGGGCGGAAGCGCCAAACCGCAGAGCGGGTTTCGCTGCTGCAAAGGTAACTGACCCCTGCCGCAGGACCGTTTCTCGGTGCCTCATTTCAACGCCGACATGATGAACAGCATTTGGCGCGGAGGGCGGGGCATCGTTATCCCTTTACTGAGGCGCTATCGAGACGTAACCGCCTCGTCGAGTACGGGGGCCAACTCGTCGGCGATTTTTGAGAAAATGCGGTCCGTGTAATAATATCCTTCTGAAATCCGCTTCTTTAACGTCTGCAGGTATGCTTTACGTGCCGCGGGTTCCATCCAGAGGAACTGCCCTTTTCGAAACGTGGCGCCGGAGTGCTGATTACTCATACCTTTCCATCCATGGAAAATCCCCAATCCATTGTCTGCACTATTTGTATTATCGGCCCTGGTAAAAAAAAGCTTTAGCGCCTGTTTATAAATAGGCTTTATTAATCATGCCGAGCGGTGTATAATGAAGCAGAGCCGATGACGATGCACGTCTTAACGCAGGAGACTTCATGGTACGTTATGTCATTGAAGAGGTAAATGATTCAATGGTATTGGGAGAGTCGGTTTACCTTCCATCGGGCGAACTGCTTCTCGCGACCGGCAACCGGATCAAGGAGCGTTACCGGCGGCGGCTGGTTGAAATGGGGTATCACAGCCTTCTGATAGATGTTGAGGGAACGGAAACGGTAAGACCTGCACCTACTGTTTCCGAAACGGCACAACGGGAAATGGGGAATGCGCTGGAATCTTCTTCGAGAGGTCTGTCCGCTGAAATACAGAATTTTCGCAATCAAAGTACTGAAAAAATCAGGGAACTGATAAAAAAAAACCGGCAACATCTTAACAAATTTATAATGACCGCAGGAGTGGCCAGGGCGCTGGAACAGTTTATCGAGGAGATCATGAGCCAATCGGCGGTCGTTCTGAACCTTTCGGTACTCCGTCAGACCCAACCAAGTCTTTTTATCCATGCGCTCAATGTAGCGATTACAGGGCTGTGCATTGGAAAAAAATACAAACTTTCCTATGAAGAGATGAAGCAACTAGGTATCGGTGCGCTTAATTACGATCTGGGTTTAATAGCGCTGCCCAAGGAGCTGCTCGGCAAACCGGCTGAAACGTTTAATGAAACTGAAATGAAACTATACCGACAACATACGGTGTTCGGCTACCACATGCTCTCACAAAACCATATGATTCCGACAACCAGTGCCGCTGTGGCGCTGCAACACCATGAGTATCAGAATGGAAGCGGTTTTCCCCGGGGCATAATAGGCGACAACCGCCCTCCGCTCAAGGATTTCTCCCGGAAAAACATGATTCATCGTTTTTCTGAAATCGTTGCGGTCGCCGATACCTACGATGCATGCCTTTTCGGCCGTCCTGAGATGGAACTATCGGCAATGAACGTTCAGACCGCTTTACGATATATTATCAGGGCAGGCGGCGACAAACTCAACAGCGACATCGTGAGAACACTTGTATCGATTGTTCCGATTTATCCGGTGGGCGCACGTATCCGGATAGTGAACGCACCCACCCCGCAGTTGATCGGAAATTACGGCGTTGTTGCACGCGATAATCCGGACAATCTTGAAACCCCGCAGATCATCATCTATGAGACGAAAAATCATCAGAAGATAAAGCCGGTCCTCATCGATATGCACCGGCACAGTGGATTCACTCTAGAACTGGTTGTGTAAGGGGACGACGGGAAATGAGCAGATGATGGCGGGAGCCGCTTTATTCATGAATGAGGCATAAATTAAGTTTGAAAAAACTTCCCCCCGGAAGTATTATAATGGATAATTGAGACCGGAGGAAAAAAGCTATGTATCCAAGCAAACGTATGCTCCATATTGCCTGCCTGAAGAGGATGATTCTCCATCTTTCACTTTTTATTGTTACCATCGTTTTTAAATCGTTCGGCTACTTTCCAGATGCTTCGTTTCTGCCTTTTGCCGACAGCCTTTTTGCCCTGGAATCGGATACTCAGGTAACGTCACTGCGAGTTAAAAAAGTAGTCAAACCGAAAGCACTTCGAGTAAGAAAAAAAACCTATACCTATTTCATGGTGACGACCTGCAAAACGATACACCAGCCTTTTTCTGCCGTCATCGATAAAGTGCGGTCAACCGATTTATACCCCGAATATTTCTCTTTCATAACCAAGGCCGTACTCATCAACGAGGGCAAGGACGAAGGACCGGTCACCATGTTTATAGGTGCATACGGCCTCTACCGGGTTTACTTTTTCGGAAAAATTCGTGAGGAGTATTCCGCCGACTCAAGCCACTATAAAGTTTTCTGCGGCGATGTCGAACAGAAAAAGTACCGAAAGTCCTGGCGAAAGCGGGTCCGGGGAATGATTAAAATCGGCTCGCACGATGTCGATATCTTCTGGACTGTTGAAAAAAGGGGAGAGTCGTCATGTCGTGTCTCCTTGACGGCATCTCAATCGTTTGCCACCAGAATACCGAACTGGATGGTGTCGATCGGAACCAACAAGATCTTTCGCGGCATGCTGAAGGATCTTGAGAAATATTTGGCGAAAGCTGCGCCGAAACCTGTTGCGCCGGCACCGGCACCTGAAACACCAACATCGACACCAGATACACTAGAACCGATCGGTGAATCACCGGCACCGACACCCGAAGCACCGGCATCGACACCCGAAGCACCGGCATCAAAACCCGAAGCACCGGCATCAAAACCCGAAGCACCGGCATCAAAACCCGAAGCACCGGCATCAAAACCCGAAGCACCGGTATCGGTACCCAAAGAGGATACCCTGAAGGAGTAAGAGGCCGTGGTAGTTGTTCCAGCAATCCATTCTTAAATAATTGCGGAATCGCTGTTCAATATTGAAATTACCGCCATTTCATCTTTAAACATTTTATTTATCAATTCGGCAATAATAAAAAACCGAATCAATCAATGTTTTTTTACTATAGTAAGTTATTGATTTATAAAGGATTGTGTTGATGAGGCCGTAACTAACCATCAGTTCCTCTCGGGCATGCATTTTGCTAATTCAAACAGCCGACGGATTTTTCCATAATCCGCTTTTAATTTCAATAATTCTTTTACTCATATCGAAATAGAATCGGAAAAATATAATCTGCGGGATTTTAGTAATGGCTGAAAAGAAGCCAGTTTCAGAATCATTACTGCTCTTGCAGGAAGCCAGGTTTCTTAAAAACCGGCAACCCGACCCCTCACTGCTCGAGGTTTTTACGGGGGAGCGCGGGGGAAGCGACGAAGAGCGGGCCCGGTTGCAGGCAATCACCGGAAGGAGGTGTGTGTCCCATGAAATGTGAAATTGTCGATAACGGTCTTAACATCCCCTACATTGCCGACAATTTAATTGCTCGAAAATGTCATAAACTCGAACGTATGCTCCATATGGTAAATCCGGAAGAGATACGCCTCGCCGCGGAATTTTATTCCGGAGATGGAAAGAAAGTCTACCGTCTCAAATTATCCCTTAAATTACCCCAGGCCGCACTCAACGTTCAGGCGGTCGATCCTTCGATTGTTGACGTGTGCGGCACCGCTTTCATGAAACTCTTTAATGCGGTTTCCGAGCTGAAGACGACCCTTCGCGCGAACAGGGAAACGGCGCAGAAGAGGGAAGAGGCGCAGCATTCGCTTGAAGGCCTTACCATTCCTCCCAACGTCCGTTCCCTGCTGGCGAGTTTTTTCAGCAACAATTACGGCAGATTCTATAACTATGCTCTGCGTGAAATCCGGTTCAGATCGTATCAGGGATATACGAAACCGGGGAGTATTGATGTCAACGACGTGCTTGACGAAGCATTGCTCTCGGCGGCACGACATTTCAGTCTTGACTTTAACGAAGAAAAAGCGACACGGATCTATTACGACGAAATCAGAAAATCAATCGACCGGCTGCTGCTCCCGGGCGGCATGGCACTGGTACCCGTCGAGGAGCCCATTGAACCCGAGGATATCGATACCGACTATCAGGAATATTATCAGCCCGATGAAATAATCAAAGTTGAAGATGTCCTCATCGACGCGGATACCGTACTTCCCGAACAGGAGGTTGAATACCGGGAAATAGAGACGCACATCGACAAGCTGCTCTCCCAGCTGCCCGCGGACTGGCGCAATGCCTTCATCCTCTTGGTTCGTGAAGGTCTTCCCCTTGCCGATATCGCCGAGAACCAGGGAAAAAGCCTTGAAGAGATAACGGGCATCATTGAACAAGCCAAGGAATTCATACGGAAAAAACTGCTCGATTCGGGATTTCACTGGAAGGAGTATTTAACGGCAACCTAATCATAACAGGAGGTGTTCTATGGCAAAGAATTA
>JAFGNB010000303.1 GCA_016927235.1 Chitinispirillaceae bacterium
CCATCATATTGTAGAATTTTTCGGTCCACTGGTCGGGATTGGTTTCGCGGTTGAAAAGAGGTTCTGCCGATGCGATGTTCTCGGCAACGCGGTAAAACAACTCTTCGGGGGTTTCGGTGACCACCCCCGACTCGTCGCGGCGCAGGTACCTTTTTTCCAGCACGATCCGGGCGTTCTCGCTGAGAACGGCTTTTTTCCTCATCAGTCGTTCCCCAAGCGGCAACGGCTTTTTATGGCCGGCCGGGGGATCATCCTCATTGAGTACTTCAACGGCGACCATTTTTTTTTCAACCCCCGGATTGGCGACCATGGCGATGTGCTCCTTTTTTTCCCGATAATAATACGGTTATTAACTCGCTGTTGGATCTGATAATGGATTTTCAACTCACCGATGATTTAAAATAAGCGCCGTAAAAAACGGAGTCAAGGATTTCATCATTTTTTTCCACAAGATGGAGTGTCTATGGATCGAGCCAGCCCAATCCGTTGTGGTGAACGACATGAAACATTTGAGATAATCATTTTATTTTTCAGGAGGTTACCGCATTGCTTCCGCACACAGGGCGCCAGGTCCTTTTTACGGCTGTACCTGAGGGCTTCGCGGCTTTTTGAGGTTCTCTTTTGTTATGGGCATTCGTGGATACGGGGAAAGTGCGCCGCAGATATTATTTTTTACCGGTTGAAACTGAAGGGAAGGGGAAAATGACGGAACAGCTTGACGGACCGCGTGTAGCGGAGATCAACCGCCGGATCGACAACCTCCGGGGGTACCTTTGACATCGATGAAAAAAAACACTGGGTGAAGCAGCTCGAAGAGAAGGCGGCGCAGCCCGATTTCTGGGCCGATGCCAATACCGCGAAGGCGGTACTCCGGGACATCAAAAACGCGCGACGGATCATCGAACCGTGGGAGCGGGTGTATGCCGAAGGGATTGATCTTGCCGAATTCCTCGAGCTCGCCCTTGCCGAAGAGGATGCGGCCACCCTTGCCGAGCTTGCCGTGCAGGCCGGTGCTCTGGAAAAAGAGATCGACCGTATCGAATTCATCCGTAAATTGAGCGGAGAGGACGACGACGCGCCCGCCGTTCTCACCATTCACAGCGGCGCCGGCGGAACCGAGTCCTGCGACTGGACCGGGATGCTTTTGCGCATGTATATGCGCTGGATTGAACGGCGAGGCTTTACCGCCACGATACTTGAGGCCCAGCCGGGGGACGAGGCGGGGTTCAAGAGCGTCACGGCGGAGGTACACGGCGAATATGTATACGGCCATCTGCGCTCGGAGTGCGGTGTTCACCGTCTGGTGCGCATCTCGCCGTTCGACGCCAATGCGCGGCGGCACACCTCGTTCGCATCTGTCTATGCCTACCCTGTTGTCGAAGAGGTCGATGATTTCGAGATCGACGAGAAGGACATCAGGGTCGATACCTACCGGGCGAGCGGCGCCGGCGGGCAGCATATCAACAAGACCGACTCCGCCGTCCGCATGACCCATATCCCCACCACTATCGTCGTGGCCTGTCAGAACGAACGTTCGCAGCTCAAGAACCGCGCCGTTGCGCTGCGGCTCTTAAAGGCGCGCGTGCGGCAGCATTACAAGGAGATTGAAGATCGCCAGCGGCAGTTGAAGCTTGCGGAAAAGAAGAAGATCGAGTGGGGGAGCCAGATCCGTTCATACGTGCTGCACCCCTACAACATGGTAAAAGACCACCGTACCGATACCGAAACGTCGAACACGCAGGCGGTTCTCGACGGCGATATCGATCTGTTTATCGAATCGTACCTGCTGAACGTTCACCAGGAGCGGTAGGCGCAACGGCACCTTTTTATCGGAAGGAGCACCGGTAATGAACCGAAAGAACCGGCCGTCAGGGCCGAAGAGCGTCGACCGCGACCGTCTCTGCGAATTCCTTAGCCGATCGCTCGACCTGGCGGCGATCAACGACCATTCCTGCAACGGTCTGCAGGTGCAGGGAGCGGCGCGCGTGCGCCGGGTCGGCCTTGCGGTTGACGCGTGCATGGAAACGTTCCGCCTCGCGGCGGCGCGCTCCTGCGGCATGCTCGTCGTCCATCACGGCATCATCTGGGGCGGTTTGAAGAACATCACCGGCCGGGTTTACACGCAGGTGCGCTACCTGATCGAGCACGACCTCAACCTCTTCGCCGCGCACCTTCCCCTCGACCTGCACCCCACTCTCGGCAACAATGCGCAGCTTGCCCGTCTTCTCGGCCTGAAAGCGCTCAAGCCGTTCGGCGTTTACAAGGGAGTTACCATCGGCTGCGAGGGGAGGGCCCCTTCCGGCGCCACCCGAGGCGCCCTTGTCGAACGGCTCCGCCGCCGCCTCGATGCGGCCTGTACGGTGCTTCCGTTCGGTGCGGAAGCGGTCCGTCGCGTCGCCGTGGTTTCGGGCGGGGGAGCCGGGGAACTCGCCGAAGCCGTTGACAAGGGAATCGACTGTTACGTCACCGGAGAGCCCTCACACGAGAATTACCACGTCGCACGCGAAGCGGGAATCAATGTCGTCTATGCGGGCCACTATCATACGGAAAAAGCCGGCGTTCAGGAAATCGGTCGATTGATCGCGACGACGTTCGGGATTGAGACGGAGTTCCTTGACGTGCCGACGGCGATTTAGAAACTCCGATCACCGTTTCGATGTATCGAAACAGCGCATTCGATACGTTCCCGGCGAGACACCTCTGCATTGAAAAACGGATCTCCCGCCCAGAAACGAACTCACGGCGATGTGGAACAACGTTTGCAGTCATTTCCTTAAAAATCAGGGCGGGTGGTATATGCGAGAATGCGATAAGGCCATTTTAGACGTGATCGACCTGAGCGCGAAACTGCTCTTCTGCGCCGATCGGGGCGATCTGAAACGAAGCGACGACAGTTGTGGCGTGCTTTTCGGAACGGTGCGCGACTGTGCCTACAGGCTGCTCGATCTGGCGCGAAGGGAACGGGAACTTCATATCATGAAAGGGACATGGGGTCTCGGCAAGGAACAACAGGTCAATAACTGACCGTGAATCGGCGGTGGAAGCGGCTGTTGAAGAAGCATTGTGCAACAATCGGTCTTTTGGTATTTTGCTTACGTACTTCCGTATCGAGGGGCGTTTATGGCGATCAATAAACAGACGGCGCTTAAAATTGTCAACCCGGTCGTCGCCGTTCTTTTTATTCTTCAGGCGGGAAGCGGCATGTTTCATGATACGATTCCGTGGGAGGTCTTCAAGCCGCTTCACTTTACCGCAGGCTATCTGCTTGCCGCGGGGGTTATCGCGCACGTCATACTCAACTGGGGCTGGTTTAGAACGGCGCTTGGCAGACGGAGGCATGCGGCGGAACAAACGTGAGTGAACCGATAAACAGAGTACCAATTTTTACCAAGGGAGGAGCGGCATGAAAAAGTATATCTGTAATGCGTGCGGCTATGTGTACGATCCGGCATACGGCGATCCGGACAACGGTATCGCCGCAGGGACCGCCTTCGAAGATCTCCCCGACGACTGGGTATGCCCGCAGTGCGGTGTGGGGAAAGAGGAGTTTTCACCGGAGAATTGATACTGCGTCGATCATCGCAAAAAACGGGACATCGGTCGATAGCGAGGGAAGAGCGGGCTCGACCGTCGTTTTTTCAGTCAATGATGCGCTGACGAACGGCGCGCTGCCTGCGGGTGTCGACACGCTCTTCGGGTACATCCTCGCCGGTGAGTGGGCCGCGATCGAGGGAAAGCTTTTACTATGGCGTTTCCGGCAACCGCAATCGTTATAGCGGGGGCGTCGGGCGATCTTGCGAAACGCAAACTCGTTCCGGCGCTTGATGTGCTGTTTCAACAGGGGAAACTGGCGGCGGTGCCGCTGGTCGTAGGCACCGGCCGGACCGCCTTTACCGACGAGCAGTTCCGGGGGCGTTTCACCGTCTCCGCCCCCTTCGCGCGGCGGCTGTTCTACCACCGGCGCATGCGGGGACTGAGGCGCTTCATCGATGCGCACGGAAAATTCGAGCGGGTCGTTTTTTTCCTTTCACTGCCGCCGTCAGCCTACGTGGAAACCGCGCGGGAGATTTCCGCCGAAGGATTCGGCAAGGAGGCGGCCGTCATTATCGAGAAACCCTTCGGGTTCGATGCCGCCTCGGCCCGGAAGTTAAACAGCGAACTTGTTCGGTATTTCGACGAGTCGCAGATTTTCCGCATCGATCACTATCTGGCGAAAGAGGCGGTCCAGAACATGCTTGTCTTTCGTTTTGCAAACTCACTTTTCTATCCGGTCTGGAACAGCCATTACGTCGAATCCATTCAAATAAGCGCCCTCGAGGAGGGAGGGATCGTCGAGCGGGGCGCCTATTTCGACAGGGCGGGCATTATCCGCGATATGGTGCAGAACCATCTTCTGCAGCTTCTCTGCCTGCTGACCATGGAGGCACCGCTCACGCTCCGTTCGGATGATATCTGCTGCCGCAAAATCGACGTGCTCCGGGCCCTGCGCATTGAGACATGCCACCGGTTTCAGTATGCGGGGTATCGCTCGGAACAGGGCGTCGACCCCGCC
>JAFGNB010000304.1 GCA_016927235.1 Chitinispirillaceae bacterium
CAGAAGTGGTCGTACGATATCGTCGAGGCGATCGGCGTCATCGGTGGAACCAACATCCAGTTCGCTCACAATCCTAAAACCGGCCGCGTCGTCATCATTGAAATCAATCCGCGCACCTCGCGTTCATCCGCGCTTGCTTCGAAGGCAACCGGATTCCCCATCGCGCTGGTTTCGGCAAAACTGGCGGGCGGGCTGACCCTCGACCGGATTCACTACTGGCGGGAAGGGACTCTTGAGAAGTATACGCCGTGGGGCGATTACGTTGTAATCAAATTTGCACGCTGGGCTTTCGAAAAATTCAAGGGGTCGCAGGACAAGCTCGGCACGCAGATGAAAGCGGTCGGCGAAGTGATGAGCATCGGAAAGAGTTACAAGGAGGCGTATCAAAAGGCGATCCGTTCGCTCGAAAACAACAGATACGGCCTCGGGTTTGTCAAAGACTTCAACCGCAGAACACTCCCGGAACTCCTCGCACTCCTTCGTGAGCCTTCAAGCGAACGCCAGTTCATCATGTATGAAGCGCTCCGTAAGGGCGCGACCGTCGATGAACTGTTCGCCCTCACCAATATCAAGCGCTGGTTCATCGAGCAGATGAAGGAGATGGTCGAACTGGAAGAGAAAATCATAGCCTGTAAAGGTCTGGAACTGCCCGACGACCTTCTTACCGTTGCGAAAAAGGACGGATTCTCCGACCGGTATCTCGCAAAACTGCTCGGCGTTTCCGAAAAGCGTATCCGCGACCGGCGAAAAGCTATCGGCGTTGTCGAGGGGTGGCATACGGTACCGGTCAGCGGTGTCGAAAATGCGGCGTATTATTATTCGAGCTACCATGCTCCCGATACGGTTCCGGTGAGCAACCGCAAAAAGGTAATGATTCTCGGGGGCGGGCCGAACCGCATCGGTCAAGGGATCGAATTCGACTACTGCTGCGTACATGCCGCCTTCGCCTTGCGCGACATGGGGTACGAGACGATTATGGTGAACTGCAACCCGGAAACCGTCTCCACCGATTACGACACGTCGGACAAGCTCTATTTCGAACCGTTGACGGTTGAGGATGTACTGAGCATTTACGAAAAAGAACAGCCGGTGGGGGTGATCGTCCAGTTCGGCGGCCAGACCCCGCTCAACATCGCGACGGAACTCGCCGAAGCAGGAGTCAAAATCCTCGGAACGAGCGTCGATACCATCAACCTTGCCGAAGACCGTGATCTGTTCAGAAAAATGATGGAGCGGCTCGATATTCCCATGCCGGAATCCGAAATGGCCAGCACTCTTACCGATGCGCTGCTGGTGGCCAACCGAATGGGATACCCGCTTATGGTGCGGCCCTCATTCGTGCTCGGCGGAAGGGGCATGGAGGTCGTTCATGACGAGTCAATGCTCCGCGAATATGTCGAAAAAGCGGTCGATGTAACACCCGAGCGACCTATTCTCATCGACCGTTTCCTCGTCGATGCCCTTGAATGCGAGGCTGATGCACTTGCCGACGGAACGGATGCGTTCGTCCCGGCGGTCATGGAACATATCGAACTTGCCGGAATCCACTCCGGCGACTCCGCCTGCAGTATTCCGCCGGTCAACATCCCGCAAAAGCATCTCGATACGATCGACGAATTTACGAAGCGCATCGCCCGGGAACTGCATGTTGTCGGACTGATGAATATGCAGTATGCAATCGAAAAGGAGAAGGTCTACGTGCTTGAAGCCAATCCGCGGGCGTCACGAACCGTTCCGCTCGTTTCGAAGGTATGTAATATCCAGATGGCCCGTATCGCCACACAGCTCATGATGGGTGCCGGACTTGCCGACCTTAACCTCACGAGAAAAAAGATCCCTCATTTCGGCGTTAAAGAGTCGGTATTCCCTTTTGATAAGATGCCGGAGGTTGATCCGCTGCTCGGGCCCGAAATGCGGTCGACCGGTGAGGTTCTCGGCATGGGAAAGACGGTCGGCATCGCCTATTTCAAATCTCAGGAGGCCGCTCAATCAACCCTCCCGCTCGAAGGAACCGTATTGATCAGCGTCACCTCAAGGGACCGGCCGGCGGTACTTAAAGTGGCCAAGGGGTTCGCACAAATGGGATTTGTCATCAAGGCAACCACCGGCACCTGCACCTTTCTCGAAGAAAACGGCATCGCCGCCGAGATGATTCGCAAACTCCATGAAGGACGGCCGAATATCGAAGATGCGATCAAGAACAAGGAGATTCAGCTCGTCATCAATACGCCGATCGGCAAGATGAGCAAGCAGGACGACTCCTATATCCGGAAGGCTGCGATCAGATACCGTATTCCTTACATCACCACGCTCGCAGCCGCGCTTGCGGCAGTCAAAGGTATCGAGGAGGCGCGGAAAGGAAGCGGCGGCGTCAAATCTCTCCAGGAGTATCATGCCGCGATCGGCAAATAACGCCGATCATATAGAAATCCGGTATCCGAGATCGATTTCGTCGCCCGGAATCCCGCCGCATAAAGCCCAGTTCTCGCGTGGCTGTTCATTGAGCAGGATCATGACCTTGGCTACATCGATATCATGCTTCTCATGCAACCGTTCGAGTATGGTGTGATAGAGAAGCCTCTTCGTCGCTTTACCGCGTCCGCTGAATAGTGCGATTTCAATAAAAATCTCATAGGGCGGCTTCATCCGGAAAAGGTCCGGTTCATGGGCGACGAACGATATCGTACGGTCGTCGGTGTGAAGTCCCAGCACTTCCACTATCGCATCCATGACATTATCCATGAGCGCCCGTGACGTCGCCCGTTCCATCGGCAGTGCTGTTTCGATTGTCACTCGAGGCATCTGAATCCTTTATGCGAGGCGACCGGAATTGCATTCAGTCGGATTTACAGAGTTCAGGAAATGCGATTGCTTCCGCAAATGATGAAAATACTATCCGCTTCGGGAGCTGCAATAGCAGCGGACATGGTGTCTGCAATAATTTCCCATTTTTTCCTTGCATCGTTGCCATGCTTTTTTTTACATTACTTACCTGAATACGTGTGCAGTGCATTTCCTATTTTGTAATGCGGTAAAAAGTACCGCATTAAATCAAGCTGATGGCGGGGCATGCATATCCCGTGTTTCGTTGAGGTGATCTAACGGGGGGTAGATCTTTTTCCTCTCTCAACGGTGTTCCTCATCGGGCAATTGAACGGTGGGATTATGTAACGACAACCATGCTTTAATCTTTTCCATTAGGATCGATCAACTAGCCGACTCTGGCATCAAAGCCCATTCTTCCTCTTACAAAGGAGCCTCTTCATGAGCAACAAAGCACTTCTCACGTTCGTGTATGTGCTGGCGGTTGTCCTTCTTTTCATACGGATCGACCTCTGGTGGTGGGGGACGAAAATCCACCCGATCATCGCCGGCTGGATCACCCTGCCGATGCTCTATCAACTGGGTATCTGGGCAGCGGGCGTCGCCCTTATCTTCATCGTCTGCTTTGCAGTATGGAAAGACGACTCTGCCGCAAAAGGAGGAAATTGACTATGTCAGCAGCAACGCTACAAATATTAATCGTCCTGGCGGCCTATACGATCGGCGTAATGCTTCTCGGGTTTATAAGCTACCGGAAGCAGGCAACCATCACCGACTTCCTCATGGCCAACCGTGAGTTCAACTATTTCGTGCTCTTCGCCGCGGTCTTCGGAGCAAACATATCGGCAGTGACGCTGGTCGGCGTTCCGGGACTTTCGTACCATATAGGATGGGTTACCTGGGCCTACTTCGTCACCACCTGGGCGTGGTTGTCGCCGCTGCTCTACTATACCATTGGAAACCGTGCGTATGTGCTGGGGAAACGATACGATGTAACGACTATTTCCGAATTGCTGGGGAAAAGATGGGAAAGCAAAGGACTTCAGGCCCTGTCCGCGTCCTTCTTACTCTTTTATCTTATTCCCTATATGATGGTGGGGATCATCGGCGGCGGCAGGACCTTTGCCGGTCTGACCCACGGTTTTATCCCGTACTGGGTCGGCTGTCTTCTGGTAACC
This sequence comes from Chitinispirillaceae bacterium, assembly GCA_016927235.1. Taxonomy (GTDB): domain Bacteria; phylum Fibrobacterota; class Chitinivibrionia; order Chitinivibrionales; family Chitinispirillaceae; genus JAFGNB01. The sequence continues at coordinate 4,002 of JAFGNB010000304.1, forward strand.
CTCATCGTCGGCGCCTATGTACTGTTGGGGGGAATGCGCGGAGCCGCATGGGTCAACACCTTCCAGACCGCGGTCTTCCTTATCGGCGGTCTGGCCATATTTCTCGTCATTGCCTACTCGCTTGGAGGATTCGGCGCAGCGACATCGGCTGTTGTCGATAAATATCCGGAACTGATGAACCGGAGCAAGATTCCCTGGCAGAAATTTTTCAGTTACGGTATTATCTGCGCTCTTGCCGTACCGGTATTCCCGAACGTTTTCAGCCGTCTTTTGACCGGGAAAAGTTCGAAAGAGTTGAAAAAAATCATACTTATCTATCCTTTTGCCGGGCTGTTTCTCTTCGTGCTCATGGCCTACTCGGGCATGTGGGGGCATACCGTTTTTCCGGCACTCAAGGGGGCGGAATCCGACCAGATTCTGGGAATGCTGCTCGCAAAATTCGCTCCCGCATGGATGGCGGGCGTGCTCGGCGCCGCCATTTTTTCGGCGCTCATGTCCACCCTCGACAGTCAGCTCCTCGCCATCGGGCAGATCCTGATGAAGGATTACATCCTCCCGAACCGTAAAGAAAAAACCGCGAATAAGAGCGATACCACACGGACCCGCCTTGTCCTATTGGCGTTTGCGATTATCGCATTCGTCGTAGCGCTTTACAAACCGGCAGGGATCATTAAAGTCGTCGAATGGGCGTTCGGCGGCTTCGCTTCGATGCTCTTCCCGGTCATCGCGGCGCTTTACTGGAAACGGTGCAGCAAGGGAGCCATCTTCGCCTCGATACTCGTTTCTCAATTTTTAAACATCTCACTTCCGCTGGGTCTGATACCGGCCGCAAAGCTCGGCGGTTTTCTGCCGGCCTTCTGGTCGATTGTCGGGGGACTGGTTATCCTGCTCATCGCCGCAGCGATCACTCCGGCTCCGGACAAGCAGAAAACGGATGAATTTTTTCTTTCTTTTGCAGAAAAATAAGGCCAGTGAAATCAAGCGCCGCCGAAATGACGACGTTGTGGAGTTAAATTTGTTAAATAAAATACACATATAAACACCCCCACGAAAGGATTGACAATGAAACCTCTCGAAATCCCCGAACGGCTCAATGCCGCAACCATTTTCATCGACCGGCATCTGCAGGAGGGAAGGGCGGACAAGCCCGCGATCCTCTGCGGGGACACGACGGTTACCTACCGCCAACTCGCTGAAAACGTTAATCGGTTCGGCAATGCCATGATCAAACTCGGCATCCGCATGGAAGAGCGCGTCGCCATCATCATGCCCGATTGTCACGAGTGCGTCTTCGCTTTTTTCGGCGCAATAAAGACGGGCGCAGTGGCGATCCCCCTGAACACGAACCTCAAACCGCCGGATTACGAGTATCTGCTCAACGACAGCAGGTCGCAGGTCCTGGTTATTGACGCATCGCTGCTTGAAAAGATCAATCCCGTCCGGGAAAAATTACGCTATCTCAAGCACATCATCGTCGCGCGCGGCGGCGCGGGCGGCGATCTCTCTTTCGATACGGTTATGAGAGAGGCTTCTGCCGAACTCGAACCCGCCGACATGAGCAAGGACGACAGCGCCTTCTGGCTTTACAGCTCCGGCACCACCGGATTCCCCAAGGGAACGATCCATCTGCAGCACGATATGATTATCGAAGCGGAGTATTACGCCAAGCAGACCATCGGCCTGCTCGAATCGGACGTCTCCTTTTCGGTCGCCAAACTGTTCCACGCCTACGGCCTGGGCAACGGGCTCTACTTCTCGCTCTGGGTCGGTGGGACCACTGTCCTGCTGCCCGACCGTCCCCTGCCGAAAACCATCTTTGAGGTGATCGATCGTTACCGGCCGACCGTTTTTTACAGCGTGCCCACCAGTTTTGCCGCGACGCTCCATCTTGCGGAACAGGAGAACCGTACGTC
>JAFGNB010000305.1 GCA_016927235.1 Chitinispirillaceae bacterium
ATCCTGACGTCGCATCTGCAGGAAATGGGAAATCAGCCCGCAAAGGAGATCGAACGACTGGGTCATATCTATCTGGGTTTTTTATCATACGCTTTCAACGAGAAGTCGGGACGTTTCAGGAACTTTCTCAACTACCGCCGCGAATGGATCGAGGAGGCGGGTTCCGAAGACAGCCACGGCCGTGCCGTCTGGGCGCTCGGGACATGCATCGGGCGAACGCCGCATGCCGGATTTCAGAGGCTTGCCGCAGAACTGTTCGACCGGGCGATTCCGGCGGTGACCTCCTTTTCGTCTCCCCGTGCATGGGCATTTTCGATTATCGGCATCCATGAGTACTTCCGCCGTTTTACCGGAGACCGCAGCATACAGGCCATCCGCCGGAACCTTTCCCTGAAACTGCATGAAATCCTGCGCGCGAACCGGGCGCCCCAATGGATGTGGTTCGAGCAGTCGCTGACCTATACCAATGCGAGACTTCCCCACGCCCTCATTTTGAGCGGCCGCTGGCTTCCCGACGGAGCAATGCTTAACGACGGTCTCGCCGCGCTCCGGTGGCTCTGCGAGGTTCAGACCGACCAGCGGAACGGTTTTCAGCCCGTCGGCGCCGACTCTTTTTACAAACGCAACGGCGTTTTCCCTTCGTTCGACCAGCAACCCGTCGAAGCCTATACCACCGTATCGGCCTGCCTCGAAGCGTACCGGGTGACGAAGGATGCGAAATGGCATGATGAGGCGTGGAAGGCATTTCAATGGTATCTCGGCCGCAACGCCCTTTCCGTCAGCCTTTACGATCCGCTTACCGGCGGCTGCTGCGACGCCCTGCATGTGGACCGCGCCAATCTCAATCAGGGAGCGGAGGCCGCGCTCTCTTTTCTTCTGTCCCTCGCGGAGATGACCGTCACCCGCAACGATCTGCGAAGCTTGAAGGAACCGGTGCAGTAATGGTACCATGGTGACGTCATGTCGAAAAACGATTCATTGCTGAACCATACGAAGATCTTTCTTTCTCCCGACGCTTCGCGGGTCGTATTGCGAAGGCTGATCCCGAATCCCGAAGACCGTACTTCGAGCATTATCAGCCGGATCAATTTACTGCCGGAGAAAGAGGTCGTCCGGACCCTCAGATCGGTGGTCGCCCGTTTTTCCAGGCGGCATCTGCGTACCGAGGAGGTTCTTTTATCGCACTACGAATCCGTCAAATCGTTTTTCGATACCGACTATGATGTATCCGACGCCCGCAAACTGCTCATCGGCGCGTACTTTACTCAGGAGTATGCCTTCGAGGCCGTTGCGCTTTTCAATCCCTCCATGGTGCCGCATCCCGATCAAACCGGTTTACCGGCGGGTTCGATTCGTTTTATCATGAGCCTCCGGGCAACCGGTGAAGGTCACATCTCTTCGATCACCTTTCGAACGGGCGTTGCGGACTCCTCCTGCAGGGTATCGATCGATCCGGTTTCGCAGCAGGCCGCCATCGCCTCTCCGCAGTGCGATCCATCCTACGATAAACTGTGCTTCGGCCACAAGCTCGCCGAAATGGGGTTCGATAATGATTTTTCCAGTGCGGTCATCGCTCCCCTGGCGGACTCTTTTACGATCAGGCAGCTCCATGAGTCCCTTTCCGGGTTCATCCGGAGCACTCACCGCTACTCGGAAAGAGACCGGCTCTCGCACGATAAAATACTCTGGCTCGCCTATTCCAATTATGAGGTTCACGTTTCGGAAGAACAACCGCTTTCCTCCTGGGTTATTTTTCCGGCGTCGCCGTCGGAGAAAAACGGTATCGAAGATGCCAGGTTCGTCCGTTTTGTCGACGACGACAACAGCGTCCGGTATTTCGCGACCTATACCGCCTATGACGGCAAGGTGATTCTGCCGCAGCTCATAGAAACCGACTTCACCTACTTCAAGATGATCACCCTCAACGGAGATGCCATACAAAACAAAGGAATGGCTCTTTTCCCCCGGAAAATAGGAGGAAAATACGCCATGCTGTCACGTCAGGACAGCGAGAGTATTTTTCTCGTCTATTCCGACAACATCCATTTCTGGTACGATCCGGTGCGCATCGTCAGGCCGAAGTATGAGTGGGAATTCATGCAGATAGGCAACTGCGGCTCTCCGGTCGAAACCGAGGCCGGATGGCTCGTTCTGACCCACGGCGTCGGTCCATTGCGTCAATATGCCATCGGCGCGCTGCTGCTCGACCGGGACGATCCGTCGAAGGTCCTCGGCCGGCTTGAAGAACCGCTGATCGTTCCCACCGAAACCTCCCGAGACGGATACGTCCCCAATGTGGTGTATACCTGCGGATGCCTTCTGCATAACGGCAAACTCATCATTCCCTATGCACTCTCCGATACGAAGACGACCGTGGCGATCGTTGATTTACGCAGTCTGCTGACGGCACTGCATGGCGAGTAGTGATGCGGGGTGAAGCCCCATAGGAAAAAATAGTCGGGAGAAGGGGAAAGAGCGAAAGCGCTTTGTTCTCTCGAGCGAACAGAAACCGGCGTTTGGGGAGTGATTTTACCCATTTCATGAGTTTTTTGCAGTAAATTAATTAAGAAATGATATATAAAATCTCCC
>JAFGNB010000306.1 GCA_016927235.1 Chitinispirillaceae bacterium
ACCTTCCGCGGCTCCGACAAGCGCGGCGGGGCGAACGGAGCGCGCATCCGTCTTGCGCCGCAGAAGGATTGGGAGGTCAACCAGCCAGCCCTGCTGAAAAAGGTGCTGCAGGCGCTCGAAAAAATTCAATCGGAATTCAATAAGGCGCAATCGGGCGAAAAAAAGATATCGCTCGCCGACCTGATCGTCCTCGGCGGCTGCACAGGCATCGAGAAGGCCGCGGAGAGTGCCGGTCAGAACGTGACGGTTCCCTTCGAACCGGGGCGTATGGATGCCCTGCAGGAGCAGACCGATGCGGAATCATTCGCCGTGCTCGAACCGGTCGCGGACGGATTCCGCAACTACCTTAAAACCCGATTCACCGTTTCGGCCGAGGAATTGTTGATCGACCGGGCGCAACTGTTGAGACTGACCGCCCCCGAGATGACCGTGCTTATCGGCGGGCTGCGCGTCTTGAATGTCAATCACGGCCGGTCCACGCACGGCGTCTTTACCAAAAGGCCCGAAACACTCACCAATGACTTTTTCGTGAACCTGCTTGATATGAGCACCGTCTGGAAACCGGTCACGGAGGAAAGGGAGGAGTTCGAGGGCCGCGACCGTGCGACGGGCGAACTGAAGTGGACCGGCACCCGTGTCGATCTTATCTTCGGGTCAAACTCGCAGTTGCGGGCGCTCGCGGAGGTCTATGCACAAGACGACGCGCAGAAGAAGTTCGTCGACAACTTTATAGCTGCATGGAATAAGGTAATGAATGCCGATCGTTTCGATCTTGTCCGTAAATAAGCCGGGCGGGCTTTAAAGCGTTTCCTTCCGATAGCTGTTGTTGATGCTTGTATTTTTACCGGCATCACACCTATATTAATCTTGTGCCGGGCAGGTGAATTGGCGGGGAGGGGGAAATTCAGTCGACAACCGGATCACGGGATTAGCGATATCCCATGAAAAGCGCGACATCTACCGATCGATACCGCAATCAGTCGATCCTTTCAGTCGAGGCATCGATTAAAAAACGTATCATAGGTTTCTTCAAACTGTTCCGCATCAACCGCACCATTATGGTCGCCGCACTCGCCGGCATCGGCGCCCATGTTGCGGGCGCTCCGTGTAAACGCTCGCTTTCGATGACGCTCATCGGCTTCCTTCTGGCGACCGGCGGTTTTTCAATGGATTTCGTCGCCGACCGGCACCTTGACTGCACGGGGCCGCGAGCCCGGATCAGGCTTAATCCCGTCGCCGCAGGGGAGATACCGGTCGTTTTCGGGTGGACGTTTTCATCGGTGTTCCTGCTGGGAAGTTTGCTTCTTACCGCATGGATCTCACCTCCGAGTCTCATTCCGTGGGCCGTTATCGCGGCCGTCATCCTCGGACTCGCGTTTCAGTGCTTCGAGACGGCGATCATGCGGTGTGTGACGCTCGGGCTTCTTCAGGCGCTCTATCTCGTCATGGGAGCAATGGCCGGCTCCCCGACACGCTCCGTCTGCCTGCTTGCCGCAATGTTCTTTTTCGCCATGTTCGGCGGACGTGCGGTTACCGACATCCGCGATTTTCTGCAGGATAAAAATACCCCCGTCGAGACCTTTACGAAGAAGTACGGATTACGACGGACGGTCATCTTTGCGTGCAGTTGCCTTGCCGTTTCATTCGCCCTCAGTTTCGCCGTTTACCTTACCGGAGAGTACACTGCCGTCTATCTTTACATCGATCTTGTCTATATTGCATCAGGCGTCGTTTTCACCGTGATCCTCGCACTTCACCCAACCCCGAAAGTCGCGCAGCACCTCACCTACGCATTCATGATGGGGCTTGGATCGCTTATCTGCATCGCGTTGCTGCTGGGGAAAACCGGATGAGTCTTCATTAGAGCGATCTCTATGATTTCGACAACACCATTTTGTAACAACGACGGGAGAAGGTTGGGGAAGGAATGACTATCAACGCGATAAAAAGAGGCGGGAGGGCAGTGGCGGCAATGGCGATGCTTTTCTGTTGTTCGCCGACAGTAACGATGCTTCCGTATAGGCATTGCGAAGAGTACGCCTCCGCGGATTTCTCGAACCGGCTCCTGCTCCTGGCGCTGCCCGGAGAAAAAAACATCATCATCGATAATCCCAAGGACGTGGCGGATGATTACGGAGGGTTGAACGCGGCTCCGGAATCACGCATCACGAAGTTTTATCTACCCCTGTTTCGGGAAACGTTCAAGTCGTATATCAGCGGGGACTCCCTTATTTATGCAGGCGTCAACCATCCCGATTTGTTCGACAGCCTTGCGAAGCGGGATATCGGCCTGAAAATCGGGGAGGACACGAATTCCCTGCATTTCTCCGTTCCCGGTAAAGCGGCGATGCAGGCGGCGGGACTGGGCAGCGTCGTTGCGATACTGGTCGAGCGGCTGAGCTTCAAACGGAACAATTTTTACGTTGAATACTACTGGGACGATAAGACGAAGCGGCAGGCGAATCTTGAGGTCAGCGCTAAGGTACTGATCTGGGATTACAGGAAGGATGCGCCGGTCTTTTACGGGGTGCTGTCGCAGAAAATCGAGTTTCAGATCGCCATGCAGCGAAAGCACTGGGATGAATCGGCCCGCGCACTCGCAAAAAAAATCGTTTTATCCGCCAAGTGTCTGTAATCCGCACCATCCCTGCCGGTTATTGACGGAAGGAGATATGGCGCGTTTCGTCGGCCGGGGTCATGCCGGTGAACGATGCAGCCCGTTTATCCGCCGAAATCAGCGCAGAGCCTGTCGAGTCCGAACTTTTTCCCGAGCGCGGCGAGACGTTCCAGATCGTCGGCATTTTTCAGTACGCCGAACAGTGACGGATCGATGGTAAGGATGATCGGATCTTTCGCCAGGGTGATCGCGTCGATTGCCGCGTAGCCGATTTTCGGCGCGCGGGCGAGATCGGGGCGCAGCTCCTTGGGCGGCGTCGCGAAGTCGGGAAGGTCGTTGTCGAGAAGAAGCCGGTTTTGGAACGCATAGAGGCCGGTATTGTAAGGGAGGAAGAAACGGCCTGTCGGGTCGGTGATCGATCGGGTGCGGTCATTTCGCATGTCCTGTTCGAGAATCATGGTCACGTTCCGGTCGTCCGTTCGGAGCGAAACGAAGGTTCCGTAAGGATCGTTTGCCGGGAAAGCATCCCGAAGAATGCCCACGCCGAGACAGTCATGGGTGCCGAGAGCCGATGCGATAAGCGGCAGGAGCTTTTGATCGTAGAGCGCCGTTGCCTGCACGACGATGGTGCGGCGGCACCCGAGCCCCTCCAGCCATTCGAGGACGGAGGCGCCCTCCGGCATGACGCCCGGCTTTTTCAGTTTCATGAGCGGCCCGCCGGTTTCATCCGGATGGGTTATCGGAGTGAGGACGCCGTCCGCCTCCTGGAGAACGATCCGTTCGTCATTACTCAAAAAGAGCCGTTCCTCCTGGGGAATGACAAGGAGATGCTTGAGACCGAAATTGCGGTACCGTACGGCAAGCTCGGATATGACGGTTGCGGTTGTTGAACCCGCGGGGCCGGTGGTGACGATGACCGGTAGCGTGACGCCCGATTCCCGGCACAGCGAAGCGATCATCGCGAGGTTCGTCTGCAGCGTGCCGAAGCGGTTCGGGATACCGGGCAGCCCGTAAGTAGCTTTTGTAAAGTCATGCAGCGACGCGGGGGAAACGCCCCGCTTCAGCAGGCTTGTTTTGAGCCGTTCCCCCTCCCCGCCGGCGGTAAACACGACGGCATAACCGCGCAGTGCGTCGGGAGTCGCCTGAAGATCGTTGGAAGGGATAAAAGGGGGAAACTGCTGAATCGCGCCGGCCGCCGATGTACGTGCGCTGTTTGCGTGTGCAAGTGCGCGTCGGCGTTTTTTACGGTGCTCCTCGTACAGCGAAGGGGGATAGGAGCGGTTCATCAGCTGCAGCACCGCGTGTTGCCGGTCGTTCGGGAGCATGTCGAACCGTTCGACGGCCGAAGCGAGAGAGGAAAGGGTCCATTGCCGCATGAAGAAAGTCCTTGATTGAGAGATTTGTGGATAGGGAAAATAGTTTATCGAAATGAATCAGGTCAAAACGGTATCCATTGACATGTTGAATATGTTACCTTAAACTAAAGAGGGATATGAAGTTTCAAAGGGAGCCCGTATGAGTGAAGAGTCGTCGTCGGAAAACCCGCCGGAGCGGACCGCTTCTTCATTGGCGGTGTTGCTTGCGCTCCATGATAACCGATTCGCAAGAATGCCGTTTGTGCATGCGCTCCGTCTCGCCCATGCCGCCAAAGGTGAACTGGAAATCGTTGATGTCAGGCCGGTTTCGGAACGAACGGAATCGATCGGGGTGCGGGATTATCTGGAGAAATGGGGAATACTGTTGCCGGAATCGAAGCGCAGCGATGTCGCGTCAATCGGTTTACGGGTAAAGAAGGTGATCAAGGGAGGCAATCAGCGGCGGGTTCTTAAAAGACGTCTCAAGCGTCATCCGCACGATCTGCTCGTAGTGGGAACCGAGAGCCGCAGCAGCCACGGCGGCCTCTTCGGAAAATCGCTCGCCGCATACCTGGCAAACTACTTCAGGCATACCACGCTCTTTGTTCCGTCCGCGGCCCGGCCGTTCGTCGACGAGGCGACGGGCGATATGGCATTGAAAAGAGTGATAATGCCCGTCGAAAACGATAAATTTTTCACGCACGCCATGCGAACGGTGGAGCAGCTGCTCTCTTTTTTTCCCGACGTCACGCTGGAAGTGATGGCGTTGCATGCGGGTAAAACCTTTCCGGGGCTTTCTTCCCGTCGACATCCCCGGATAATCTGGCGGGAGGAACTGCGCGATCAGCCGGTGGTGGAGGCGATCGTCACGGTTGCGGACAACTATCTCGGAGATCTCGTGGTGATGTCGACCAACGGCAGGGACAGCCTGGCTCAGAAAATCGTCGGCAGCAATACCGAGCAGGTGCTTCGCACCGTCTCCTGCCCGGTGCTCTCGGTTTCGGTGCAACAGTAGGCGGAGTCCTTCCGCGAAGTGGCGTTTCACTACGTCAGCGCTGTTTTCTCAGTTTGGCAAAAAAGCCGGTAAGAAGCCGTGAGCAATCTTCACCAAGTATATTTGCCGTGACCTTCGGGAACCGGCGGTAGATGCGCTCGGTTTCCCGGCGATAGGAGTGTGAATCGATCGCTCCGCAGCGCGGATCGGCGGCGCCGTAAACGATCGTTTCAATGCGGGACTGCATGATCGCACCCAGGCACATGACGCACGGTTCGACGGTGACGTAGAGTGTACACCCGTCAAGACGCCATGAGTCGGAGCTGTTCGATGCGGCGCTTATGGCGATTATTTCGGCATGCGCCGTCGCGTCGGAAAGCTGCTCGACACGGTTATACCCCCGTCCGATGATCTGCTGATCGCGGATGATCAGTGCGCCGATAGGAACTTCACCTTCATCAAGCGCCTTAAGCGCTTCTTGATAGGCGATCTTCATGAATCGGAGATGGTCGGTCATTGATGCTGCTCCTGATATTCAAAGATACACCGGCGGAAACGGCAAAGCATACTTCTTGTGCGCCGCTCAATCCAGAAGGTATCTTTAATAAATTTAATTTCCTATCCGGTCGTTTATTGCGGAAAAAAACATGTTTGAAGAGCTTTCTCGCCGTTTTGAGGCCGTTTTCAACAGACTTCGCGGTCGCGGAAAATTAACCGAAGAAAACATTTCCGAGGCGGTGCGCGATGTGAAGCGTGCGCTTCTGGAGGCTGACGTCAATTACCGCGTGGTGAAAAAGTTCACCGCCGCGGTCCGGGAGAAGGCGCTCGGAGCGGAAGTGCTCGAAAGCATAACCCCCGGTCAGCAGTTCGTAAAACTCGTTCACGATGAACTCACCCGGCTCATGGGCGGGAATGCGCAGCCGATAAAACTGCATGCCAACCGGATGAACGTCGTCGTCCTGGCCGGATTGCAGGGATCGGGGAAAACGACCGCATGCGCAAAGCTCGCGCTTTATTTCAGAAAACAGGGCCACCAGCCGCTTCTTGTCGCTGCGGATATGCAACGTCCCGCCGCCATCGACCAGCTGGAAACGCTGGGGAAGGCGCTTGGAGTGGCGGTATATGCGGACCGGGGGAAAAAAACGCTTCAGGTTGTTGAAGGAGCCCTTGCCCGCGCACGTTCGGAAGGAGCATCGCTCGTGATCATCGATACGGCGGGCCGGCTGCATATCGATGGCGAAATGATGGGTGAACTCAAAAAAATCTGTGATGCCGCCAGTCCGGACGAAATATTTTTTGTCGCTGATGCCATGACCGGCCAGGATGCGGTGAATGTCGCAGAACAATTTTATCGTGAGATCCGCTTTTCCGGATCGATTCTGACAAAAGCGGACGGCGATGCGCGCGGCGGAGCGGCCCTTTCCATTCTTGACGTAACGGGTGTTCCGATCCGGTTTGTCGGTGTCGGTGAGAAACCCGATGCGTTTGAGGTGTTCCATCCCGAGCGGATGGCGTCACGGATTCTCGGAATGGGTGATATCGTCTCTTTGGTGGAACGCGCCCAGGAGACCTTGGACGCCGAAAAAAGCCGCATCCTCGAGAAAAAAATCCGCAGGAACATATTTACCCTGCAGGATTTTCTGGAGCAGCTCAGACAGATTAAAAAAATGGGGCCGATCGGCGACCTGCTTGCGATGATTCCGGGAATAGGACGCGCAGTGAAGGACGCTGAAATTGACAATAGCGCTCTTACGAGAATCGAGGCGATTATCTGTTCGATGACCGTCGTCGAACGGGAGAGGCCGCAGATTATCGACGGAAACCGCAAAAAGCGCATCGCCGCGGGAAGCGGCACCGTCGTCCAGGATGTAAATAAATTACTCAGACAGTTCGATTCAATGAAACTGATGATGAAACGGATGAACAAAATCGCCGGAAAGCGGGGCCATGCCGCCGCGCTGAGAAATCTGGCGCCGTGAGCACCGAAATACTGCCACGTTCGCCGTATCACTTTTTGCAAGGAGTACGACTTGCCTGTTAAAATCCGATTGGCCCGCATGGGAAGAAGTAAGATCGCACAGTATCGAATCGTTGCCGCCGACAGCAGGATGAAACGCGACGGGAGGTTTCTTGAGACGGTTGGATTTTATGATCCGCAAACAAACCCGAAGACCTTCAAATACAAACACGACAGGGTTGCATTCTGGCTGAAAAACGGCGCCCTGCCGACGTTGACCGTCAAAAACCTGCTCCGGCAAGACCAGTTTTTCGTTACCGCGGAGGGGGTTGCAAAAGGATTGACTCCCGAACAGATGAACGTGCAACGGAAGCCCGAACGGCGACGCAAGCCGAAGCCGAAAAAAGAGAAAAAATAGTCGGATCGACCGGTGTCGGAACCTGCATCGTCGTTGCCCCGGTTGATCGCCGTGGGCATTATCGGGAAACCGATCGGTGTGGAGGGAGCGTGCGCGGTCACTCCGTACGGTGCGACACTCGAGCGGTTCGGTGTACCGCGGGAACTCTACGTGGGCAGTTCGGAAACCGCGTGCAGACGGATCGTCCTTGAAAAAACTGCGTTTCGCGGGAAAAGAGCGGTCTGTCATTTTTCCGGCATTACGACAATTGAAAGTGCGGCGAAAATATGCGGCTTGATGCTGTTCGTTACCCGGGACACGTTGCCGCAATTGGAGGAAGGCGGTTTTTATCATTTTGATTTAATGGGATTGAAGGTCGGAACCGATCAAGGCCGGGAGCTCGGGACGGTGGTCGCCGTGCACAATTTTCCGACAATCGATTCGGTGGAAGTAACCCCTTCGGAGGGTGAAACGGTCGTCATCCCGCTATCGGAACGGGCGGTGGCGGGGATCGACCGGCAGCGGGGATATCTGACGGTTCGTCATTCGTTTATCGAAGATCTGCTTTAAGCCCTGTAAAAAGTCGCGGATGGATGGAAGTATGCTTTTTGATATTCTTACGCTGTTCCCCGCCATGTTTTCGGGGGTTTTTTCGGACAGCATCATACGACGTGCCGTTGAGAAAAGGCTGATATCCATTGAACTGCATAATATCCGCGATTATTCGGAGGACCGGCGTCATAACACCGTTGACGATTACCCGTACGGCGGCGATGCGGGGATGGTGCTCAAACCGCAACCGATCGCCGGTGCCGTCACCGCGGCCAGAGAACGGCTGAAGGACAAACATCCGCTGGTCGTTTTCCTTACGCCGCGAGGCGAGGTTTTGCGGCATACGGTCGTCGAAAGCCTGCTGGAGCAGGAGGCGATCGTTCTTCTTTGCGGGAGGTATAAAGGGATCGACGAACGGATCGCTGAACGGTACATCGATCGGGAGATTTCACTGGGGGATTTTGTTCTTTCAGGGGGAGAAATCGCGGCAATGGCGCTCATCGATGCGATAACACGGCTTATTCCCGGAGCGCTCGGGAATCGTGAAAGCGCGGAGGCGGATTCGTTTTTCCACGGCCTGCTCAGTCCCCCGGAATATACGCGGCCCGAGGAGTTCGAGGGAATGAAGGTGCCGCAGGTGCTTGTAAGCGGGCACCGGGCGAACATCGCGGCATGGCGGCGTGCGACGGCGATTGAATTGACAAAAAAAAGACGTCCCGATTTGTGGGAGCGTTACTGCAAAATAAACGGTAGTACCGGATAAAACGAACGAGCGGCCGGATCCGGTCGGAGGAGAGGCATAGTATGCATGATATCATCAGAAGCATCGAACGAAAACAGATGGGCGAACGTCAAGTCAACTACACGCCGGGCGATACGGTTTCCGTCTCGTTCCGCATCAGGGAGGGCGAGAAGGAGCGTATTCAGCAGTTTCAGGGCGTGGTCGTGCAGCGACGGGGGACCGGCAGTACTGCAACGGTGACCGTGAGAAAGGCGTCGGGCAACGTGTATGTCGAACGTATTTTCCCGATCTATTCGCCGCTGATTTCCGAAGTGAAAATCATGAAGCGCGGAAGCGTACGGCGTGCCAAACTCTATTTTCTGCGCGAACGTACCGGTAAATCAACCCGGATCAGGGAAAAAAAATAGCATGTCGTCAAAACCGGTTCTTTCGTTGTAGAAAGAAGTGTCAAATAGTATCATAGAGGAGAAGATCGACCGTCTTCTCCTTCTTTTTAACCGACGGCGATAATCGGTCAGCGGCCATGATGCACTCTTCACGCAACGAACTGAAGACGGGTAAACGTCCGTTACAGCAGCAGTACCGGAGCTTTAATGCGGGAGAGACGCTCTTTTCGGAAGGTTCGGCCGGCAGAGAGCTCTTTATCATTCATGAGGGCAGGGTCGGCATTTACAAAGACACCCCCGACGGCCGCGTTGAGCTGGCCCGTGTGGAGAAGGGCGGCATTATCGGCGAGATGTCGCTGCTTGATACGCTCCCGCGTTCGGCGACGGTGGTCGCCCTCGACCGGGTGAGAACGGTCGTTATCGGGTACGCCCAGTTTCAATCGGTCATGCAGGCCGTCCCCGTATGGCTGCAGAGTATCGTTAAAATAGTGGTCTCACGGTTACGGGACGCGAACCGGAGAGTCGACCGTACGGCCCTTCGCAACAGGGAGCGCGGGCTTGTTGCATTGATCAAGCTCCTGCTTCCGGTTTTCCGCCGGGAGATCGGCTCGGTCAATGCGCTTCCCCGGGATACCGTCCTTGTCGAGGCGTATTATGTGTGCCGGCTGCGCAAAAAGGAGACCGAACAGCTGCTTGGCAATCTGGAAAAACGATCGATCGTTACGGGTTTCGAGAACGACGGCGTCAACTACATCGGCGTTCCCGACAGCGAGGTGCTCGGTCTGTTCGAGGAGTATCTCATACTGAAAGACCGGCGGCAGACCTTCAAGGAGGTTGCGATTCCGCCGGAGGCGGTCAACATTCTAAGCAATATCGTGTATGTGGCCCAGAAACTCGGGCAGGAGACCGACGAGGGCACGTCGCTGCTTAAAAGCGCCCTTGCCGAAGACCTTTCGTTGAACGACAGCGGTCAATTGGATAAACAGCTTCTCGACCTGCGACGGCGGAATCTCGTCAACCTTCTTCCCGCAGAAAACGATACCGCCGTCATATTTCGCAAAGCGACGCTCGGCAGGATCAAAAAGATTCAGGAATGGCTTCCCCGCTTTTCGCTGGAGCTGCAATGAACCCGAAGGAGCGGTCCGATGATAAAGTCGGCGCCGGAAAGAGCATCGTCAACCGGCATGAACGCTTTTTTCACCGCGGCACGCTGATGTTCATCGAGGGTGAATCGAGCACGGAGATGTTCATCATCAGGTCGGGAAGCGTGCGCGTCCTCAAGCAGGAGGGTGAAAACACGGTGGAGCTCGCCCGGCTCGGGCCGGGAAGCGTTCTGGGCGAACTGTCGCTGCTCGACCGCCAGCCGCGGAGCGCCACGGCGCAGGTGCTTGAAGATACGATTGTAACGGTGATCGACGAGGAACTCTTCTCCCGCACGCTGCAGCGCATCCCCGACTGGCTCGGTACGATGATCAGACTTGTCGTCAAGCGATTACGCGATACCATGAAAAAGACCGGCGACGATCTGGTGAATAAAAGCATCGGCGGCGTGATACAGATCATTATGCTGTTGACTGAAATGCGGTCGCCGGACGATCCGGCGGGAAATGAGGTACCCGTTTCAACGGTCAAAGAGCGGACGTATGCGCTCATCGGTCTGGGCGGACAGGAGATTGAGAACCTTTTTCTTCACCTTATTTTGAAAGATCTTCTCGTCATACGGAAAAACGAGCAGGGAAGTGAGTTCATCCTCATAAAAGAGCGTCCGGCGCTCCGTATGTATCTGCAGTATCTCCGCGTGCATGAGCGCGGGGGGGCGCTCATCGGCGAGTCGTTTATTGACGGCACCTACGACCTTATCGAAGCGCTGCTCGATGCGGGGCAGAGAAACGGTTCGGGAATTTCCGACCGGGTGCTCCGACTCGAGGAGTCCCTGGTCGAGATCGAACTCGCCCGCCGCGGCAGAGAGCGTTTTATCGACCGCGATGCGCTCGAAGAGCTGACCGGATCGAAGCTGCTTGCGCTTCAGGAAGACCGGACCGTGTCGAAACACGGTCATCACGGAAAGCGGATATTGCTTTTCAATCCGGAAGTACTGCGGAATATCGTCGTCCTGAAAACCTGGTTGCCGATATTCAGGGAGGAGATCACGTTCTGAAACCGCTCGGGTGGTACCGTGAACTCGCAACGGGAAAAGGGCGGCGGGAGCACGGTTGTTTTCTGACCGAAGGGAGCCGCGCCGTCGCACAAATCGTCACGTCGCATCCCGACGCCCTCGAGGAGCTGTTGATCGACGCCGCGGCGGTGAACCCTTCCCGATACCCCGGCATTCCGTTACGTGAATTGTCGGCCGGTCAAATGAAAAGGATCGCTTCATCGACAACGCCGCAAGGAATCATTGCCGTGGTGCGAATTCCCGCCGGCACCTACCGCACCGCACTGCCCGCCGATCCGGGCGACCGGATCGTTCTGCTCGAGGACGTACAGGACCCGGGAAATGTCGGTACGATGCTGCGCATCGCCGCAGCCTTCGATTTCAGCGGAGTGCTTCTTTCGCGGCGTTGCGCCGACCCGTTTTCCCCGAAAGCAGTTCAATCGTCGGCGGGGGCTCTCCTTGTTCCCTGGATCAGACGGGGCGAGGGATACCTTGACGCCGTCGGCGTGCTGAAACGAAAGGGGTACCGGCTTTACTGCGCCGATACGGAAGGCGCGGCGGAGGTCGGTTTCGCCGCCGCGAAACGCCTGGTGGTTGCATTCGGCAATGAAGGCGCGGGACTCTCCGACCGCCTGCTGCATCATGCCGACTGCCGTTTCGCAATACCCATGAAACGGCAGTCGGTTCAATCGCTCAATGTCGCGGCGGCAGGGGCGATTGCGCTTTTTGCCGCATTCAGGAAGAGTGGCTGGTAAGCGGAGCGCGTTCAGGCCAGGGTGAGCCGCGAGCGCCCCTCCTTTTTTGAACGGTACATGGCTTCGTCGGCCCGTTTTATCAGGCACTGTTCGTCTTCCTCGGGGAATGCCTCAGCAATTCCCATCGACAGGCTGGTATTGCCGAACTTGAAGGCGCTGTACTGTTTCTGGATACGCTCGGCGACCACTTTCGCATGGGATTTGTCGGTATCGGGAAGCATGATGACGAATTCATCGCCTCCGTACCGGAAGCCGAGGTCGACATCTTTACGGATGCATACCTTGACGACCTGACCGAGCGAGCGCAGGACGTGATCCCCCATCTGGTGGCCTTCGGTGTCGTTGAGCTGTTTGAAGTGATCGATATCGAGCAGGATGAGCGAGATGGTCCTTCCGGGATTACGGCGCATACGGGAGAATTCCCGTTTTATCTGATCGTGGAAATGACGGGAATTATAAAGTTCGGTCAGGCTGTCGGTGATGGCCAGCTTGCCGAGGAGCTCGTTTTTCTTGACAAGTTCCATCTCCAGTTTCTTTTTCTCGGTGATGTCCTTGGCCGTCACGACGAGCCCGATGATCTGGTTGTTGTCGTTTTTCATCTCCGACATGCTCAGATTGAGCAGAATAACGTTGCCCGTCCGCGTTTTCATCGGGATCTCCTCATTGACCGATTTTCCCGAGAGAAGCACGGTGCTCAGGATCTTGCGTGCGTCGGTGTCATTGACAAAAAGATAGGTGAGGGGCTTTCCGACGATCTCCTCCTGCGAGTATCCGAAATGGATCTGCGCTCCCTTGTTGAATTTGAGAATGAACCCGTCGGTGTCCACGGAAAAGATGATGTCGGTCGAATCCTGCATGATGCTTTCGAAATACTTGGAAATATTCTGAAAGCGGCGGGCGAGCTGCTGTGCTTTTGATATTTTCCGCGCATACCGGCCAAGGTGGGAATGCACCCAGAATACCGAAAACAGGGTCCATCCGCAGCAAAGCAGCAGCGTCACGATCAACATTATCACCGAACGGAATAAAAACAGGCAGCAGAGGGGGGTGAAAAAGGCCAGAAACGTCACCGCACCGGTCGTGATCGCCTGTCGCCTGTTCAAGCCGCTGAAAGTGTTGTCCTTGCCGATCGGGATAATGATCTGCATACTGTTGTCGGTACCCTATAAAAATAGAATGACCGGTATCGATCCGGAGGTTGCCTATAAGTATAAATTATGCCCGGAACTCAGTAAAAGAGTCGCCTTTTTTTAGGGTGCATATTCGTGAACTGTCCCCAATGCGGATAATTTTATTCATGCTCACCTGTGCAGAAACCATTTTACCCCAGTAGGGAAGGGTGGGTGCGTTTTCGCATCACTGTAATATGTTGATATTTCTGAAGGACCAGTCACTATGATGGGCAGGGGTGCCCTGAAGAAAAACCGGCGGCAGCTCGAGGCGGAAGTCTCCGATGCGATCACCCGTTTTGAAAAAGAGCACATGGGGCGGGGCCCGCTCGAAACACGAACCTATCTCGTCGACGATATGGTCATCATACGGCAGAAGGGGGCGCTCACCAGGGCCGAACACTCGCTGGTCAAGTCGGAACGCAACGATCGCGCCCGGGAGCTGATAAAACAGGTCAGAATCGAGCTTATCGAAAACGGCCGGCCGCTGCTCGACGACATGATCAGGGGGATCATGCGGAGGAAGATACGAAGCCTGCATACCGATCTGAGCACCGTCACCGGGGAAAAGATAATCGTTTTTACCCTGGACCGGCCGCCGGAGATTGAGTAGGGGGGAGGAGCCGGGGGACGGGAGACAGAATACAGAAGACAGAATCCAGAAGTAAAGAAGCCGTCGTTTCCTCTTACCGTACCGCCCCCTTATCCATTCATCCTTTTCGCACATCCCCCCGCAGGGGGATGTAAATACAGCGGGTAGTTCGCACCAAGGGTGTTTCGCATACATTCTCTCACTGCCAGCCCCGGCAAGGGAGAAGAGATGGATAAATGGGAGAAAGTCGTCACGCTCCACCGCCTGCTCAGACAGAGCAGGTATGCCGTTACGCTCACTACCATTCTGGATGAACTGGATTGTTCGGAAGCGACGTTTCACCGCATACGCAACTTCATGCGTTCGTACCTCGGGGCGCCCGTCGAATACGACCGCGCGCACACCGGTTATTGCTACACTCCGTCGGAGGACGGCCCGTACGAACTTCCCGGTTTCTGGTTGACGAAGAATGAAATCGAGGCGCTGCTCAGTCTCGACGCAGCGGTGGAAAATATTCACGAAGGCTTCTTTTCCGAACTGCTCGGGTCAGTCCGCAAACGCTTCGAACCGCTGCTTACAGCGCAATCCACCACGCTCGACACCCTTCGGGAGCGCATACGGATCATACCGATAGCAGGCCGCGAATGCAGCCCGGAAATCTTCAGGACCGTCGCCTCGGCGGTTGTCAGAAAAAGACGGATTGCCATTTCACACCATACGATCGACGTGAAAGAACCCCTGCAGCGAGACATTTCCCCGCAGGCGCTCGTGCGCTACCGGGACAACTGGTACGTGGACGCATGGTGCCACCTGCGCGAAGAGTTGCGTACCTTCGCGCTCAGCAGGATCGAAGCGGCAAAATACACTCGACTGAAATACCGCCGCGTTCCGAAAAAGGAACTGGAAACTTTTTTCGCCGCATCATACGGCATTTTTACCGGACCTGCCGATAAAACGGCGGTCATTGATTTTTGCGGCAACGCGGCCCGCGAAGTCTCCCGCGAAAACTGGCATCCCCGTCAGAAAGGAGAATGGATCTCCGAAACCACATTCCGGCTCACCATTCCCTACGGCCACCATCGCGAACTGGTGATGGATATTCTCCGCTGGGGAGAGGATGCGGAAGTCGTCGGGCCGCCGGATTTGCGAGAAACCGTGAAAACCACGATCGAAAAAATGGAAAAAAAGTATGAATGACGCCGCGACTCGCATGATTTGAGAGCGGAGGGGGGTATATTACAATCGCCTCACCCCCTGACCCCCTCTCCACGCGTGGAGAGGGGG
>JAFGNB010000027.1 GCA_016927235.1 Chitinispirillaceae bacterium
CTCCATCGCTCTATCTGGTAGGGAAGATGCGTGCCGTCGCTCTTTGCGAAACGGATATCAGCGCCGCCCGCGCGCGTCTGTGAGAAAAATTTGAAATTGCCGGGATTCAAACGTATCAGAACCGGGAACCTGCGTATAGTCCCGTTCACCTCCGCACCGGTGGAAGTGGTGTTGAGCAGAATTCGCTGGGAGTAACTCCATGTCGCGTAATCTTCCGCTCCGCACACGGAAGGCGGCAGAACGGCGGCGAAAACAATCGCCATGGAAAAAAGCTGTCGACGATACATCACTTCAACACCCGAATCTCTTATCCCACTTGAACCTAATAGCGGAGCGGTTAAATGATTTTTACCGGGCGACGATCTGCCGAATTATCCAGTTAATCAATTATAATATAAATAAATATACTTGTTAAGGATTATAATATTTTACCGGCCGGCCCTGAAATTTTTCCCGGATACAGTTCGGTTTTTCGGTCGTACAATTTATTTTTTCTTACCGCGGTTCGACAGACGCCGATAAACGTAGTAAAATAACGGAACAGGCGGCATCTCATCGAAGGCATTGCGATGTATACATTGTTCGTTTTTTTCCTGCTCACTCTTCAGGCGGCAATTTTCAGCGCTTCGCCGGATACGGGAATGATCGAACGCATCAAAAAGGCGACCGTATATGTAAAAGTCAAGCACTCCTTCCCCCTCACCGGCGACGAGGTGCCCACAACCGGTACCGGCTTTATCATAAGCGAATTCGGCCATATCATCACCAACTACCATGTCGTGCAGCCGCAGCTTTCGATTTACAATCTGAACATCCCTGCGCCGGTGACGGAGATCACCGTCATCCGGAACAGCGGCGCCAAAGACCACACGGTCATGCCCGCCGTGCTGCTTAACCGCGATGTGGAAAACGATATCGCCCTGCTCAAAATCGACGATACGAGCGAGGTGCCTTTTATCACGTTCGACAGCAGGGAGAAGCTTTTCGAAACCATGCCTATCTGGGTATCGGGCTACCCGTTCGGAGACCAGTTTACCGTTATCCAGCGCGGACCGGAGATTACCGTAAGCAAGGGTTCGGTATCCGCCCTGCGGCACGACGACCGCGGATGCCTTTCACAAATCCAGATCGATGCGCCGGTCAATCCGGGCAACAGCGGCGGACCGGTGACCGATGAAAACGGCGTTGTCATCGGCGTGGTGCGCATGATCTACGCGACCGGCGTCAATTTCATCGTCCCCGCTCACTTCGTCGATTCGCTCATCGAGGGAATGCCGCTCGACGGCGACGGCAGGGGAACTGCGGCTCTTTCGATCGCCACTACTCCTTCTGACGCGTCGCTGTTTTTAGATGGAAAGCCTTTACCACGCACCTCCTCGAAAACGACGGAGGTTCCCCGCGGCTGGCATACGATCAATGTCGTAAAACCCGGTTATGACCTGTGGATGGACGGACTGGCCTGTTATGACACCCAAAGGATTGCCGTGACGCTGCTGCCCAATAAAAATCTTCCCATCGATATTTCCGGGGAGAAAAAGCGGAACCTGGAAAATCCTGTCGCCTACCATGAAGAAACGGGAACCCTCCTGCTGAAAGAGGGCTTCGACTCACCGGAGCGATTCGAAAAATGGGAGCAATCCACCGGTGGAACGAATAAACGCACATGGTTTCTTGAAAAGGGCACGCTCAACCAGTTCGAAAGCAACGAAGTGCTCCACGCCATTTATCTGGGTGATACGGGGTGGACCAACTACCGAGTCAGGGCACGGGTCAGAATCAAGGATGAGCATGAGGACAGCAGGGCAGGCATCATTTTCCGGGAGACGCCGGACGGTTTCTATCTCTTCAGGATCCACCGGGAAACGGACAAGGCACAGATTGCCTACCACTGCAAACAGCCTTTCGGCTGGTTCGTTATCAGTGAGAAAAAGCTGGGGATCGATATAAAAGATAAATGGCATGATATGACCGTTACCGCATCGGTCAACAATATCGCCTGTTTCCTGGATAAGAAATGCATTTTTACCGCCAATGCGGAGTACTCGAACCGGGGGAGGATCGGGTTTTATTCCGTGCAAAGCAATGCCGTTTTCGACAGCCTGCTGGTCACTGGACTCGCCGGCGCCGATATAAAAGCCTCTCCTCCCTACGAACCCGGACTGCTCTCCTTCTGGTTTTCCGATTACTTTACCTTAAAATCGGGCTGGTGGCATCAATACATTGCGGGAACCGCTGCGCCTGCGCCCTGGCTTTTCGGCAACGGCGGATGCGCATGTTACGAGGACAGTAAAAAAACGCACTGCTCCGAATTCACCAAGTACCTGCTTGACGACTTCTCACTGAACCTGCTTCTGTCGCTGGGGAAAGGGGACAAGAGCAGCACCTTCGAGCTGTTCCTTAGAAAAAACGATCGCGGAAAAACAGTCGTCAGATTCTCGAGGAACGACAAAAAAATAAGTCTCGTTTCAATGAAGAAAAAAAAAGCAAGAACTTTGAAAAGTGTTCCTTTGCCTGCTGATTTTTTCGGCAGTACCACCCGCCTGTTCCTTGAAGCGAAGGGGGGAAAGCTCTCGCTGGGCACTTCGGAAAAGAGACTTCTTGAATTCAACGGTAGACTTTATCCGGCGGAACACGGCAGTTTCGGATTTTCAACCACACACGCCCCCGTGGTGGTGCACGAGATGACGATATCTTCAGTCAAGGGAAAGGAGATGCGGGACGAATGACGTCAGCGGCAGCCGACGGGGCGTGACTGCGCACCCACCCTCACTCTGCGATTCTCCCCATCAACTCACGCGCCTCGCGGTAGCCCGGCCGCAGCGCAAGCGCCGTCTCGCACGCCGCAGCCGCCTCCTCCGTTCTTTTCAGTTGATAGAGCGCCGCCGCCCTTCCGTAGTGCGCCTCGGCATCTGCCGGCGAAAGGCAGCATGCGGATGTAAACGATTCCAGCGCATCGCCGTAGGCGCAGCATTTGAGTTGCAGGGAGGCGACGTTCCGGTCGATATGGTCCAGCGACGGATGTTTCTCGCGCAGCGCCTGAAGCAGTTCGAGCGCCGTGGCGGATTCCCCCTGCCCATCCAGCGCCAGAGCGAGGTTCCCCCGCGCCTCGCAAAAATAGGGCATGACGGAGACGGCATGCCGTAAATAAACGGCCGCCGCGTCATACAGCCTTCGGTTGAGGCAGATCGTGCCGAGGTTGTAGTGCACCACCGCAACCACTTCCTGCGCCGTCAGGTTCCGCAGCGGATAAAGCACGGTATCGGTTATTCCGTAGCGCTGCCGGTACCAGGCTTCACTCATGCATTCGCCTTTCCGCAGGGTCTCGATGTTCAGCCGCGTTTTTCCGTCGTCATACCTGACGAAAAAATGCGACGGCGCGAGAACGCCGTGGAGCGGCAGTCCCGTTTTTTCCGCAAGCAGCAGGTAGAGCAGCGACATGCCCACACAGGAGCCCCGTTTCCCGGCAACCGCACAATGCGGAAAGAGATACTGCAGGTTATTGCGGTCATTGTCGAATGCCATTCCCCAGCGGTCGAAGACAACGGCATTCAGTTCATTGACGATCCGCTCCGCGTCACTCTCCCCGAACAGACGCGACGACAGGAAAAGTGCCGCGCTGTCAAGCGTTCCGTTGAACGACGAATCGGCATCCATCCCAGAATCGCTGTCGGAATGACGGTACTCCTGCACAATCCGGTGAAGCTGCAGCGAGAGGAGTGCCGGCGGTTGCAGGCGGGCCGGCACCGCAGTCATTGCATCGGACAGTCGTGCCTGCTCACCTGGTAGCGTTGCCGCAGGCCGCTTGCGCGAAGCGCGGCAGTCGTTCATCAACACGCATGCGGCGGCAGCCGAGATAACTACGGCGCATCGCCTCAAACCGATGTACCGCCGCATCATCACGACACGACCCCCGGTCGATACACACTCTTCCGGCATACATCCCGGTACCTTCCCGCCCGGTAGCGGATCAGCACCCCGAGCACCCGGAGCCCATAGGCAACGGGATTTAGATACGACTTCTCGCCCGCATAGCGCGTCGGAATGGGCAATTCTCCGACGACAAGCCCTGCGGTGCGCGCCGACGCGATCACCTCAAGGTCGAAATCGAAGCCGCCGCTCAATCGGTCGAAACGGAGCGCATCGAGCAATCGCCTTCCGTACACCAGAAACCCGCTGTGATAATCGGTCATCGAAAGGCCGAATACCCTGTTTTCAATGACGGTGAGCAACCTTCCTGCGATATACTTGTAGTGCGGCATTCCCCCTGAAAAGGCGGTTCCCGAAGCGATTCTCGAGCCCTGCAGCACATCGATCTGTTTCTCCTCCATCACCGCAACGAACTCCCCGATCGATTCGGGCGGATACTGGCCGTCGGCGTGAAGGCAGACTGCGTAAGCGCACCCATCGGCGCGGCACAAGGCAAGTCCCTGCTTTACCGATTCACCGTAACCGCGGTTGTGCATCTGCTGCACCGCGCGGCACCGCGGTTCTCTCCGGGCGATTTCATCGATTACCCAACCGGTCCGGTCGCGAGAACCGTCGTTGATCAGGTAAACGGTGTTGACCGACTCCCATAGTCGCTGTGGAAACCGGTCAATAACCCCGGTGACGGTCGTTTCGGCATTGTAGGCGGGGATGAATATGGAAATGTGTCCCGTGATCATACGCCTTCCCGGAAGATGGGACAGGAGACGCCGGCAGCTTTTCCGCACTGAGAGCCGTATTCACGGATAAAACCCTCCATCGCCGATCGCAGCGCCTCATCCAGCCCGATCGTCGGCCTCCAGCCGAGTGCCGCGGTAATCGCGTCGATGACGGGGACCCGCCGGTCGGAATCCTCGTATCCCTCGCCGTAGAACTCCCGCGACGCCACGGTTTCGACCGTAAAGCTCCTGTCCGCCGCCTCAGGCCGCAGTTGCCGGTAAAGGTAGATCATCCGCGAGGCAAGCGCCGCGATGGTGGTCTCGTTGGCAGGATTTCCGATGTTGAAGATCCGCCGCCGTGACGCCTGAGGACGTTGGAGAATCAGCGTCACCGCATCTACCGCATCCCCGATCGCGGTGAAACAGCGCCGGTTATTCCCTCCGTCAACAAGGCGGAGCGGCTTTCCGTGCAGCAGTGCATTCATGAAACACGCCAGCACCCGCGGCACCCCCTCGCCGTCGATGCCGGGGATGAAATCCATCCTCGGCCCGATGAAATTGAAGGGACGGACGATCGTGTAATCGAGCCCGCGCTCGAAACCGTACGCGAAAATAGCCCGCTCGAGCAGCTGCTTTGCCGATGCGTAGCACCAGCGCTGGGCGGCGGTCGGGCCGAGAAGGAGCGGCGTTGCCGTTTCGTCGAGCAGGTGCGAAAAGGGAACTTGCCGCGCCCCCGTTTCTTCGCTCGCTCCGGTCAATGTACGGCCGTAGACCTCGGAGGTCGAAAAATGAATCAGCCTGCACCCCGATTCGCTGCAGGCCCGCACCAGAGGGTACATGTTCACGAAATTGCTCTCGATCACGTCGATCGGTGTATGGGTATAGAGGTAGGGATTGCAGAGCGCGGCGAGCGA
>JAFGNB010000028.1 GCA_016927235.1 Chitinispirillaceae bacterium
CCAGGACTATCCCTATGTGGGGAACGCCGCACCGGCGCGCCTGCAATACGCGGATGCGCTCAGGCTTAAGGAGTACGGGTTCAATTTCGTGCGCATGTCGCACTATATCCAGTCGCCCGCGTTCGTGGCCGGATGCGACAAGCTCGGCGTCATGTCCCAGATGTCCCTTCCCGGCTGGCAGTACACCTCAACGTCGAATGATTTCGTCAACAACTCCATCGCCGCCATCCGATCAATGATCCGTTACTACCGCAACAGCCCTTCGATCATTCTCTGGGAGACGGCCCATAATGAGAGCAGCGACAATGTCGCATACAGCACTGCCGCGCAAGCCGCAGCCGAGGAGGAGTACCCGGGAGGCCAGCTGTACACGACCGGCGAACCCTCCATGAGTTGCAGCGGCAATTACGGCGCTTCCTACGGGTACAATGTCATCGCCACCTCTACCCAGCATAACGGCCGCAGCTGTATCGGTTCCACCGCAAAGCCGATCATTTTCGGTGAATACGGTGACTGGGACTTCGGCGGCGGAAAGGACCGCAGCGGCAGGAACTCAGAATCCGGCATGACCGTGCTCGCACGAAACCATTACTGGTCGCTCAACGCCAACAGAGCGCTTACCGCACTTCAGGCGGACGCGGTATGGACGGCGATCGATTATCAGAGCGGCGGCATCGTGCGTTCCGGGGCGATCGACTGGGCCCGTCTTCCCAAATTTTCAGCTTATTTTTATCAGAGTCAGCGTGACCCGTCGGTTATCATCGAGGGCGTGAATTCAGGTCCCATGGTGTACATCATGAACTGGTGGACCTCCTCGTCGTCGAAACTGATCCGGGTCTTCAGCAACTGCGATAAGGTGCGGCTCTCTCTGAACGAAACCGAGATTGCGACGCAGGCTCCGGATGCATCAAATCCGGACAGCAGCGCACATCTGGAGCACCGACCCTATACCTTTACCGTAAACTCATTTACTGCAGGAACGCTCCTCGCCGAAGGATTGATCGGCGAAACGGTGAAGGCGAAGCACTCGGTCTCAACGCCGGGTACCGCATCGAGGGTGCTGGTACTCATCGACACGGAAAACCTTCCGCCCCTGCAGGCCGACGGCTCCGATATGGTTTTTGTCTACGGCTCGATCGTTGACGAAAACGGTACGCTCCTGCAGACCGCGACGAACAGCGTGACCTTTACCGTCTCCGGTCCGGCGACGCTCGTGACGACCACCACCGGCAACAACGTCACGGTGAAGGCGGAGGCCGGCGTCGCCACCGCATTCGTCCGCGCCGGAACCGCCGGCGGACAAATCGTGGTAAGCGCGAGTTCGGGCAGCCTTACAGGTGGCAGCGACACGGTGGTTTCCGTCGCGCCGGCGACGACAGTGACGGGCGAGCCGTGGAAAAGGGCAGGAGCATGTTCACCGACAAAGGAGTGTTCAATCGCACTGAAAAACGGCATGCTTTTCATTGAAATATCCTCCGCGTCAACGGAAAAACACTCCGCGGCGACGTTTACGCTCTGCAACGCGCAGGGGAGGCTCATCGTTCGCCGTGAGGTGAGGCGGGGGCGCGCGGCAATGGACATTTCGTCAATGCCGCACGGAATCTATATCGGGCAGCTCTGTTCCGGAAAGGGGAAGCATGTCAGGAAATTCGTACGGTAATAAGATGAGCGTGAAAGGTATGAAGACGGTAAAGCTTTCCGCTTTTGCAATTAACCGGCGTTTCCGCCCCCGCGTCACCCCGCATAGTGTGTCGGATCCTCAACCCCCGCCTCCTCAAATCCCCTTTTTCTTATCCGGCAACTGTCGCACGCCCCGCACGCGGCTCCGTCGGGAGACGGATCATAGCAGCTGTGCGTAAGGCTGTAGTCAACGCCGCATTCTATGCCCAGGGTGATGATCTGCGCCTTGGTGAGCGACTGCAGCGGCGCATGCAGCGTAACCCCCCGACCCTCCACACCCGCCCGGGTCGCCAAGCGGGCCATTTTCTGATATGCATCAACGAATTCCGGCCTGCAGTCGGGGTATCCCGAGTAGTCGACGGCATTGACGCCAATGAAAATGTCGCGGCACCCTAGCACCTCCGCCCAGCCGAGCGCGAAAGAGAGGAAGATGGTGTTGCGCGCCGGAACGTAGGTGTCGGGGATGCCGCCCGACTCATTGCCGATATCCCGGTTCTTGGGCACCGGACGTTCCGAGGTCAATGAGCTCCCGCCGAATGCCCGCAGATCGATGGAAACGATCGAGTGCTGTCGTGCCTCGAAAAACCGGGCGAGCCGTTTCGCCGCGTCGAGCTCGACGCGATGCCGCTGCCCGTAGGCAAAACTCATGGCATAGAGCGCATAACCGTCGCGATGGGCAAGGCCGCAACAGGTCGCCGAATCGATGCCGCCGCTCAACAGCACGACCGCTTTCCTCATCTCACACCCCGCGCCGCTCGCCCCAGATGATTTTATGCAGTTGCAACTGCAGTCGCACCGTGGCGTTTGCATCGAGAATCCACCGGGCGAGATCAGCCGGGGACACCTTGCCAGCAACGGGAGAGAAGAGTACCGTCTGGTTTTCCGGCACGTCATGACGTTCGATAAAAGCAAGCGCCCAGTCGAAATCCTCTTTCGTCCCGAGCACGAATTTGAGTTCGTCGCTCCGGCGCAGGCGTGAGATGTTCCGTTCGAGAAACGAATGCTCCTCCCCGCTCGAAGGGCATTTGACGTCGACGATTCGTATGCATCCCTCGGGCAGCACGCCGATATCGAGGCTTCCGTTGGTTTCGACCAGGACCGTTTTCCCCAGAGCAAGCAATCGACGCGCAAACGCGGCGGTGCCCTGCTGCAGGAGCGGCTCGCCGCCGGTGATTGCAACCAGTCCGCACGAATAAGCCTCGATCTGCTCCAGAAGCGCTTCAAAGCTCACTACCTTTCCGCCGTAACGGGCATAAGGGGTATCGCAGTAAGAGCAGAAGAGATTGCAGCCGGAGAGCCGCACCAGCACACAGGTGCGTCCTGCATGCGTCGATTCGCCCTGAATGCTCTTGAAGAATTCGCAGACAAGCAGTGAATCATTCATAGTAGGCGGCTCCGTTTCCCGGCGTCTCGAACACTTCCACCCTGCAGACCGACCCCCGTATGCCGTGAAGCGACTCGCGCAGCCGTTCGAAGACATAACGGGCGATGTTTTCGGACGAGGGATTCATGCCGCTCTCATCGAGCGCCGCATTGAGATCCTGATGGTCGAAACGACCGACGATCTCCTTGAGTTTTTCCTTCAGCGTCTTGAAATCGATGCCGATGCCGCATTCATCAAGCGTAGGACATTTCACCGTGGCGCGGACCAGCCAGTTGTGGCCGTGAACGTTCTCGCACGGCCCGCGATAGTTTTTCAACCGGTGCGCCGCGCTGAAAAGGGTCTCCGTCGTTATTTCGTACACGTTTCCTCCCCTACATCGGCTTCATCGCGCAGGAATTCACGGAACGCGCTCTTCCAGTCGGTCATGACCGCCATACCGGCGCGTTTCAGCCGTTCATTTTCAAGTATGCTGTTCTTCGGGCGGGGTGCGGGCCGGGGAAATTCCGCGGAGGTGCAGGGGCGCACCTCCACCGGTATGCCGGCCGCCGCCACGATTTCTTTCGTAAAGTCGAACCACGTGCACCAACCTTCACAAGTGGCATGGAAGACGCCCGCTAGCCCGGTCGGCAACACATGAAGCACCTGCCGGCAGACCTCACGCGTCGAGGTGGGGGATCCGAACTGATCGTTGACAACCGTGATCGCCCCGCCCGAGGCGGCATTTTTCTCCGCGAGGGACCGTATGGTAAAAACGAAATTGCTTCCGTGAAGGCCGTACAGCCACGCGATCCGGAATATCTGATGGTTTTCGCACGAGGCGGCCACGTTTCGTTCCCCGGCGAGTTTTGACTTTCCATAGACGCTCTGCGGGTTGGGCGGATCGTTTTCATCGTAGGGCTCCGCTTTACAACCGTCGAACACATAGTCGGTGCTGATATGTACCATCCGGGCGCCGATGGAGGCCGCTGCGGCGGCAACGGCGCCCGGTCCGTCGGCATTGAGGGCGAACGCCCGCTCCCGATTCGTTTCGCAGTCATCCACCGCGGTATAGGCGGCGCAATTGATGACGTATGCCGCTCCGCTCTCCGCGACACGGCGTTCAACGGAGCGACGGTCGGCAAGGTCAATGTCCGGATAATCTATCTCCCTCACGTCATACCCCCCACGGCGGGCTTCGCGGCACAGGTCGGTACCGAGCTGACCGTTCGAACCGATAACAAGCATCCGCGGTTCATTCATAAGCGGTAAGCAATGTTCTGCATTGATCAAGTTTCGGGTTCAGGCAGGTGCGATTGCCGCGCCGTTCGCCGGTGGCGGGGACGGTGAGCTCCCGGTAGCGCCAGTTGGTCTTTTCGCTGAATTTAGCGTAGTGGTCCATTATTTCGGAAGCGCCGAAATTGGTTTCGGTCGCGCCGATGATCTGATCGGCAAGAAGCAGCGTCGGAATCAATGTTTTATTTTGTAAATTGCTGAACAACTGTTTCATCATTTCAGACTGCCGCCGCCGCGCGTCCTCGGCGCCCGACACCGCCGGAGAAAGGTAATATATCAGCGCCTGGTCGGCGAGTTTCTGCTTCCCCGCGGGCAGCTTAAGGTATCCCGCCGCACTGCGATCGACGTCGACCTGCAGCCCCCCCATCGCTCCGGCTATTTTTACGATATCGCTTTTATCGAAGACGATATATTTCGGGATGCGCGTATCGAGAAGCCGTTCCACGAACGTGGCCACCATTACCGGCCCGCCGTAAAGAAACGCCTGATCGATCGTACTGATGCCGTTGGCGAACTGCTCGATGAGAAGCTCTCCCGGCAGGCGAACGACGGTATAGGCGGCGCGTTCGTACTGCACAGTGATAAAATAGAAAACCGCCGGGGTGCCGCAGAACAGGACGCTGAGCGGCATCTGCCGCGACAGATAATTGATCTTCTCGCGGGAGAGCTGCGCGAACCGTTCATTGGCGCTGATATCGGGCGTGAGCTTCGTAATTTGAAACGGCCGTTCGTCGGTGTAGATGGTCGCGCTTTGTCCGCTGATCATGTTGATCGCCTCGCCGCCGCCGGTACGCTCCACCAAAAGCAGTCCGTCCATGAGGTTGATGGTGACCCGATCCGGTTGCGCATCCACAAGGAAATCCGCTCCCGAGCCCCCGACCGAAACCGCCACGGTGGCGGTGTTGATCCTGAACAGTTCGTTGTTTCGGACATAAACGATTTTATACCAGCATGCTCCCGCCTTCTGATACAGTTCGGTGAGCATGCGATCTTTCTCCACGACCCCTATTTTATCAAAAACCAGTTCGGCGAAGTTATCCATGTCAATCCGGGAGTAGGGACCCGCCGAAAGCTCCGCCTGTGAAGAGGCTTCCGTCAAAATACGATCACCCGGGGATATCGTCAGCCCTTCATGCTGCGGTATGCTCCGTCCGTCGATGGAAACGACGCTGAGTTCTCCGAAGAAGAATTCCAAGCCGACGGAAATCGATTCTTCGCTCACGCCGACCGCTTTTTCGAGCGTTCCGACCGTGAGCTCGCCGGCGCTGTCGATCTGCGCCGTCAGGCTCAACATCGACAGATCGGAAGTGGGGCGGACCCCCGCGACCTGCAGGATTTCAAATTGCGTCGTCCCTCGCGCCACGCGGTACCGCCCCGGTCGGCGAACGTTACCCTCCACCGTAACGTCGATCATGGCGATATCGCTCCCGCCATGCCGCGGCTGCAATTGACGCAGGAGCAGGATTCC
>JAFGNB010000002.1 GCA_016927235.1 Chitinispirillaceae bacterium
CTACTCCCAGCAGCCGCAGCTTTCGCCCGACGGCGGCAAGCTCGCCGTTACGGTCCGCGGGACGCGGCGGGAAACCGGGATATGGAACCTGAAAACGAAAACATGGTATTCCACCGGCGGTGGATGCCAGATGGAGTGGTTTCCCGGGGGGAAGAAAATCCTGCGGATGAACGAAGGGCAGGGCAACGGCAGTACCGAGGTGCTCGCGATCGAACTTGACGAGCAGGGAAAACCGGTCGATAAGGTAAAGGGTCTTGCCGTCCCGAAAAAGATCCGGTTCATGGATCTTCCCGGTCGCCGCTCCCACGAATACTTCCCCAAACTCGACCAGAGCGGCGCGTGGCTTGTCTGGTGCGCCACGCAGTACGGCCATGAACACGATATCGCCGATTACGAAGTCTATCTCTGGAAAATCGGGACCGGTCGCAAAACCGGGCCGGTCAGGCTGACCTTTCATTCGGCCAACGACCGCTGGCCCGATATTTTTACCGGCACTCCGAAAACGAAAGCGGATGCCCCCGCTGCGGTTCAGGCGCCCGCGCAGGCGCCGAAGCAGCAGCCGGAAGCCACGAAACCTCCCGCAGGTCCGGCGGACGAGGCTTCCCCGCCTTCGCCTGCTGATCAATCGCACCCCTGATCCGGTCTGTAGAACCGATGATGAATCTGGTCCTTCTCGAACCAACGGATTTTATCGATGCACGGCAGCGCACCGTCCGCCTCGCCGGACGGCGGCTCACGCACATCCGTTCGGTCTGCCATGCGATCGTCGGCGAACGGCTCAGGGTGGGGCTTATTGACGGAAGCGTCGGTCACGGAATGATCATGCGCATCGATGACGAATCACTCGAAATGGAAGTTGATTGTTCGGAACCGCCGCCCCCGCCGCTCCCTCTCACGCTCATTATCGCGCTTCCCCGGCCGAAGAGCCTCAAAAAGTCGATCCAGGCAGCGACCTCGCTCGGGATAAAGAAAATATTCATCATCGAAAGCTGGCGGGTGGAGAAAAACTACTGGTCGAGCCCGGCGCTTACTCACGAGTCTTTGCGGGAACAGATGCTCCTTGGTCTTGAACAGGCGCGCGATACCGTTCTGCCTGCTGTTGAAATCCGGCGCCGTTTTAAACCGTTCGTTGAAGACGAGCTGCCGGGCATCATCATCGATTCACTCGCCCTTGTCGCTCATCCCTATGAGGCGCGACGATGCCCCTCACGACGCGGAAAACCGGTGGTATTGATGATCGGTCCGGAGGGCGGATTTATTCCCTATGAGATCGAGCGCTTGCGGGAAACGGGCTTTCAGCCGGTTACCATCGGCAGTCGTATACTGCGTGTTGAGACGGCAATCGCCGCTTTTTCCGGACGACTGTGGTAGCACGCTTCCTTCACGGCACTCTACCGCTTCCCGATTAAGCCCCTGTTGTGATAGAACCACCAACAGCACACCGCACAGCCGACAATCCAGAACGAAACTATCGCAATTACAATTCGCCACCTCTTTTTCATTTCAGTTCCTTTGAAGCGAATATCCCTTCTATCCCGATTACTGCATGTCCAAAAATAGTTCATGCCGGAAGCAGAATTGCGGGGACTGTTCCGGCCTACCCATGCAGTCAAGCAGTGTCGGGAAGTATATTTTCACCAGTCTACCCGGGGTGTAGCGCAGCCTGGCAGCGCACGTGGTTTGGGACCACGTTGTCGGGGGTTCAAATCCCTCCACCCCGATTACCATGTGCAGCCCTATCCCGCCGGGCGGGATGGAGAGATTGTAATTGAAACATGCGCCCTTAGCTCAGCTGGATAGAGCTACGGATTTCTAATCCGTCGGTCGCAGGTTCGAATCCTGCAGGGCGTGTATAAAATAGATGGGCCGCAAACGCGGCCCATCTATTTTATACACAAACCTTCCCGGACGAGATTCTTGTTCGACCACGGAGTCTGAAGGAACGGACGTGACTGAAGACGGAGTAGCGGCTGAACGAAGCAGAGGCCACTCGGAAGCCAGGGATGGCCGGAGAGCACAGCCGCAGGCTGCTCCGAAGGAGGGCCGAGCTGGATGCGAGGCATGAATCCTGCAGATGTAAATAACCGGGGCCGCCTTCAGCAGCAGCGGGGATTATCGGCTCCTCCCGACAACCGCAGTCGTCCGGTAGATTATTCGGTCACCTGCGTAAACAACCAGAAAGTAAACTCCCGCCGCACTGTTGCCACCTGAAGCGGCTTTTCCGTTCGATTCAAAGACGATTCTCCCTTGGGGCGATGCCGTGAGTGTCCTTACGCAGGTCCCGTTAAGGGCATAGACCCGGGCGGCTATGGGTAGTAGCCGGAGACCGTTTCCCGAGAA
Source organism: Chitinispirillaceae bacterium (assembly GCA_016927235.1). GTDB lineage: Bacteria > Fibrobacterota > Chitinivibrionia > Chitinivibrionales > Chitinispirillaceae > JAFGNB01. The sequence goes on from JAFGNB010000002.1 coordinate 2,341, forward strand.
CAGCTCAACATCGAGTATGATCCCGTTTATTGACGACCTTTTCGATATCAGCCGGACAATATTTCCGCGATTGCCGGGCAGGGGCTCCACCGACAGTGATGGGACGTAAAAGATGATGCTGTCGACAGTCGCCAATCCCGATCCGTTGCGCGCCTGTAAATACAGGATATGCCTGCCTACGGTGAGATCCGCAAATGAGATGCTGTCGGCAAAGCTTTCGAACGGCCCGTCATAACCGTTGTCAATAGACCGCACCGATTGCGAAAAGGTTGTCGCGCTGTCGAATGCATAATCAATCGCCGTGATGGCCGCTCCTCCTCCATCCACACTTCCACATAGCGGAAGCACGGGATCACTGTTCGTATTCTGCCTGAAGAGAATATGCCTGAAAGTGGGAGCCTGAGGCGCGGCAACGGAGTTATGGTACCGGAGAACATACATTGACAGACCGGGTATGACAATGTCCTGCAGTTCCTTTGTCGTAAAAGATTTTGAACTCGGGCCGCAGTTCGGGTACGCGAAGGCATATTTGTCCGAACCAATCCAGGTGAACTGGGGTTCACCCCAGGTGACGACATCGACGCTGTCGAAATCAACACCGTTTGTTGAACAGGTAACCGTATCGGAGGCACGGGAAAAATTAAAGAGCAGTGCACGGAATTCGTCGGCGGTTGTTATCCCGTACGCCCTGATCGTGGAGGAATCCGCGGCCGCGGAAACGAGGGTATTCTCTCCGTCCGGATCGATCCACAGGGTCTGCGCAGTATAAAGCGCCCAGTATGCGGCCGACGGCGCCTTGGTCAACGACGAGCGGTATCCCGATCCCAGGCTGTTGAACAGACTGAGACTGCCGAACGTACCATTCGAACCCTCTCCGCCATCCTCGTATGAGTCCCAGAAAATGCTCATTGCCCGGTCGCCGAACTTCTCGGCAAGTCCGGCGTACATATTGGCGACGAAGAGCCCGTTGACCGGCTGCTGCAGCAGGTCGCTCAGAACGGTCGAGGAGTTGAATTCGCTCATCATGACGAAAACCTTCTCGGGGGCAACGAGCGACGAATCGATCCAGCACCTGATACTGTCGAGCTGAAGGTATAATTCGTCAACGGAAGCGAGCATACCCCCGATGTCGACGCTGTTGTCCCAGTAAGGGTAGCTGTGGAAATCGATGCCGTCGCAGTATTTATTGCCGTCGGTTTTTTCAGCTTCCCCGACAATGTCTATGAACGCCTTCATCCAGGATTTTCCTTCGCAAAGACCGCTGTTGCTCGCATCAAACCATGCATTTGACAGCAGGGGACCGAATACCTTTATCGACGAATCGACGTTTTTCATTACCTTTGAAAAGAGCATAAATTTTTCCGCATACATCTTTGCGGTTACCGGCCCGCCGTCTTCCCAGGCGCCGTCGAGTTCGTTGCCGATTTCCCAGAATTGTATGCCGTACTTTTTCACCCTGTTCGCATAGTGTACACATGCGGCGGCTTCTTCCGGCGTACCGGTGCCGTAATTCACACATATAACGGGAACTGCGGAATCGGGGAACGAGTGCACGTACTCCATGAAGCTCTCGAAATGCCAGGTCTGCCATGAAGCGGTACCGGGGCGCTTGACGTTTCCGATGAAGGTCGGCATGGCGATCACTCTGGTCTGATCACCGGAGCCGCCGCCGGTATACTCATCCCTGTTTTTCGACACCTGTACACCTTTCGAGAAGAGGTAGACCTCCCTGATTTCCACACTTTTTTCCCCTTCCTTGAACTTCCTGATGAGAATTCGTACGTGGCGTACCGGAGTGCTGTCCAGTAACCCGAAAGCGCTGAGGAGTTGATCGTTATCGGCAACTGATTTTTCGTTTTTCCAGAGATCCTCCGGATGGCCGAACGGCCCCGGATAGGGGCAATTCGTTTTCGTAAAGAAATCGACATCGAAATCGACGGCATACCGCTCTCCCCAGAAAATCACGATGGAATCGACCGGGGCGCTCTCAGCCAATTCCAGGTAACAGTAGGGTTGGCTGCCGGCTATGAGATCATCGCTCCGCCACCAGGTGGCGGTGTCGCCGTCGGTGATGTTCGAACAGCAGTTGAATCCCCAGTTGCTTACCGATGTGCCGCGCCACAGGGTGTATATATATCGGTTCGACAAAACGGGATCCGGACCACTCTTCGTTAATGCGTTGGCGCTTGACAGTTCCGGAAACATCTGCGTGGGCGGGAATTGCTCTGTGGCCGGCGGAAAAACATCTTCCCCTTTCGCGAAATACACGCCTGGTATAACTCAGGCGTTTTCGCCGCGATTCGCAAATCCGGTTTCTTGATTCTCTCCAGGAGCCCCCCCCCCCC
>JAFGNB010000307.1 GCA_016927235.1 Chitinispirillaceae bacterium
CTTTACTGCCGATTCGGTTGAGGGCGCGGCGGAACAGATCGTCGCCGACCCGAACTGCATCGCCTCGGGCGTGGAGTATTCCGGAACGCTGCAGGTGAAGGCCGGCGACCGCCTGACGATCGAATGGTTCGACGTCGGCGGCTTCATCGAGGCGCGCAATGAACCGAGATTCAATCGGGGGCTGCTTCCCAATCATGCCTGGCGCGGCGTTCTTGCCAGCCACGTCACCTGTCCGCTTATCCGGGAGATACAGTCGTCGTTATCGTTGTATACCGGCCTTGAACATGAGAGTTCCCACGCAACCATGGGGATTGTCGAGGAGACTCGTGATCCGTACGCCATGATTTACGACCATCAATACCGCACATCCATGCTCAACGCCCTCCCGTTCGGCGCTGAACTTATCATGTACGATCAGATCAACCGGCTTGCGTTGCGGGGGGGCGGCGCATGGTATTTCCTCTCGAAAAATACGCCGGAACTGCCCGGTCTGGAGGTCGGCAACAGCGGCGGTTTCACGCTCGGCGGATCGTACGCTTACCTCTTCGGGAAGCATGCCGCCTGCTTTGCGTCATTTCACGAACGGTTCATTTTCAGGGGTGCCGCCGAACGCACCGGCGACATTTACATGGCCGGGGACAACGACCCCGTTGCGCAGCGCCGCTCATACCCGGTCATCAACCGGATCAACAGCTTTACCGCCCAGGTCGGGATCTCATTACCCCTTTTCGAGTCGCGCCGGCTGTTCGATGTGTACCTGCGCTACCTCTACGGGCATGCATACGGATATATTGACAGCAGGGAAAAGCGGTCGATCGTGGCGGCGGGTGCAATGGTGCGGGGATGGTAGGCGGAGAATGCTGGCGGAATCGGCCGAAGCACAGCGCGCCGCTGTTCCCGCCGGCATGACGACCGCGCCCCTGGCGGGCTGGGCGCGCCGGTTTGCAACAGTGCCCCGAATAGTGATTTCCGGAATGGGGAGGGAATAATATAGATATGAAAAATGAAACATCGCTCTTCATCACCCGCGTTCTGCCGTTTATGGTGCTTTTAGCACCTTTGTCAAAAGGGGCCGATATCCCTCCGTACCGGGGCACACGGTACATCGATAGTGTGCCCCAGACGCTTGATCTGGCGGAGATGGCCGGTCTGGCCATTAACGGCCTTACAGGTCCTATCGATCCTGACGACGATTATTCTCTTTATTTTCAAGCCGACTGGTTTCGCAGGCCGCCGGTACTGCGACATGAGGAAGGCAGTGATGAGTGTCTTTCCAAATTCATGGGGGCGCTTGTATTTAACCGCCTTATTTCGGGAAGCGACCTGCATTTGACGACTGAGCGGAACATGATCGACCGGTATCTTGAAGATACGGACGGGCTGGTTCTTCATACTTCAGGCTCTTCGAGCAGGATTCTGGAGGCGTTCATGCTCTACTATCTCCGTGACGGAAAGCCGCTGTGGAGGGAGTATGTTGAACAGGCGGTACGGAACATGATCGACAAGATGGTTGACATGGGAGACTGGGCGTACTTCGGCACATCGGACCGTGTTCCGACCGGATTCGGCGCTCTTGACGGATGGAGGGCCGAAGCCCTTGCGCTCGCCTATGGAATTCTCGGTTATGCGCCCGCAGGCAAGTGGGGGGCCAAATATATCAGCTATTTGAAAAATCACGCCGAGGCATTCAATGCACAAGGCCATTTTATCGGTGATGTCAGGGAGATGGGCCAACGGGCCGAGCATGGCGGACATTTTCACAATCACACCTGCGCACTTATAGCCTTTCTCGAATATGCGCAGATTGCGGGCGATACGGGTCTTGTTGCATTTGTGAGACAAAGCTATGAGTGGGCAAAACATGAGGAGAGAGGATCTTCATCGCTGATAGGTTTCTTTCCGGAGTTTGTCGGGAAATCCTACCCGAACGGCGAAGGGTGCCCTATTGCGGACATGATTGTTCTGGCGTTGAAGCTTTCGGCTGAAAATTCATACGATTACTGGGACGATGCAGACCGGTGGCTAAGAAATCACTTCGTTGAAAGTCAGTTGACCGTCGCCAAGGGAGATCAGATGGAACGGATGGCGCGGTCGATGGACCGGGTGGATATTGCCGCGTACGAGAACGCCGACAGGGTTACCGAGCGTAATATAGGAGCGTTTGCCGGCTGGCCCGGCGTCAACGAGTGGGCGCACCATATCGGCATTCAACATTGCTGTACGGGAAACTGCGCCAGGGCCATTTACTTGGCATGGGAGGATATCCTTCATTACAACAGCGGTGTACTCAAAATCAATCTCCTGTTGAATCGTTCCTCTCCCTGGGCCGATGTATACAGCGAAATACCCTATCGGGGCCGGGTAGAGATCAAGGTCAAGCGCCAGTGCGACAGTGTTCTGTTACGTGTACCGGAATGGGTGGAGATCGGCAGTGACAGTGTGAAATGCACGGTTAACGGGCAGCAACGGGGTTTCATCTGGAGAGGGCGTTATATGAGCATAGGAGTGGCGAACGCGAACGACACGGCCGTTTTTACCTTTCCTATTAGAAAACGGGAAGTCACCGAGACTATTGCCGGGATCAATTATATCTTTACCATTAAGGGCAATACTGTTCTTGAGGTTGATCCTCCCGGGAGCAACTGTCCGTTATATAATCGCACTCATTACCAGAACGACCGGGCCCCGAAGAAGGTGGTTGAGCGTTTTGTTTCGGATGAGCGAATCCCTTTTTACAGCAAGAGTAAATCGAATACAACACGGAGAGTTTCTGACAGAGCCGGCTTTGATGCGGCAAAACAGGAAATTACCGTCAGCATTCACGGCGACCCGCTGCACTGGTATGCAGTGATCAGCGGGCCGGTCTCCGACGAAGGGACTGACATTTCCGGCACTGTTTATGATATGTCGGGTCGTGTTGTTTCTCATCTCCTTTCCCCTTCCACGATGACTGTCGGCAGAGGCTTTCGTACCTGCCGCCTGGATCTCTCTTGTCGGGGCCGTCTCTCACCTGGGATCTTTGTAGTGAGGGTGTGTATGCGAAAAAAGTTTATTCAGGAGAGGCTTTGTATACCGACAGGCCGATGACTGCAGGCGATTCGGATCGCAAACCCGGAGGTTATCCCATGCAGCAGCGTGCGACTGCCGCATGGACAGTATGTCTACCGTATTGCCGCAGGAGCGATGCGAAGGAGCGGTGTCGTGCTGCTGAAGTAATGACGTACCATGGAAAGAATACTTCTGGGCGGCGGCACGTCGCGACCGTTGTAAAGAGCATCGTGAAGCACGTGCTTTTTTAATATTCCGGAGGAGCGGCCAAACCGCGATGCCCGGCGCTGACAAAATAAAACGACCCAGAATACATTACACCGAGAAAATAAGGCTTGAAAAACCATATAATAATTGTATTATCACAATATTATGGCAGAACCGTTTTACTTCTGTACCGAATTCACTCAGGTGGAACTTCTCGGCAGAAACGCCAAAAATCTGGTTGAATTATTACAGGGTATTAAAGAGGTGCCCGATTCATCCGTTTACTACCATACACACAGATTTCTGCAGCAACATCACTATCTCTCACCGGAACCGCCGAATGATTTTGCTTATTGGATCATCAACATCCTTCAAGAAGATATTTTGGGGGAAAAAATTGCGAGTGTTGATATAGTCCAATTCAAAACCATTGAGGCGTTGAGAGCGAAATTCATTGAATTGATCGAAGGGTTTCTCAATGAAGAAGTGCAGCTTCGAACCTGTCCTGACGGAGAAGAATTTCATTTCATGAGCTGCAGGACGTTCATACTTCCCACACACCAGGCGGCGCATAATTTGAGTGAATTTTACGAGATACTAAAGAACATAAGCATTGATTCTCTGTATTTTCATATTTTCGAAGCAAGGTTGCGTTTAAAGAA
>JAFGNB010000308.1 GCA_016927235.1 Chitinispirillaceae bacterium
GTCTCTCTGGCCTTAACGGCCGTCGGTCGTGCCGCCTGAAATCGTTGTTTCGTCCGCCCATGCGGTCGCGTTCAGGTAACGCAACCGGCTGGGGTGCTGCGGGTACGGCGGTCTTGAGACCGGCGATTGATTTGCGCGTTCCTGCAATGAGTACCAGCGTGATAATCTGAAGCAGTACAACCAGTGCGGATACGATAAGTGCTATAGCTCCTAATTCCATAAGTATTACTTCTCCATGCGAGATAAATGTAGTTGAATGGTGACGTCCGGAAAAACGGCCCGTGCCCGGCCGCGGTATGCGGAGGGGAAAGAGGGTGCCGTTTTATGGTGGAAGGCATGATCGCGCGCAGTCCGGTTTCCTGCTGAAGGCGGCCGCTGCTTGCCCGACCCTGTCGGGAGAGCGGCTGATCGGGTCAACGCGTCGGGGCGCGGTTTGACCGGCAGGTGCGGTGTGCAGAGGTCACAGGGATCATGCGCTGTTGGCGGCGTCCCGGTTTCTAAGGTGGTACAATGTAAAAAAATTTCCTGCAGGGTTCTCCTTTCGGTAAAAGAAAATGGTGGAGCGGCATGGGCCGCCCGGCAAACGTGCGTTGGTCAAAAGAGTAATGTCAAAGAGCTTGTCAGGAGGCAGTTTTATTTCCGGCTTCGCCGGCCGGTGTGCCGTTAACGGCTTCGCTTTGGCTGATCAGCGCATCAATGGATTTAATTTTCCTGGAAATGATATACGTTTTGCTCCAGACCAGAAGAAGCGTCAAGGCGAACAGAAGGAAAATAATGACCCACGCACTTTTTACCAGTTCCATTGTTTCATCGTTTCGAGGCGGGAACGAAAAGCGGCAGATCGGTTGCCCCCTAAACCTGCCGCTTAAATATATGTTACCGGTGGGAATCCGTCAAGTTATTCAACCTGCCGTTATTTTCCCTCGTTGATTTTCCTGCGCAAATACTGGGGAAGAAGGAATGCGCCGCGGTGGATCTCCTCGTTGTAGTACAAACACGAATCGGCCAGGGCGGTGCATCGCGATGCCTCGAACCTGCCGAGCGCGTTTTTTTCGCGGCCGCAGAGGACAAAGCTGCAGACGCCTTCGGGAAACGAGCTCAGCGAGCAGAGATACGGCTTGACCTGGGCGAAGAGCGGGGAGAGGTGCGTCATGGTCTGCCGCAGAAAGTCCGGGCGTACCAGGGGAGAATCGGTCTGAATGACGGCCAGGCCGCCACCGGCAAGGCGTTCCGCCACCAGATGGAGAAAATCCGCGGTTTCGAGCGACTGGACCGGTCCGCCCGGATCGTAGGAGTCGACGATGATGACGTCAAAAGGGGTGTCGGTAGTTTTGAGGAACGAATAACCGTCGTCGATGACCACGGTTACCCGGTCGTCCTTGAATCCGGCGGCGAGAGCGGGAAAGTGCCGCTCGATGGTCTCCTTGACCATGGCGTCGATGTCAACGACAACGACCGAGGAAACGCAGGAGTGCTTGAGCGTCTCCTTTAGACAGCCGCCATCACCGCCGCCGATGATGCAGATCCTGCGGGGGGATGCATGGCAGAGCATGGCGGGATGAACCATCATTTCGTGATAAATGTCGCTGTCGTGCTCGGTAAGGACGATCGATCCGGCCAGGGAAAGGACCATGCCGTAACGGTAGGTGTCGTACACCTCGATTTTCTGGAACGGGCTGGACGCGCAGTACACGGCATGTTTCACCCTGATCGTGGTCCCGGCAAGGCCGTGGACGAGATTGTTGATCCAGAGCGATGTGCCGACGCCCTGCGATGGTGTTCCGATAGTGCTCATAAGCGTACCTCTCTATTCTACGACGATAATTTTCGCTTTTGTGAATCCATTAAAGGTGGACGCGCTCGCCGACGTGTAGGCCCCCATCGATTCGAACACCAAAAGGTCGCCGATGTCAAGCTGTGGGAGCGCGACATGCTCGTAAGGAACGTCGATGGAATCGCAGGTCGGTCCGGCGAGCACCGAATCGTACCGCTGACCCGGGCGGGAAAGGAACATGGGATAGTCGGCATGGTCATATATTTTTCCCGAGAACGATCCGTAGACGCCTTCGTCAAGATAGTACCACCAGACGCCGCTCCGCAGGCTTTTCCCGATGACGCGGGTGGCGAGCGTCATGGCGGGCCCCGAGAGGACGCGGCCCGGCTCGGCGATAATACGGTAGCGCGAGAAATAGCGATCGAGATAATCGTTGATCGGCGCGCAGAACTCCTCGATGGGCTGGACGGGCGTCAGGTAGTCGATGGGGAACCCGCCGCCGATGTCGATAATGTCGATGGGGATGTGCCGTAACGCCGCCTTGCGGCAGATGTCCCGGCAGTATTCGAGCGCCTCGAGGTACTTGAGAGCGTTCTGGTTCTGTGATCCGCAATGAAAACAGATCCCCTTGACGAGCAGGCCGGCGTCCGCCGTTTTTCGCATCAGGTCAAACGCGAGTTCCGGCGCAACGCCGAATTTGTGCGAAAGGTTCACGAGGCAGTTCGGGTTCTGGATGCTCAGGCGTATCAGAATTTCGGCCTTGTCGAGATACGGGAGGAATTTCGGTATCTCGTTCTCGTTATCGATCACGAACAGTTTGATACCGAAATCGATGGCGTAGCGAATGTCGCTGTCCCGGTGGATGGGGTGGGTATTGAGGCAGATGTCGGGGGAGATCCCGGCCTGCCGGATGATGTCGATTTCACCGTTAGAACAGACGTCGAAATGTGCGCCTTCCTTTTTTAAAATAGAAACGAATTCGATCGCGGCATTCGACTTGACGGCATAGTAGAGTGCGACGCCGGGTAGTGCTGTTTTAAGGCGGCGATAGCTTTCGCAAAGCCTATTCTCCGAGAGGAAAAGCGTCGGTGTGCCGTGGGTTTCGACCAGTGATTGAACCCGTGAAAAATCCATCAGCGTCTGACTCGCTTTCTCAATTGTTTGGAAACAAGAAAACCGTCGGGGAAGTCCGGGCGCGCATCGGTAATAATGCGGGCCGGTTTTAAGAGCAATTCGTGAATAAATGGAAAGGTGACCTGCATCGAATGGTGTGTGGCTCCGCAATAGATCTTGAGGCCGTGGACACCTTTGCGCCGGAGCCGGGCGTCGATGGTCGCGGCGGGCATACGAAACGGCGCCGCCTTGAGCGCGCTTACCGTGATCGACCAGAGCACGCCGTACATCTGGA
>JAFGNB010000309.1 GCA_016927235.1 Chitinispirillaceae bacterium
GGAAATCGGGGTGTGGCAAAGCACGGATGATGCAAGCCAGTTTGTTTACTCGTACAGTTACTGCGGTGGAAATCCGGTGGGGTTTGTGGATCCGGACGGGAATTGCATACCTACCTTCTCGATCAATAAAAACGGTTTGAGTATCGGGTTTAACTGCGGATGGTGGGAACTCGGCGGAAGAATGAGTTGGAATGGCGAATTTGCGATGGGGCCGTATGCTGAACTCGGACCGAGATTCGGACCCGAGGGAATATTCGGTTTGACATTGCAAAGCGGAACGATGTTAAGTGAAAGCGGCAAGATGTACCAGACGGGGTCGGTAGGGTTTGATGTCGATCGAATCATAGGGGCCGGTGCATCGACAACGTACAGTTACAATCGCAATGAGTTTGGGGATATCGATATAAGTATAAATTACATGACTGCATCGATGTCATATAACACGAACACCGGAAATATAAATTATTCATTATCGCTCGATAACTACCTGGTTGAAAATTCAAATTACAAAATCGCAGCGACGTTCAGCTGGGGAGACGACGGGTTCGATATCGGCGTGAGCGGAACCTACCAGCAGAGAGAAATCGGGATTGATAAGGAGTTTTATGATTGGTTGAAGGGGAAATTAAAAGATACAAAAACCGATAAAAATGCACCGTGGGGTAAAACAATAGAAGTAGGTCAAAGCTTGGCAGAAGTTGCGCCGAAAATACCCTATTATGTTCCAAATACATTCTGGGGTTTATTTGCTAGCCTGATTGGGTTGCATGAAGGATGGCAAATGAGATTGCCGGGTGGTTATCATTTGACGACTGTTTCAAAAACCGGAGCTATAGAAGCCCATAAAGATTATTTCGATCCATCGAGCGGGCCGGTACAAACCTTTTTGCATATATGGTATGAAGTAAGGAAAAAGTGAGTGTTTTATAAGTAAAATAGATTGAGATTGGTCGGATGTTAATTCTACAAGAAAAAGGACCCAGTATGCTAAAAGCAGGATATTGTGTTGGAATAATTGCAATTATTATAACGATTACAAATTGTATTCCGCGCACATACCGTACTGTCAATAAACAAAAGATAGAGTTGTTTGTTGATGATTCTATAATTTCTTACCAAACAGATACTACTTATACATATCATTTCACCTTGCCTGCAAATGGCTATTATGAACTTGAAGCAAGATTTTATTCTGAAATTGCGAAATCTGAATTGTATAGTGATACAAGCAGGTTTGCTAAAACCATATTTTACGATAATGATACTTTGGTAGTACAGGCAACCATTCTGCAGGGTGACAGTATCATATATACAAACATGCAGAAAAACTTTTGTGTTTTAAATGGAAGGAACCTGGTTTTTAGGTACAATACTTTCAGGGACAAGATTCCGATAAAAACGGGCCTTAATTTGAGAGTTAATATCATCCGTATAGGGTGCAATTTTCCCTATAACGACGTTAAGCTATATTTATACATGCATCGAGCAAATATACTACGATGATTATTTCTTATCGCAGGTTTGAACTTCGGATCAATATTCTGCGAATGGACTGTAAATTTTCTTATGATGACGTTAAATATTACATAGGACTCAAACGGGCCAGTTTTTACGAATAACAAATTAGAAGCAACACTTATAAACAGGAAAACACTACCCATGTCACAAATGCTAAAACGCAACCGGTTGACAACCCCAATTCTCCTTCTTTTCCTCCTTTCCGTAGCAATTCTCTCCCAGCCCGCCCTCGACCCGGGTTCGACGGTCGACCCGGCGACGGGCCGGATGATGTTTCAATTGCCGCTCGGTACTGTCCGCGGGGCGGGGATCGATTATCCTATCAATCTGGGCTACGCAGCGGGCATACAATACTACCAGGAGGCTTCCTCGGTGGGCCTTGGTTTTTCCGTCGATCCTCCGTGCTGAAGTGGTGGTTGACAATTCCCCCTCGCCGATAGGAGAGGGGGTCGGGGGGTGAGGTTGCCGATATACCAACAAAGCACAAGGACGAGGTCGGAAGTCAACCCGACAGAAAATGAATTTTACAAGTGTCCGCAGGCGAATGTGACTGGAAAGAAATCATGTCAAATCGCATCATGAAAAAACTTCGTGAGGAAGACCGTGAGAGAGCGGTTTCCTTTTTAGCCGCTGAGCCTTCCTATACTGTTTTCGCCGTTGGAGATATTGAGAACTTCGGTTTCCGGGCCGATTTTCAGGATGTTTGGGCGGACGTCGATGAGCGGGGACATATGCATGTTCTCCTCCTGCGGTATTACACGAATTACGTGATTTATGCGCCAGATGATCAGGTGGATCTGGAGAACACCGTTCAGTTGCTTTCGAAGAAAACCGGAATCTGGATGTTGTCCGGAAAGCAGACGATGGTAACCCGTCTCTCGGCAATGCTTGGAATACCGGGTGCTTCCATTGAGAAACAGACGTTGGCGGAGCTTATGCGTGAGTCGTTTAATCCGGGCCCCGCAACGCCAATGGATGTTGAATGGGCGACTGATGATACTTTTCATGAGGTACTGCAGTTGCAGAAAGCGATTGATGAATTTTCCCGATTCGGCGACTCCACTGAGGCTCTTGCGTGCAATCAGAAAAGCAAAACGGGCAGAACCGCCATGGTGAGAGATAACGGAGTTGTTGTATCGAGTGCGTCCTCCGCTGCCGAAAACAGTGTTTCTGCAATGATCATCGGTGTGGGCACCATGAAAAAGTATAGAAATTGCGGCTTCGCATCGGCATGCATTCTTACGCTCTGCAGGAAACTGCTTGATGAGAATAAAACAATATGTCTTTTTTATAACAACCCTCTTGCGGCAAGTATGTATAAGAAAATCGGTTTTAACGACATCGGGGAATGGGCAGTAGCGAACGTTAAGAACGTCGGGAGTAGGTGAATATGCAGATTCGTTATGAGGCGGGAAGACGGTGAGGCGGTTCGTGTTTAATAGCGGGCGTTTCACCGATGTCTCCAAAACGGCAATCGCCACGCTCAGGAGCCGTGTCATCGAGTCGCGGATGAAAAATCCGCTCATCCGTGATCCGATGTCCGGCCGCGTATTTTAAAATATATGAATTTGTCCCGGACGCAGTGGACGGTGATTGCGGCGATCAATTGAAGCGGGCGCGCCGCTTCCCGCGCCCTCAGATACCCGGCACGACGCGGCGGGCGAACGTTGTTCCATCCTCCGTCGCGAGCATGCAGATCAGCGCGGCGCCTGCGATGCGCCGCAGCGAAACACTGTCGATTGTCACGGAAACGGCGTTCCGTCTGCCGCCCGGCATTGCGGCAATAAATCCCAGCAGCCGCTTCCCGTTCAGCAGAAAGAGTCCCCCGTCAAGCCGCCCGGAAATGCAGGAGGCGCAGGTTATTTTCAAAACCCCGCCCTTGAGCCGCAGCGTGACGACAGGAGATCCCCCGAAGGGAGGGAGGGCCCCGTCGACGGTGAGCTGCTGTCCGGTGTACGGATCCTCCGTTTCGTTCCAGGTTCCGCCGTTTGAGAGCACCGTATAAAGCGCATAGTGGGACATGGTTTCGAAAATAGTGAACTCGGCGGTGGAGATGGAGGACATATCGTCGCCGAACTTGCGTTCGACCGGAAGGGAGCCGATGTCCGGAAATGTCGCGGGTCCTTCTCCGGAACTGTGGAAACCGGAAATGACCCCGGGGCCGAAGACGGTGATGCCGGGCTTTACCCCCCAGCCTTTACTTACGGTATAAGCGCTCTCTCGGTCGTGCGGATTGTGGACCCGATGAAAACCCAGGCCGGTAACGAAACAGATGCCGAGCGGATTGAGCCCCAACTGGTAATTCATCAGATTGCAGGCGGCGTCGAGGTACTTCTGCTCACCGGAAAACCGCCAGTGTAAAAGCGGCGCGCAGGCATAGATCGGCTGCATGACGTTATGGCCCCATGCGGTTCCGGTCGGGTTGTTGCCGATTGGATAGGCGTGCTTGTTCAGCTCCTCCATGTTGCCGTCGGCGGCGGCTTTGAGTGAGGCTTTAAAGTAATCGCACACCGCAGCATCGGTCGGCCGGTTTTTTTCGACAAGGTACGAGAGAAAATAACCGGGATTGTCGAATCTGTCGTTGTTAAGCGAATAGCCGTAGCAGCGGTAGAAGATGTTGTCCTTAAAATTATCGACGGCATTTTTAAGCGATTTCACCTTTTCGTGTGCAGCCTCATCGCCGTCGAAAAGGTATTTCTGAATGTTGTAGTAAAGGTCTTCAGGCCGTTTGATCCTGCTGCCGATGAAGGAGTAGGATTTCTGCGCCCGTGCGGCCAGTTCGTCGGAGCGGGTAGTATCGTAGGGCCTGATAATCCGCGCAAGGTGCATGAAAAGTCCCGCGCCGATGGCGGCGGCGCGGTCGTCGGTCCTTACCGTGCCGTATTTCTTCTCATCCTGGTCGAGCGGAGCGGCGAACGGTTCAGGGTACCCCTTGGTTTCGGTACCGAATTGGATGCTGCCGTCGTCATTCTGGAGGTACTCCCAGACAAGGGTACCCCACACCGCCTCATCGATGATGTCGGGGATTCCGTTTCCCTTGCCGATGATGTTGTAATTTTCGTCGAATTTGTCGGGAATGTTGTATTGCCCGTCGAAAAAGAGATCGGGGAACGCCTCGTACACCATAAGGTTAATCGCCGGGTTGGACATATGATAGGCGCGGCGGTCAGCGTCGCCGGCATCGTGATAGCCGCCGTAGCAGGCGAACGAGGGCTCGCTGCCGCTTACCGTGATGTTGGCTTCCCCGATCTCCCCATTGACCTTATACACCGTCGTATGACACGGTTTTTCGCGGATATCAAGACCGTACGGCGCCTGTATGGGGCATCCGCATCGCTGGTAATACTGCCCGCGAAATATGGTGTATGCCAGACGCCGTGAAAAAGCGCCGCCGATCCCGAACGGATGGGAACATCCGTATCCCCTGACAACGATTTTATAGGGGCCGCCCTCAGGGACCTCCGAGAGGTCGATACGGTAGACGAAATCGCCTGAAGAGTTGTCCTCGCCGATCTCTTGCAGGCTGCCGTCGGCAACAACCTCGCCGGTGAACTGTTCGAAAACCTCATAACCCGGCAGCGTCCCTTCGATTTTTTTCCGGCCGCCGTCCCCGAGCCAGATCGCAAAATTCGCGAAATTGGTTTTACAGAGCGCGCTGTAAGCCGCCTGGTTGGTCTTTATGGATTCACAGAAAACGGTACGGTCGCTGAATTGCACGGTTGTATCGCCATAGGGTGTTTTAAGTGTATACGATGTGCCCTCCTCCAGTTCGGCGGTCGTAAGGTAGACATGATGATCGCAGGCATCTGCCACCATGGCATAACGGTTGATGGAGAGCGGCGCCTGATCGTTGATGCTCCATGAGGAGGCGGCGGTATTCACTTCGTTCAGATTGACGATGTCGCTCTTGAGCACGACGACGACGATGTTGTTTGATGCAGTGCGGATTTCTTGAATCGAAAGGGCGGAATAGGCCGGAAGGAAAATGCCGGAAAGAAAAAACACGCTGATGAACCGTTGCATGGTTACTCCGTCTGAGGGATGTCCGGTGACCTTTTCCTTACTGACACGATCACCCTTAATATAGCGAATTAGTGGGAAAATAACTCTTTGCCGTTTTGATCGTTGTATGCATGAAGAAACGCCGCCCGCCGCACACAGGGTGCCGGGAGATAAAAACCGGAACGGCGTTTATCCACAGGAAGTATATTTCTTACGCCCCCGGTGCCTCGAATATGCCGGCGTTTCATGCTTGAGATGGAATTTTAAGGGGTGATCCTCTCATGAACGAGCTCCCTTACTTCGATACCTTTCTTTCCTACCTTCGCCTCGAAAAGACCCTCAGCGAGAACACGGTTGTTTCCTACCGCTACGATCTGCAGCGGCTTTTTTCCTTCCTTACCCAGCACCGCATAAAAAAGCTCGCCGACGTTCGGCCCGGTCTTCTTTCGCGCTATATCCGGGTGCTTTTCGACATCGGGTTCGCCCCCGCCTCCATCCAGCGGACCCTGGCGTCGATGCGCAGCTATTTCGCCTTTGTCGCCGCCGAAGGGGAGATCGCCAAGGACCCGACCGAGCTGCTCGAAAGCCCGCGCAACAGCCGGTACCTTCCGTCGGTGCTGACGGTGGGGGAGGTCGAAACGATCCTCGACTCGATCGATCTGAACCGGCGCGGCGGCGTTCGCGACCGGGCGATGCTCGAAACCCTTTATGCGACGGGCATGCGGGTGTCGGAACTCGCCTCGTTTACCTATGAACAGATCATCTTCGACGATGAAATCGTCCGTGTCTTCGGCAAGGGTTCCAAGGAGCGGCTGGTTCCCATCGGAAAAGTGGCGCTGCACTGGATCGACGAATATTATAAAACCGACCGGCCCGGTCTGGCGAGGCCCTTTACCGACAGCACGGTATTTCTCAGTTACCGCGGCAGGGCCATTTCGCGGATGGGCATATGGAAGATCGTTCAGGGGCATGTTAAGAGGGCGGGCGTAAAAAAAACGGTCTCCCCCCATACCTTCAGGCACTCCTTTGCCACCCATCTGCTCGAGGGCGGGGCGGATCTGCGCACCGTCCAGGAGATGCTCGGACACGCCAATATCGTAACGACCGAGATTTATACGCATGTCGACCGGGAGTACCTCAAGGAGGTGCACCGTACGTTTCATCCGCGCTCACAGGGCGGCCGGTGAAGCGAAACTTCCCCGCATCCCTGGTGCAGATCCATTATCACGACCGTCCCGGCGGCGTGCGGAGGGTCATGGATGAGTACTCGGAGGCGTTCGCAAGGATCGCTGGACGAGGCGCGCCGAATTTCTGGGTCTGCCGCAGGAGCGGGGACTGGCGCTATCCAAGCAGTAAGGGGATCGATTTTCCGGCTGCCGATTATCACGCGTTTCGCACGCGGGGATCCTATCAGCGCAGCGTCGAACAGCTGGCCGGCCGGTTGAGGCGACTTCTCGTTTCGTTGCCGCTGCGCTTCCCGGCGGCAATAATCGGTCACAATCTCAATCTGGGGAAGAATCCGGCTCTCTCCGCGGCGTTTGCACGATGTGCGCGCATGCGGGGAGGCGGGGAAGACCGGTATCGTTTCTTTTCGGTGATGCATGATTTCGCGGAAGCGGGCCGCATCGATCTTCTCTGCCGGCTGCGGCGAATGACGGAGCAGGGGGTTGACGTATACCGCGAA
>JAFGNB010000310.1 GCA_016927235.1 Chitinispirillaceae bacterium
GTCGCGCAGGGGGACGACGAGGCACTGAAGCGGTTCCGAAGCGCGATCGATGCTTCTCCGGCGCCTGCCCGCATCGATTCGCTGAGCTGCCGGACAATCGAAGATGATGCACCATATCCCGGCTTTGCCATCAGGGAGAGCGAGGATTCGTCGGACGGCGTCACCGACATCAGCCCCGACATCGCGGTGTGCGAACAGTGCCTCTCCGACCTGCGCGAACAGCCGCACCGCATCAATTATCCCCTGATCAACTGCACCTTGTGCGGTCCCCGGTTCTCGATCATCAGGAGCGTCCCCTATGACCGGGTGAACACGACCATGGCGCCGTTCGCACTCTGCGCCATCTGCAGCCGCGAGTATAGTGATCCGGAGGACCGCAGGTTTCACGCACAGCCGATCGCCTGTAACGCCTGCGGCCCGACGTACCGGCTCGATCATCGGGGAAGGGCGTTCACCGCGATACGCGACGTTGTGGAACGGAGCGCGAAGCTTCTCGAGGAAGGAGCGATCGTCGCTATAAAGGCGACGGGCGGCTTTCACCTCGCCTGCAATCCGTTCGATGCCGGAGCGGTGCGGCGATTGCGCAGCGGAAAACGGCGCGACGGAAAACCCTTCGCGCTGATGTTCAGGGACCTCGAAACGGTGCGGTGCTACGCATGGGTCAATGACGCCGAGGCGTTGCTGCTGCAATCCTCCGTGCGGCCGATCGTTCTCCTGCGCGGCCGGAACGCCTTCCCTCCGGAAGTGAGCAATCGACTGACAACCGTCGGTGCAATGCTTCCCTCGATGCCGTTCCATTATCTGCTGTTCGGGCGCCTGAACCTTCCGGCGCTCATTATGACAAGCGGCAATATCTCCGAGGAGCCGATCGTCATCGACAACGGCGTCGCCGCAATCGTTTTCGCGCCGGTCGCCGAGGCGCTCGTCACCTATAACCGCGCCATCCATAACCGCGTCGACGATTCGGTATGCGCGGTGTACGGCCGAAGGGTGCAGCTGCTGCGGCGAAGCAGGGGATTCGCCCCGGCGCCGGTCAATCTTCCGTGGAGGGTTGAAGGTGTCGCCGCGACCGGAGCGGAACTGAAAACGTGCTTTGCACTCGGGAAAGGTTCCAAAGCGATTCTCAGCCAGCATATCGGCGACCTGAAAAACAGCGAAACCCTGGAGTTTTTCGAGGAGGCGTACGGGCGTCTCTGCACGCTGCTGCGCGTAACGCCCCGGATCGTCGCGCACGACCTGCATCCCGACTACCTTTCGACGCTGTTTGCCCGGGAAACTGGGCTCCCGCTCCTTGCCGTGCAGCACCATCACGCGCATGTCGCCTCGTGCTGCGCGGAGCACGGGATCAACCGGAAAGTGATCGGCGTGGTGCTTGACGGCACCGGATTGGGAACCGACGACGCACTATGGGGAAGCGAGTTTCTGATTACCGATATGCACGGCTTCGAACGGGCAGCCCACCTGCGCTATGTCGGCATGCCGGGAGGTGATCGTGCAGCCGTTGAACCGTGGCGGATGGCCGCCTCCTATCTTTATGACTGCTTCGGTGAAGAGTGCTTTGCCGTCTGTAACGACCTTGTTTGCGGGATTCCCGACAATCGGCTGGCGAACATCGCCGAAGCGCTGCGAAAAGGGATCAACTGTCCCCGGACGTCGAGTGCCGGCAGGCTCTTCGATGCGGTCGCCTCATTGTGCGGACTGTGCAATGAGAGTACCTTCGAGGCCGAGGCGGCGATGCGGCTTGAAGCCGTCTGCGGCGATCCGCTGAGGGTCACGCCCTATCCATGGAGCTGCAGTGACGGTCTGATCGACCTGCGGGAAACCGTGGCGCGGATAGGTGACGACCGCCGAAACAACATCGGCGTCGATGAAATCGCCACCCGGTTTCATGCAACAATCATTTCTGTCATAACCGACACCTGTTCATGGCTGCGCGAGGCCGGCGGCATCGACGGCGTCGTTCTGTCTGGCGGCTGTTTCCAGAACCGATATATTTTTGAGGCTGCAGTGCAGCGGCTTCAGGAAAAAAAAATTACCGTATATACCCATCACCTGGTTCCCTGCAACGACGGCGGTATCGCACTTGGGCAGCTCGCGGTTGCCGCGCATCATTACAGTGCATCGACAACCCCCGGTTAAGGAGTGGCTGATGTGTCTCGGCATTCCCGGTAAAGTGGTCTGGATCAAGGATACCATGGCCGGTGTCGATTTCGGTGAGGTGGTCGTCGAGGCGGGCACCCATATCGTCAATAACCTATCGGTGGGAGACTACGTGCTGGTCCATGCGGGATTTATCCTCGAAAAACTCGACATGGACGAGGTGCAGAAGACGCTCGAACTCTTCGACGAACTCGCACGGGTGCAGCAGGGACCGTCATGAACATTGCCGCAGGTTTTGCAAGCAGCCATTACTGCACGGCTCTGGCACATCAGATCCGTGCGGAATCGAAAACGGCTGCGGTCATCATGGAGGTGTGCGGCGGCCATACCACGGCGCTGTACCGCTACGGGATACCGGCGATGCTGCCGTCAACAATCCGTATGGTATCGGGACCCGGGTGCCCGGTCTGCGTGTCGGATGTCCGGTTTGTCGACCACGCCGTCGCGCTCTCCCGGCTGCCGGATGTCGTCATCGCCACTTACGGCGATCTTATCCGTGTTCCCGGCTCCACCTCTTCGCTCGAAAAGGAGACGGCTTCCGGCGCGTCCATAAGGATCGTCTGGTCGGCGCTCGAAGCGGTGGCGCTGGCCGCAGCCTCCCCCGGCAAACGCATCGTCTTTCTCGGCATCGGTTTCGAAACCACCATTCCCGGTACGGCGATTGCGGTTCGTGAAGCGATAAAGGCGGGCGTCTCCAATTTCTTCACCCTCTGTTCGCATAAAATCATGCCGCCCGCAATGGCGGCGCTTATTGACGAAGGGGTCGCAATCGACGCTTACCTCTGTCCGGGGCATGTGAGCGTGATCACCGGGAGCGGGATCTATGCTCCCATCGCTGCGGTTTATCGCAAACCCTGCGTCGTTTCGGGGTTCGAACCCGTCGATGTTTTACAGTCAATACTCATGATCGTGCGGCAGGTCGAGTCGGGGAAGGCCGCGGTCGAAATCCAGTACACCCGCGCCGTTCACCCTGAAGGCAACCGGCGTGCGCAGGCGCTGATCGCGGACGTATTTTCCCCATGTAACGACTGGTGGCGCGGTCTTGGCGTCATTGCGGGGAGCGGCATGCGGCTTGCCGAAGCCTACCGGCGTTTCGACGCTGCGGAGGCGATACCCGTGACCGTTGAAGAGCCGCGCGAAGCGGCCGGATGCATCTGCGGTTCCATCCTCAAGGGAGTGCAGACGCCGGTTGATTGCCGACTGTTCGCGCGGACCTGCACTCCCGACAATCCCGTGGGCGCCTGCATGGTTTCGAGCGAAGGAGCCTGCGCCGCCTTGTATCGGTACGGTGCGTATGAACAATAACGTCATTCTTCTCAACCACGGCGGCGGCGGAAGGCTTACCCGTAAACTCATCGACGGAGTGTTCGGCGCGCGCTTCGCGAACCCGCTTCTTGATGCGCGTACCGACTCCTCGCCGGTCGACTGCGAA
>JAFGNB010000311.1 GCA_016927235.1 Chitinispirillaceae bacterium
CTCCTTGTTAAGTTTTAAGCAACTTTAACATGTCACGTGGCCGGCCAACTTGTCAACTTTTCTGAAATCCTATGGGATGGTAGTGTATATAATTAATTACTTAATGTCAAGATCTATCGCTGATATTTGAATTTCTAGAGGTGCCCTAAAATAATACTACAATCAGTCTTGTCCGGTTAATTATAAAACCGATGCCCTATTGGAAAACGTATTCGTGACTTTAACGCAGAGAACGCCGAGGTCGCAGAGGTTTCCCAGCATCAGCCGACGGAATTGAAAGGCAGCGCATTCATTTTCGCTGAACGTGTGAGTCATCTTTATCGCATTGCAGACTTGTTTTAAGTTAAACTCTCTTTATGATTGCTATTTCATATTATTTTCTAAAACGATATCAATATATATACGTGACTCCTCGTAATTTGCATTTTGGAAAGTCACAACGGTATCCTTGAATGAGGCTTTCGAAACTTGTATCGTTACACTTTTAATATATTTTGTAAATTTCTTCCAACCTAAAACATCATTCTCATTCCATTCCACACCCCCAGGAAGGTCCAGGCAAAACTCGCCGTTATTATCCGAATAATAACTTCTTCCAATGAAAGAATTCGTTGATTCATGCCCAACATCCTCAATAGTAACCACTTCAATTTTTGCACTTTCAATGCTGTTATTTTTATTGTCAATAATTCTTCCACAAAAAATTGGATGAAGATCACTTGCAATATGTTCTGTACAATGTATTGGTAGCAATAAAATTAAATATTTAAAATATATAATTTTTATTTTCATTGGTAAAACTATCCACTATTAACCCGTTTTAATAAAACGTACACATTTTGGATATTTTCTCTATGCTTTTCAATTATCCTCTATGGTATAATTATTTATTAATGGCAAATATTAAGAATCTTTTTTTATATGTTGGGTCGCACTCAATTAACAGTCGAATGCAACCCTATTATGTAATTGTTTTAAATTTGAAACTATAATATTTCTAATGACGATATTTTTTCTCCGTTCTCCATTGTTTCTTCTTTAAAGACCTCCCCATGGAATATCACAGCCGGGGTTACATTTTTACCATCAATTATTTGCCAACCGAGTTGTACTTCTTCAATAGTAACTTTTTTGTATTGCTTATTGGAATCCAAACGTTTTTGTACCTTGTTTCTTATTGCCTGCTCAATTTTATTTTTATCTATTTTATCTTTAAAATTTTCAACAGGCTCAATATTGATCGGTAACCAATTTTTTAGATCGATAAAATTTATATCCATGCTCTCCACATTAAAACCAACGGTTGCGTAGCTGTTAAATACCGGGAGATTATGCAACATTCTCCCAAATTTTATTACAGTCAAATGAGTACGAAGATGGACATCATCTTCTATTTCTCCGTCTTCATCCCTTTCTTGATGAATGGATCGTGCATGTTTAACATATAATATATTTATTTTTTCCGCAACGGAAATAGGAGATGGAATGTTATCAATAAAATCATACGCCAAACCGGTAAAAATGTCTTGGCTGTATGATTCAATTCCATTATTGCTGTATTCTTTCGCAGAAAAAAGTATTCTGTTATCCTTAGCGTCAATAACTACACTGTCAAATACACTTCTTATATTTTTTACTAAGAAAGAAAAGTTAAAATCATTGATTACGATTCCTTCTTTTAAATTCTTTTCTATTTCATCACAGATGCCGGTCTTATTCTTTTCAATATTGTTCATTCCGTCCATTGCAGGTGGATTGAATTCAATATTTTCAGAAACTCCCGAAAAAAAACATATAAAAACGAAATTGATTGTTAACAATGATTTCATTTTAATGCTCCTTTATAAAAATTTCTAATATCATGATGCCCTTTGTTATTAATTATTAATTATAGCTATCAATCGGGTGGTTCGTCTCCATCTCCGTACCAAGCAATGCCAAAAGTATATTCCGGCATACCGAATACTATATCATCTGAACGATGATCAGCTATTTTTTCATTATATTGTGGCCATATTCCTATCACACTTGCCATCCCAGGGCTGAATGAAGAAAACCATCCGGAATATTCATCTTCTGTCTCCTGATTCGTTTGGATCCATGCCCACCATATACCCCAACCCTCTTCAAGTTTATTTGCAAAAGTTCTTGCTTCAAAATTCCATGAAGGCTCCTTAAAAAGAGGATCCTTGTTATGATGGTCGGAGTGGTATCCTACGACAACATGCAACCCGTCAAATAATCCTTTGTTTGTCGATGTGGACATCCATCCACGATTTACAAGCCAAGTAAAAGATGTCTTATGTTCAACTCTTACTGTTTGGCAAGCTAAAACACATAAATATTCCAAATCACCGACTTCATTGTTTGTGCGGTCTCCACTGCCAACGGCGCTGGTGGGGGCAGTAAAATCAAGGAATGTTCCGTTTCTCATTTCACAGCCTCCCCAACCGCCATGGCTATGTATCCATAAAAGATCAACGTTGTCGATTCCCCAGTCAGTGTTGGATAGTCTCTGACCTTGGAACTGCCAAGCATTTGCCTCTACACAGGTAGAATAAGCAGGATTATGGGAATAGTTGAACTCAGTGGTGAATTCCGTACCTGATTCAACATGTCGAACTTCCGGTCCGCATAAGGATATGAATTCCAAATTACTATCCGATGTATATGTCAGATCACAAGTGCATTCTTTAGCTTCAGAATATGCACCGGTGACAAAATAAAACAAACCAGTATATGGAAACATAATACTGCTTGCCAAACCGTCGCCATCATCATCATCATAGCCAACTAAATTATAATTTTGATCGAGAAGCAAACAGTAAGTATCACCACCCGAAGAAAGATTCGTTGTTCTTTTTCTATCACCTTCATAATCCCAGGTACAAGCCGAGAGAAATCCGCCGAATCGTACATTCGATATTACTATGCTTCCATTTCTATACAAATTGCAACGACCTTTTGAATATTGATTATACGATCGGACAAACAGTATATATGATCCCGCCGGTAATGACATGGTTATTCTTGACGCCCACGGGTAGCCGCTTGGAACGGATGCATCATCATTTTTTGCAACTTGTACATTTTGAGATTCATTCCAAAGGTGCATATATGTATCTCCACCCTCGGAAATATTATCGGTATAAAAATCACATGTTGTGGTAATAGAGAGATCAAAATAGTAGCGTACTATATTCGTTGCGGGAACATATTCATCGACAGTAGCCTCAATTTCGTTTGAATATCTATCCCATGCAAATAATTTAATGGTTAATAAAAGTGCACAAATAATAGTATATAAATATTTAATCATCATTAAACTCCTTTACCTCAAAATTGATTTGTTAACGCTTTTTATTACCAAGCATTTTCTCTTTTAAAGTTGCTATTTTTATTTCTTTTTCCTGCTTTTCCATGTCACTACTCATTATTTCATCCTTTTCCGCCAAGAACCGTTCTTCTTCCAATGTTAACCTGCTTCTATCAAACATTAGTAAAATTTCTGATTGATTAATATTTATCTTCTCGTCGGATTTTTTCTCCTGAACGATCGCTGTATCCATCTTCGGTTCTACCGGTATGTTGTTTTGTGCGAATCCGATGTTGAGCGGCATAATTACATTGAAAGCACACATTATCACTTTTAACTCCTTATTACTACACATTACGACCTCCTTTTTTTTTAATTGGTTTTTAGTCGATCAAATTGATGTAACCGACAAATATGGTTATTTAATAGTGGTTTTAACATTTCCAAAAAGTGGACTTATCGGTTTAATTTGAGAAAAATCATACGGTCCCTCCATGAAAGAATGGTTGATTAATTCCCCCCAGCGTCATCGCCGGGGACGTAGTGATGAAACAGATTTTCGATAGAATGATAGTGAATATCCCCTCCCGCAAGCGGTCATGGCATGTCTTTTCCGGGAGGACGAGAAACCGGATAGTTCCGGTGAAGCGGGGTAAACTATGGCGCTCGATGCGACAGGCGGATACGCCCCGCCCCCCCCGTTTACAATTAATAACCACTCTCGGGGAGCCGCATGCTTCTTTTACACTTTCGGTGAACCGGCAACGATACATCCCCACTCCCGGGGTTCAGGATCAGGCGCATCGGTTAAGTGAACGGTTTTTCAATTACGTTGGGAATATACTTGTTGTTCAGGGAAAAGCAACTGTTTTTTTAACAGCCGGGTTCGGATACGCCCATGTCGTCAACATACTAAGCAGCCTCTGCAAAAACAGGGCAGATCTATGCGTGCTGCGTATTCATCGTACATTTCCCCTGAAAACCTTCATGAACTCCTCAGGTGAGACGACTCTGGTCCGTCCGATTTTACCGATGCGGGTGGAGAAAAATCAAAACGCGGTCGGTGTAAAACTTCCTCATATTCGCACAGTATCCGCACATCGTACGCAAGAATGATTTTTTCTTTAATGATGAGGTTGAGGATCGAAGAAGGAGTGCCGTAGGGATTAAGGAGCGCGGAAACGAGAACATTGGTGTCGAGAACGGCCGTCATGTTACCGTCCTTTACGGACCGTACAGATTTCCCTGTTGATTTCATCGATGGTTATTTCGTTTTTACCGGATTGGACGGATTGAAGCTGTATTGCATTCAGCGCCGCAAGGGTTTTTGCTCTTCGGATGGTGTGCATGGAAAGGGGGCGATGCGGCAAAAGAAAATGACTCCTTCTTTGCTTCATTTCTCCTGCTTTCTCCCCCCCCACTCCCCCGGCCCGTCAACATAGATATTTCTCCCTCTCACATCGATCGCGACAACTGCGGGAAAATCAACGACGTTTAATTCGTAGATCGCCTCGGGGCCGAGATCCTCGTAACAGACGACACGGGCCTCAGTGATATGCTTTCCAAGCAGCGCTCCCGCACCGCCGGTTGCGGCGAAGTAGACGCAGCCGTGTCTTTTCAGCGCCTCAATGACCGCGGTCTCCCGGTTCCCTTTACCGATAATTCCACGGAGCCCGCTTTCGGCGATAAGTTTCGGGGTATAGCGGTCCATCCTCGAGCTGGTGGTAGGTCCGGCACTCCCGATTGCCATTCCCGGTCTGGGTGGGGTCGGGCCGGTATAGTAAAGAAATTGTCCCGCCAGATCGACTGGCAGCGGCTTATTGCTGTCGATAAGGTCGATGAGCCGTTGGTGCGCCGCATCCCGCGCGGTATACAGTCTTCCGGTGATCAATACCTGGTCGCCGCTTGCAAGGGAGACTATTTGAGAAGCATCGACCGGTATTCTCAGTGAGTGCATCATCTCTGCGATCTACAGCTCGACGGTCGCCTGCCGCGCCGCGTGACAGTTCAGGTTCACGGCGACCGGCAGCGAGGCGATGTGGCAGGGAAAGGTTTCGATGTGGACGGCAAGGGCGGTGACGAGGCCGCCGAGGCCCTGCGGCCCGTTGCCGGTGGTATTTACGTGACGAAGAATCTCCTCCTCCAGTTCACGGAAGCGCGCATCGTGATGGTGCGATCCCACGTTCCGCAGGAGCGCCCGTTTCGCAAGCAGCGACGCCGTGTCGGCGGTTCCCCCGATTCCCACGCCGACGATTACCGGCGGACAGGGATTGCCTCCCGCTTTCGCCACCGTTTCGACGACGAACGCCACGACACCCTCCTTACCGTCTGCAGGTTTCAGCATCCGCAAGGCGCTCATGTTTTCGCTCCCGCCGCCTTTGGAGAGAAGGGTAATCGTGAGGGAGTCGCCGTGGACGAGGTCGTAGTGAATGACGGCGGGGGTGTTGTCGTCCGTGTTCTTTCGGTCGAAAAGCGGATCGCCGACGATCGATGGACGGAGGAACCCGCGGCGATACCCCTGCCGGCAGCCTTCGTTGATCGCATCGCCCAACAGTCCCCCCGATATCCGGCATTCCGATCCGACGGTGACGAAAAACACGGCGGTTCCCGTATCCTGGCAGATCGGCATCCGCTCCGTGGCGGCGATTGCCGCATTGTCGATGCAGTGCGAAAGCGCCGCTCTGCCCTGGGGCGACCGCTCGGCGGCAAACGCGTTGTTCAATCCGTCAAGGACATCCGCCGGAAGGTCGCACGCCGCGCGTACGCAAAGGTCACGCACCGCGTCGACGATCCGGTTGAAAGCGACTGTTTTCATCGCTCACCCGCTGTTCGCCCGGTCAAGAAGTTTCATCGAAAGCCGTTCCAGCCGTTTACGATAGTCATTAAGCGCAACCGGCATGCGCGCAACGCCGCTCTCCATTGCTGCCTTCGCCACGGCGACGCTCTCCTCCACGAGCACGCGCGGATCGAGCGGTTTGGGGATGATATAGTCGGGACCGAAAGAGAGGGACTTTAGGCGGTAGGCCGTAAGAATGGACTGCGGGACATCCCCGTTCTTCGCAAGGCCGGCCAGTGCGCGGGTGGCGGCGACCTTCATCGCCTCGTTGACGGTTGACGCCCGTACATCCAGCGCTCCCCGGAAAATGAAGGGAAAACCGAGAACGTTGTTGACCTGATTGGGGAAGTCGGAACGGCCGGTCGCCATGACGAGGTCGGCCCGCAATGCGCGGGCTTCATGGTAGCCGATTTCCGGATCGGGGTTCGCCATGGCGAAAATGATCGGCCGGTCGGCCATGCTGCGAACCATCGACGCGCGAACCAGTCCGCCGACGCTCAGTCCGGCGAAAAGATCCGCCCCCTCCATGGCATCCGCCAAGGTGCGCCGGTTCGTTTTTATCGCGAGGGCCTCCTTCTGCGCGCTCATTCCTTCGCCGCGGCCTTGATAGATAACGCCCTTGCTGTCGACAAGCATGAGGTTTTCCCGGCGGACGCCCAGATTGATATAATGAAGTGCGCAGGAGATTGCCGCAGCGCCGGCTCCCGAAAAGACCGCCTTCAGATCGGAGAGGCTTTTTCCCTGAAGCTCCGCGGCATTCAGCAGCGCGGCTCCGGAGATGATTGCCGTGCCGTGCTGGTCGTCATGAAAGACCGGAATCGACATCCGGCGCTTCAGCGCCTCCTCGATATAAAAGCACTCCGGCGCTTTGATGTCTTCGAGATTGATGCCGCCGAAGGCCGGCTCGAGGCTGGCGACAATGTCAACCAGTTTCTCCGGACTGTTGCATGCGATTTCAAGGTCGAAGACATCGATATCGGCGAAGCGTTTGAACAGTACCCCCTTCCCCTCCATGACCGGTTTTCCGGCAAGCGGGCCGATATCGCCGAGGCCGAGCACCGCAGTGCCGTTCGTTATGACCGCCACGAGGTTGCCGCGTGCAGTGTATCGGTAAACGTCGTCGGGATTCTTGAGGATATGACGGCACGGTTCCGCCACGCCGGGAGTGTAAGCGAGGGAGAGATCTTTTTGCGTGCGGCACGGCTTGGTCGGAATCACTTCGATCTTTCCCGCACGGCCTGTTTCGTGATAGATGAGCGCTTCCTGCTGCAGTGTCATTGATTTCTCGTTCGTTGAAAAAGGGTCGGTTTTAACCTTGAAAGATACCCGCATGTCCGTGAGGAGAAGGTGATAATTGGAAATTCCGCCTTTTTACGCCAATAACCTCACCCCCTGCACCCCCTCTCCGCACGGCGAGGGGGAAATGGAAACATCATTACCCCCTCTCTGATAGGAGAGGGGGTAGGGGGTGAGGTCAAAGACAAAGAATTGACAAATTTCTCATTTTACAACCGCCCATTCGGAGGACCCGCAGTCCGGCTCTTCCTTTTTTCCTCTTGCTCCCGACTCCTTCCCCTTTTCACACCCCCATCATCCATCCGTGCCGGTCGTCGATCTCTCCATACTGGATCCCCTGTATCTGCCTGAACAGTTTCGTCAGGGTGGCACCCGCCTCATTTTCCTTGCCGAAGGTATGGATCGCCCCTCTGCAGGTTATCGAATGAATCGGTGTAATGACCGCCGCCGTTCCGCATGCGCCGATTTCACTGAATTCCGGAAGTTCCTTGAGCGTTATGCGCCGCCGCTCCACCTTCATGCCGAAGTCTGCGGCGATGCGCTGCAGGCTGGTGTTGGTAATCGAGGGCAGCACCGACGTCGAATCGGGGGTGACGTACCGGTTGTCCGTTGTAATACCGATAAAATTGGAGGTTCCGAATTCGTCGATGCAGGTGTGCGTCGCCGAATCGAGGTAAAGGCAGATCGGAAATCCTTTTTCCTTGCCTTCAAGGTCGCCCATCATGCCGGCGGCATAGTTTCCCGAAGCCTTGACATTGCCGACACCGAGCGGCGCCGCTCGGTCGTATTTTTCCTGTACGTATGCCTTGACCGGATAGAATCCGTTTTTGTAATAGGGCCCCACCGGCATGCAGAGCACCGCGAAAACGTAATCGGCGGCGGGCATGACGCCCACCCGCGCCGTCGTCCCGATCAGAAGCGGACGGACGTAGAGGCTCGCGCCGGTGCCGTAGGGGGGCACCCAGTCGAGGTTGTTCACGATCAGCAGCCGGATCGCCTCCAGAAACAGCGCTTCCGGGGGCGCCTGCATCACAAGGCGACGTGCGGTAACGGCCATGCGACGGGCGTTTTCTACCGGACGGAATATCCCGATCGAATTGTCGCGGCGGGTGAACGCTTTGAGTCCTTCGAAAGCTGCCTGTCCGTAATGGAGGCACGATGCGCCGATGTGAAGCGGCATCATCGTATCGGTGCGAAGCTGCGGTTTCCCCCATGCACCGTCGTGGTATTCCGCGACGACGAGGCTGTCCGTCTGCATATACGTAAACCCAAGTTCACGCCAGTTGATGTGCTGCTTCATAGGTATCTTCCCGGTTAGTATGTATGTTGCGTTCACTCGGGAACGCGTTTTTTTCGTTATCAGCGAACCGCTCTGCGTGCCTTGCCCGCCTTCGCCGCCTTCTCTTTCATAAGCTTGTACTTCAGGCTGTCGATAAGCGCCATCCACGACGCCTCAATGATATTCGCCGACACCCCGACCGTCCCCCACCTGCTCTCTCCGTCCGACGATTCGATGAGCACGCGCACCTTGGCCTCGGTTCCTTCTCTACCGTCAAGTACCCGCACCTTGAAATCCTCCAGCTTGACGCTGCCGAGCGACGGATAGAGCTTCACCAGCGCTTTGCGCAGCGCGTTATCAAGCGCATTGACCGGCCCGTCGCCTTCGGCGGCGGTATGCTCGAACACCTCGTTCTCCTGTACTTTGATGGTCGCTTCCGAAAAAACGCTGCCGTTTTCCCGTTTCTCCTCGATCACCCTGAATCCCTTCACCGCGAAGGGCTCCTTGAACAGGCCCAGTACTTCACGCGCGATAAGTTCGAACGAACCGTCGGCGGCTTCGAACTGGTACCCTTCCGCTTCGAGACCTTTTATGGTGTGCAGCAGCTTCTTGACAAGAGGGCTATTTTTATCAAGCCCGGGCTGCATGGCAGAAAGTTTTTCGAGTATCGTTCCCGAGCCGGCCTGATCGGAAACGACGAAGTTTCTTCGGTTCCCCACCGTTTCCGGCGGGACGTGCTCGAATGAATGCCTCACTTTACGGACGCCGTCGGCGTGCGCCCCCCCCTTGTGCGAAAATGCCGCTTCACCGACGTAGGGAATCCGGTAATTCGGCGTGATATTCGCTATTTCGGTAATGAACACCGAAACCGGGGTTAGCAGCGACAACTGATGATCGCTCACGATCCGGAATCCCCGTTTCAGCTGCAGATTCGGAATAATCGTGCAGAGGTTGGCATTGCCGCACCGCTCGCCCATGCCGTTGATGGTTCCCTGGATCTGCGCCGCTCCCGCCGATGCCGCGAGGCATGCGTTCGCATCGGCGCACCCCGAATCGTTGTGCAGGTGGACGCCGAGCGGTACGCGGATACGCTCCTTTACTTTGCCGAACATGGCTAAAAATTCGTCGGGGAGCATGCCGCCGTTGGTGTCGCACAGTACAATACAATCGGCTCCGCCCTGCTCCGCCGCGCAGAGCGTCTTCATCGCATATTCGGGACCGTTGCGATACCCGTCGAAAAAATGCTCCGCATCGTAAATTACCTCGTCGAAATACTTTCCGAGAAAGGCCACCGACTCGGCGACCATGTCGAGGTTTTCGGCGAGCGAGGTCCGGATGACCTTCCGGACGTGCAGTGTCCAGCTTTTACCGAAGATCGTCGCCAGCGGCGCGCCGGTGGCGAGGAGTTGCGGCAGGAACCGGTCGTCCGCTGCCGTGCACCCCGGCCGGCGCGTGCTTCCGAAAGCGGCGATTTTTGACTGCAGACGCATGGATCGAACTTCACGATAGTAGTCGAGGTCGACCGAATTGGTGGGATTCGGCCACCCGCCCTCAATGTAGTGCACTCCGAGTTCGTCAAGCTTCTCGGTGATGCGCAGCTTGTCGCGAAGCGACAGGCTGACGCCGAGCGCCTGATTCCCGTCACGCAGCGTCGTATCGTATACTTTTACCGAAGGAGCATGCTTTTTCATTCCGTACCGCCTCGCCCTTCATCAATTACAGCGTTGATGGAAAGTGGTTGTTCACGCGTGCGCCCTCCGGCGCACGCGCGTTTTGATGCCTACGCAACCAGCGACGCCACCAGATCGCCTATTTCCGTTGTCCCCATGCCCATCCGTCCCGCCGACAGGCTTGTAATCTTTCCGGATGCGAGCACGTCGTGAACCGCCGCATCCACGGCGTTCGCCGCCGCATTCTCTCCGAGCGTTTCGAGCAGCATGCCGCCCGCACAGATCGCCGCCAGCGGGTTAATGAGGTTTTTACCGGTGTATTTGGGCGCGCTGCCGCCGATGGGCTCGAACATCGACACGCCCGCGGGATTGATGTTGCCCCCCGCGGCGATTCCCATGCCGCCCTGAATCATCGCACCGAGATCGGTGATGATGTCGCCGAAAAGGTTTTCGGTGACGATGACGTCGTAATATTCCGGACTCTTGACCATCCACATCGTGCATGCGTCAACATGATTGTAATCCTGTTTGATGTCGGGATAGTCGGCGTCGCCGACCTCCCGGTGCGTGCGCACCCACAGGTCGCCGGCATAGGTGAGCACGTTCGATTTGTGAACCAGCGTAAGCAGTTTCTTCCTGTTCCGTTTCCGCGCGTATTCGTAGGCATACCGCACGCACCGCTCAACCACCGGCCTTGAGTACACCATCACCTGGGTTGCGATTTCATTCGGCGTATCGACCATCGCGGCGCCGCCGATGCCCGTGTAGATCCCCCCGGTATTTTCGCGGACGACGACGAAGTCGATCTGCTCCGGTCCCTTGTCTCTGAGCGGCGTCGCGACGTTCGGATAGAGTTTCACCGGACGGAGATTGATGTACTGGTCGAGGGCGAACCGGAGCTTGAGCAGGATGCCCGTTTCGAGGATTCCCGGTTTGACGTCGGGATGGCCGATTGCGCCGAGGTAGACGGCGCTGCAGTGCCGCAACTCTTCAATCGCCGAATCGGGGAGCGTTTCACCGGTGCGCATATACCGTTCGCCGCCGAAATCGTACCGGGTGTAATTCATCTTCAACCCGTACTTCGCGTTCACCGCGTCGAGTACCTTGACACCCTCGTTGAGTACCTCGGGGCCGGTGCCGTCGCCGCCGATGAGCGCGATATCGAATGTTTTCATTGACGCTTCTTTCTCGATGAAGTGATACCCCGTCCCGGACACTACGTTACATCATTCGGTTGCTCCGGCGAGGCAGTTTACGGTTGAACCGTCTCATCCTCGCGATTTTA
>JAFGNB010000312.1 GCA_016927235.1 Chitinispirillaceae bacterium
GATATCGCCGACGAGATCACCCAGGAACTCAACCGGCAGATCCTTGCCGACAACCTCCTTCGGATCGTGGCGACCGAAGGCGATGCGACCGTCAGCGGAGGCATCACGAGCTATCTGCATGAGCCGTATACGTTCGGCGCGGCAGCGACCCGCCAGGTGAGCGTCGACCAGTACATCGTCAAGATCACGGCCCGGATGACCTTTTTCGACAATGTTAAAAACGCGCCGCTCTTCGAGGGATCGATCACCGGCGAAGGCATCTACGATTTTCAGAAGGAAACCGAAGCGGCCGGCAGGGACAGGGCGATCCAGGACATCGTCCGGCGGATTCTGCAGAGCTCCCTGCAGAGCTGGTAATGGAAAAGGTCCCGGTGCGCCGCCCCGCGGACATACCTTCATCCGTCAATCAGTGAACAGCGGCTCAGAGTTCAAGCGCCGTCTGCTGCGCGTCGGACGGATCCGCCTCCGCGCGCAGCCGCTCGATCTGCGCCTTCGTTTCAAGCATGCCCGCGTTTTCGTATGAAGCGCTGAAACCGCCGCCGTCATTTTGCCGTATGCCGGTGATTCTTTTCAACTGCAGCTGAGTCTCCTGGCCGGTCATGACGGGGAACCCGTGCGGGGAATTCGCATATCGCAGCGGCGCTTTTCCTTTTGTACGCGATGTCGCAAACTCCGCGTGCCGCCCGATCCTCTCCGCAACGAGCCTGTTCGCTTCTGGAACGAATGCGCCCATTTGCCCCGCGATGTACCCGATGAATGCTTCGTCGATGTCAAGCCCGATGCTGCTGCGTCCGCAGGCGATTGCGGCGAGCGCGGTCGTTCCGGTGCCGATAAACGGATCGAGCACCGTATCGCCATAAAGCGAATACATATTGATGAGGCGCCATGCCAGTTCGAGGGGAAACGCGGCGCTCCGGTCGCGAAGGACGTCGCGATCCAGTCGCTGCCGCGTCCCCTTGAAATCCCAGATGTCGGAGAACCAGCTGTTGCGCTCTTCCCAGAAAAAGGCGCTTTGCATCCTCGACAGCTTCTCCTGTTTCGAGGCGAAATCCTTTTTTGCGCCTTTACGGAAGATCAGGATGTATTCGTGCTCCAGGGTCACGTACGCCCCCGCGGGCAGCATCCCCGAGCCCATGAATTTGTTGGGCGCATTGGTCTGTTTGCGCCAGAGGACGACCGGCAGGCAATCGAATCCGATGTCGCTGCAACAGCGGATGATCCGTGAGTGGTTCGAATAGAGGCGGAAAATACCGTTGATCGTCCGCACCGCATCCCCGATATTGATGCAGGCGAAGGAGCCCCTTCTGAGGACTCGGTGGAGCTCGCGCCATACCTTGTCAAGTTCACCATGCATCAGTTCGAAGGCGCGGTTGCCGTCCTCAGCCTCCATGGTTCTACCGATCGCCGGCGACAATCGCGCAAAGAGGCCGTCCCACATTTTTATCATCGGGTAAGGCGGCGAGGTGACGACCAGGTCGATGCTGTCGTCGGCGAGGGAATGCAGGTCGCGCGCGTCGGCGATGACGATGCGGTGGGTCGTTTCGAGGGCAGGGTTGTCCATCAGGGGGATTATCCTTGCTATTTATTCGGACGGAAACTCAGGACTCCATCAGTAACCGGCAGTAACCGGACGTTTACGTCTCGCATCGTTCAAAAATAAATCAGGGGAAAGATCCGGGGCGGTTTATTCCCCCATCCTGCCCCATCCTTCCATAACCCCTCAAATTTCAGTGGCATACCGCACGCAAATATTGTAATTTGTAGTAGATCGTGCCGTTGCGGGAGAATACGGCGGGAGCGGGATGTTATTATGCACCACGGTCGAATATCATACACGGAGCTTTTTTCATGCGATAAGGAGGACTTATGGTTCCGGGAAAAATTTTCATTACCGGGATGATCGTACTTGCGCTGTTTGCCGGATGTACAAAAAAGAAAACCGACAAGGATAGGGAATTCGCCTCCTCCACCAAGACCGCCACGACGCCGCCTCCTTCGGCCACGAAGGACATTTTCGACGAATTTTACAAAGAAGACACGGGCGCGGCTGCGAAAAAGGCAAAAGCGGCCAAGCCCGAGCCGCTGGTCCGCTCCGCGGCGGGATCGAAGCCGTCATTTTCCGAGAACGGCAGATTCGTCGTCCAGGTTTCGACCCTGCCCTCCCGTTCGCTTGCCGACGCGTTGGTCGAAAAGCTCAACGCGAAGGGCTATCCTGCGTATGTCGCCGATGTACAGAATCCGACTTCAGCGCTCTCGGGAACCTTTTACCGGGTCAGGATCGGCGGATTTACCGGCGTGACGTCCGCACGCACGTTTGGTGAGAACTACCTCAGTGCCGACGGATATGAATTCTGGGTGGACAACCGGTCGAACGATAATATTGGTCTCGAGGGATCGGGAGCGGCAAGCGGCGGCGGCTCCTATTACGGTAACGCGACACAAACGCCGGCCACGTATGAACCCGCTCCCGCGACCGAACCCCCTCCGCCGTTCGAGAGCACGCCGCCCACGCCGCCGGCGCCAACAGCCCCCGAACAACCGCAACAGGCGGCACCACCACCGACGCCGCCTCCCCCGCCGCCCGAGCCCGCAAAAACCTCCACGGAGAGCGAGTGGGGCAGCAGCGACGACTGGTGAGCATCCGGCGTACCCCTTTCACGCAGACGCCGTCCGACGGCGGAGAGGGACGGCCGGGACGATGCAGCGGGTAGCCCTGTACAATCTCGGGTGCAGTAAAAACATCGTCGACGGCGAGCGCATTCTCCATCTTGTCAAGAATGCGGGTTACGGCCGAACGGACGATCCGTCGCGCGCCGATGTCATCATAGTAAATACCTGCGCCTTCATCCGTGAAGCCAAGGAAGAAGCGATCGAGACGATCCTGTCGGCCATTCAGGCAAAAGGAGATCGACCGGCGCGCCTCATCGTCTGCGGGTGCTTCTCCGAGCGGTTCCGCTCGCAGGCGGCGGCGCAGTTTCCCGAGGTCGATCTCTGGGCCGGCGTCAACGACTGGGAGGCGCTTCTGGGCGGGCTGTTCGGCGCTTCACCCGATCCCTGCGAGCGCGTCCTTTCCGGACCGCGTGCCACCCAGTACCTCAAGATAGCCGAAGGATGCTCCCATCGCTGTTCGTTCTGCGTTATTCCCGCCGTTCGCGGCCCCTTTAAAAGCCGTTCCATCGGATCGATCCTCGACGAGGCTCATTGGCTCGAAGGGAAGGGGGTGCGCGAACTGATCCTTGTCGCGCAGGACAGCTCATTTTACGGAAGAGAGAGCGGAACGACGCTCGCGGCGCTGCTCGAACGGATACTCGCGGCGACATCGATCCCGTGGATACGGCTTATGTACCTTCACCCGCACTTCGTCGGGCGGGAGGTGCTGCGCCTTATCGCGGCCGAGCGCCGCATCTGCCCCTATTTCGATATTCCGCTGCAGCATATTGCCGAACCCCTGCTGCGGTCGATGCGGCGGCTGCCGCTCGGGAAGGGGATTCGCGAGCTTATTGACCGCATCCGTTCATTGGTGCCCGGCGCGGCACTCCGCAGTACCTTCATCCTAGGGTATCCCGGCGAGACGGAGGCCCATTTCAGGGAGCTGCTCCGGTTTGTCGAGTGGGCGCGGTTCGACAAACTCGGGGTGTTCCCCTACTCTCCTGAGGAGGGGACCGCTGCGGAGAAACTGCGTCCCCGTCCCCGCCGGTCAACGGCGATGAGGCGGTGCGAGGTCGTGATGCTTCTTCAGCGCGAGATCAGCCGTGAAATCAACGAAGGCCGTGTGGGCACGGAGCTCGATGTCATCATCGACAGGGTCGCGGAAGACTCCGGGTACTCCCTCGAAGCGAGGACGCGGTTCGATGCTCCCGAGGTGGACGGAAAAGTGCTCATCAGGAACGGGAGCCTGAGGCCGGGAAGCATCGTCCCGGTGAAAATCGTCGGGGCGAGCGATTATGACCTGTTTGCCGAGGTCGCGCCACTGCGGAAAAGGGAGACGCAGTACCGCCGGAGCTGATTGCTCCTTCCCCCGCTCGGAAACTATTTTACGTCGCTATCGGCAATGAATTTCTCAAAGGCGAACAGTCGGTTGCAATCTGCAGGTAAGGAGTGTGCTCGCTATGCCGACCTATGAGTACGAGTGTGAAAAATGCGGGCTTCGTTTTGAGGCGTTCCAGAGTATCACCGCAGAGCCGCTTGCCAGGTGTAAAAACGAAGCGTGCGACGGCAGGGTAAAACGGCTTTTCTCAGCCGGAGGAGGCTTTATTTTCAAAGGAAGCGGTTTCTATATCACCGACTACCGCTCTGATTCCTATAAAAAAGCCGCACAGTCGGAAAGCGGGGCATCATCTCCTTCAACCTCCGGGGGCGCAAAAAAGAGCGACGGCACCGGTTCGTCAACATCATCGGCCGGCGCCGCATCAACGTCCGGCAACAGTTCGACGGCAGGCGGCGCCGCGTCATCCGGCAAAAGTAAATAACCGCCCCTTTAGCGGTACGCGTCATGTTCATCGATGAAACAACCGTCGAGCTCATAGCAGGTGACGGCGGCAACGGCTGCCATGCCTACGAACGGCTCAAATATAAACCGCGCGGCAAACCCGACGGCGGCGACGGAGGGAGAGGCGGCCATATTTACCTCCGCGGCTGTGCGCAGGTGCATACCCTGCAGGATGTCGCCTACCGGCACCGCTACAGAGCGGAGCGCGGCGCCCACGGAAAAGGGAAGAACCAGGCGGGACGCAGCGGCCGCGACTTCACGATTACTGTCCCGCTCGGCACCATTGTCTATGATGCGGTTTCCGGCGCCCTGCTGCTCGACTGCCTGACGGAAGGGAAAAAGGAGCTTGTCGCCCAAGGCGGACGGGGCGGCCGTGGAAACGCCGCGCTGGCAACCCGCCGCAACCCGAATCCCGAGCGCTGCGAGGCGGGGAGACCGGGGGAGGCGAAGAGTGTGCGCCTGGTGCTGAAGCTGCTTGCCGACGTCGGGCTTGTGGGGCGGCCCAATGCGGGCAAATCGACCTTTCTTTCGCGTATTTCCCGCGCGCGCCCGAAGATCGCCGATTACCCCTTTACAACAACGAAACCGCACCTGGGGCTCGTCCGTCCGCGTGGAGGCGGCGATTCGTTCGTGGTTGCCGATATTCCGGGGATTATCGAAGAGTGCCATACCGGCAAGGGACTCGGCATCCGTTTTCTTCGTCATATCGAACGGACCGGCATTCTGGCGATACTTATTGAAGCGACCTGTCACGACCCGCAGGCCGATGCAAAAGTACTGCTCAATGAGCTTGCTCACTACAGCGGCGCACTTGTCGGGAAACCGCGGCTTTTCATCCTGACGAAAAAAGATATCATCGAGAATCCGGCCGAATTTCATACGCCGCCGGGATGGCATCTGCTGTCGGCGGTCACGGGCGAGGGCGTCGAGGAGGTCGTCCGCACACTGCATGAAATGGTCGGGAGCAGTCGGAGGGAAGCGCTGACTGCAGAGGGGGCGGGTGCGAAGCTGCCGGCCGAATCGCAATGAGAACAGCGGCGAGCGATGCACCACCGTGTATGCAATGTGAAAAAAGATGCCGGAAAGTATGCTTCGTTCAACGCCATGACGTACTTTTACCACCAAACAGCCGTTCATCGGTTATCGCATCTGCGCGTCATATCACCATTTTTTCGCATGGAAAGGCCTGCAATGAGCACTCTCACGCGCTTCAAAACCGTCAGTGCCTTCGCCGTCTTTCTTTTTTCGGCAAACGGCAGCGCATTCACCATCGAATCGGCAAATCCGACGCACTATTTCTATACCCCCACCGCCTATCTGAACAGTGAATTCGATATGGTGG
Organism: Chitinispirillaceae bacterium; assembly: GCA_016927235.1. GTDB lineage: Bacteria > Fibrobacterota > Chitinivibrionia > Chitinivibrionales > Chitinispirillaceae > JAFGNB01. The sequence continues at coordinate 5,832 of JAFGNB010000312.1, forward strand.
GAAGCCTCCGCGAGGCGTCCTTTACCCTCCCGCATAAACTGCAGGGACATACGTCGATCGTCGACAATGTCGGCCGTATCTGTTTCGGCGCACGGTACGGAATCATGAGCACTCTGTCGGTCGGCGCGGGATTGGCATGGTCGTTTTCCACGTTTCCCTGGGGAGGGCACGGCATCCATCACGAATTTGAGCCGCGTTTCGGCACCTTTCTCTGCTGGGGGCCGGTGATTGAAGACCATTTCGAAATGTCGCTCACCCCGCACATGCAGGTCGGAAGCCGCTTTTCGATGGGGAGCGATGTGGGAATGATGATTACTCCGTCAAACTACTGGTCGATCATCGGCGAATTCGGGTTCTCGTTTGATTTTTACGATATGGAGCCTTATATCAACACCGTCTGGGGCGCCCGCGTCCATCCGCCGCAGATTCCCTTTCTCTCCTTCGACGGAGGACTTGATTTCGTCGAATCCCGACCGGAATATTTTGCCCAGTCCCGGCATGCCTTCAGGCCGTTTATCGACGCAATCTTTACCATGAAGACGATGCGGTAGTCTGGGGAGGAGGGCTGGAGACAGGAGTAAGAAGTCGTCTATGAGTTAAAGGGTATTGTCTACCGTCTTCTCCTCACTTTTTATGCTCCGGCGATCCAGCCCCATTTCCTTTTTTCTCCCGGCAGAAGCTATTTTCCGAAACGTCATCGCGCGTCTTTTCTCACCAATGAAAGGCCTCTATGCATCCGGTTCTTTTTAAAATTTTCAACTTTCCCATCCACAGCTACGGCTTCATGCTTGCGATCTCGTTTCTCTTCGGTATATGGCTCTCGACGTGGCGGGCCAAAAAACGCGGGTTGAATCCGGAGGTGATTGCGGATGTGGGCTTCTGGGTGATCCTTTCCGCCATCGCGGGCGCACGGCTCTACTATGTTTTTCTCCATTTCGAGGAGTTCAGGGGCGATCTTCTTTCAATCATCAATCCTTTTCAGAAGGGAATGGTCGGTATCGGCGGTCTTGTCATGTACGGCGGTTTTATCGGTGCAATCATTGCCGGCGTTATCTATTTCAGGATGAAGAAGGTGCCGTTCCTTCCCTATGCGGACGTTATGGCGCCGAGTATCGGTTTGGGCATCATGCTGACCCGTATCGGATGCTTCATGAACGGCTGCTGCTTCGGTGCGGCGGCCAAGGGTGCTTTCTCCGTCTCCTTCCCGATGTCGAGCCCGGCCGGAGTCTATCAGCACCAGATTCATGCGGAGGGGCTTTACCCCTCCCAGCTTTTCGAGTCTGCGGGCGGGCTGGCGATCGCACTCATCATTCTGGCAGTCGGCTGCGCGAAGCCGTTTACCGGATTGCAATTTTACCTGGCGGGAATCCTTTATACGGTCCTGCGCTTCATGGTCGACTTTTCACGGCACTATGAATTCAACGAAAAACTCGGCCCCTTGAGCCACAATCAGGTGGTCTGCATCGTCCTGTTCATCATTTTTGCCGGGCTGGTGCTGAGAGAGGTGCTTTTCAAAGAGGAAACTGCGGCCGCCGCTCCGGCAGCCGGCCGGGAGGCGACATCCGGTGACGGCAGCACTTCAACCAAAACAGCCTCTCCCGATTAGCCTCCTCCGGCGGATCGACGCATTCCTTTTTCCGCCGCTCTGCATCGTCTGCGACAAACCGCGGCGCAGGGACGACCGCTGGCTGTGCGGTGACTGTTTGCAGCGGCTTACTGCCGGAATCGCCTCCCGCAATGCGTGCCCGCGCTGCGGCCAGAACCGTGCCGTCCGCTCCTGCGCCTGCGCCGTCGTCTGGGAGTATCCCTTCGACCGCATTGTCTCATTTGTCGATTACGACGACACGATCCGGATCATCATGCATCACGTCAAGTATCAGGGGAAAAGACGCCTCGCCCGCGACATGGGGCGCCTCTGCGCCCCGTACCTTGATGGAAACGTCGTCGGTGCGTGCGACTTCGCGGTGCCCGTCCCGCTCCACTGGCTGCGGCTGCGGCGGCGGGGATACAACCAGGCAGAGTGGTTCGCCCGGGGACTGGTCGGGGATGCCGCACGCCCGCAGGTTCATTGCGGGATTCTTCGCCGGATGCGCCGGACGAAAACCCAGACCAGGCTCGACAAATCGGAGCGGCGGCGGAATGTCGCCGGCGCCTTTTTACTGACCCCGGAAGGGGCGGAGGTTGTTAAAGGGAAGCGGGTGGTGCTGGTTGATGACGTCATTACGACCGGCGCGACGGTCGCGGCCGCCGCCGCCGCTCTGCTCGCCGGCGGGTGCAGCGGCGTGACGGTGGTGTCGTTTGCGCGGGATTGAAGGAAAGCGCTGGAACCGTTGTCGCCCTTTTCAATCGTATGCCGCCTCTCTGATAGGTGTTCAGAACACCTCAACCCTGTTTCTCCCGTTCTTTTTCGCCCGGTAGAGCGCCTTATCCGCTTTCGCGATGAGCTCGCCCATCTGACGGGCGTGTTTGCGGTACTCGGCAATGCCGAAACTCATGGTAAGTCGGACGTCGTCGCCGGCCGGCGACTTGAAGGGGAGGTCCGCCACGGCGTTGCGGATGCGATCCGCCGTTTCCGCGGCGCCTTCGTCGGTGGTCTTTACGAGGATAAGGGCGAATTCCTCGCCTCCATACCGAGCGACCGTATCGATGTCCTGACGGACGCTGTTTTCGAGCAGCGAGGACACTCCTTTGAGCACGACATCGCCGAAGGGATGGCCGTAGGAGTCGTTGATTTTTTTAAAGAAATCGATATCGCATATGACAAGTGAAACCGGCTCGTCGTACCTGATCGTCCGGGTGATTTCGTCGGCGAGGAGCTGCTGAAAGGTGCGGTGGTTGTAAAGTCCGGTGAGTCCGTCGTGGGTGGCGAGCGCATTGGCTTTTTCGAAAATCAGCATTTTCTCGATCGCCAAACCCGCCGAAGTACTGAGCCGCCCGAGGAACTCGCGGTACGATTCGTCGTAGACGTCTTCACGGGACGATTCCACCAGCAGCATCCCCCTGCACTCGTCCACACCGAGCGGCACGGCGGCGAACGACCGGAGCTCGTCGTTGCGCGGTTCGCTGTTGAAGTAACGCACCTCGGGACGCTCATTCGAATAATTGCGGGAAAGCACCAGGTTGTTGGCGTAGAGCACGGAAGCGAGCGACTTTTCCTTAAGCGAAAAACGCTTGTTGATAAACGCGTCGGCGTCGGCGCCGACGGCGGCGAGCAGCGTCGACGTCGCCGCGTCCTCGTTTTTCATGCTGATGGTGAGACGGTCGAACGGGAGCGCCAGGGGCACGATGGCGGAGATTTTTTCGACGATCGAGGAGCGTGACAGGTTGCGGAAGAATTCCTTCTCGATGGAGCTCATCGCGGCGAGGCGGCCGTGCTGCAGTTTGTGCTCGGTGTACAGGTAGCTGCCGTACACGGCATTCCCCAGAAGCGCGGCGGCTGCGCGCAGGAAGGCGTGATCTTCATCGGTAAATTTCTTCGGGACGGTGCTGTCGACGATGATAGTGCCGCGCTCGATGCCGCCGGCGACGATCGGGCTTGCCATGAGAGAGCGAATGCCCGCATCTTTCGTATAGTAATACAGCGTCATGCTGTCGCTGATGATCTCCTTGAGATTGAGCTGCCTGAGTCCCTCCTTGAGAAAGCCGCCGATTACTCCCACTCCCGGATACAGGACGGCGTCCCTGTTGATGCAGTCGCTCTGCGATTTGAAGCGCCGCAGCCGGTAACCGCCGTCGAGCGTGGGAAAAAAAATCGCCGCGGTATGCGGTTTGATATGCGCCCATAACAGCTCGATTCCCGCATCGAGCATGTTGTCGACCGTCGCTTCGGTTATCGTCCATTGCTCCTTGCGGTATGCTCTCCCGAGCGCTGCGACAGGGTCGACCGGTTCGACCTCGGCCGCAGCCTGCTTCTGGAAAATGCGGGGCAGTGATACTTCGGTGGTGGCGGGCGCCGGTTTTTTCCCGCGTTTGTGCCGGAGAGCAGAGCCCGCCGCGAAACAGATAACCGACCCGCCGAAAAGCAGGACGGGGACTCCCACCGCCGATGCCTTACCTCCGATGAAGTGAATCGCGATCGTGGCGATCAGCAGCATACCGACCAATAAAAGGGTGAAGTTAGGTCGTCGTCTCATCGGTCACCTGTTGCTCGGGGGGAGTGGATGCCGGCGAAAGCAGGCGTGCCGCCATTGCCAGAAGACGTTCGCGTTCGACCGGCTTCGCGATGACGCCGTTGAAACCCATGTTGAGCAGGCTTTTTCGGGTGATTTTTTTTACAAACGATGTCATGGCGACAACGGGGATCGCCGCTGTCTTCTCCTGCCGGCGCAGGTCGTTAAAGAGGCGGATACCGTCGACTACCGGCATCATGATATCGGTAATGATCAGGTCGGGGGAGAGCTCTCGTGCCATTTTCAGACCTTCGAACCCGTTCACGGCGGTAAACACATCGAAATCGCGGTAAAGAAAAACCTCCGCGAGGTCGAGAGTGTCGGGGCTGTCGTCAACCAGCAGAAGCTTCGGTTTTTCGCCGCTCACCGTACGGCCTTTCGATAGAGGAGGAGCCCGATGAAGAGAAAGAGGATATTGCCGAGCCACGCGCCGAGCAGTGTGGGGAGATGGCCGTTTTGCGCGAAGACGATGGATAGGCGAGTAATGATCCAGTACGAAAAGGTGAGTGCCAGCCCGATGCCGAAGAGCATGGCGCTTCCTTTTCGGCCGGTGCGGGCGGTGATGGCGATTCCGAGGAGAATAACGACAAGATTCATCCACGGAAGCGCCACCTTGAATTCCAGTTCGCCCATATGTTTCTGCACCTTTTCCCCGCGGCGCTTCGCCGCTTCGATAAAACCGCGCAGCTCCCAGTAGCTCATCTCTTCCCGACTTTTGATCCGCGCCACCATTTCCACCGGCTTTACGGTGAGTACCGAGTCTGAAAGCGTGTCGAACGGAGAGAGCGTCACTTCCGTATCGCCGAAGGTGCGGATCGTGCCGTTGATAAACCGCCACCCTGAACTGTCGTACAGCATCGATTCGGCGGAGATTCGCTGGGTGATGCGGTTGCCGCGGAACGTTTCACGGCTTACCGTGCGTGCACGCTGAGGCACCGTGCTGAATTCACCGAAAACGTACATTATGTTCGGAGTGCCGAAATAGTAGAAATTGCGGCGGAACTCCCTGATGCCGTACACCCGTTCGACGGTGGAGGTCCTCGGCTCCTTGAGATTTTCCATGAGCAGGCGCCGCTGGGCATTTGCGCGCGGCAATATCCACTCTCCCCCGTAGAACGAACCGATCGAGAGAAGAATTCCCAGGGCGAGCAGCGGAAACGTCAGCTGGCGCAGGTTGATGCCGGCGGCTTTCATGGCGATGAGCTCGCTGTTTTTCGCCAGTTTCCCCATGGAAAACATCGACGCGAGCAGCAGGACGATCGGGATGGTGATCTGGATTATCCACGGCAGGTAGTACCAGTAAAACAGCAGTACATTGGTAAAAGGTGCACCGTCGAACCGCTTGAGGTTGCCTACATAATCGATGGAGATATAGATTACGATGATCGCCATGAGGACGCCGATCACATACCCGAAGAAAAGGCCGATCAGGTAGACCGGGAGGATGCCGAAGAGTTTCCGGGAGATCCAGCGCGGGATCCATACGGCAAGCAGGGGCAGCTTCGGCAGAAAGCCGAGGGCGGAGGAGCTCCTGCGCGGATGTTTCCTGCCGGTTACCCCTTTCCACCATGTCAAAAGAACATCGAACCTGATGGTCGTTTCGCGCAGCATGAGGATGGTCAGGACAATCCCGCAGAGCGCTATGAAGATATTTCCTCCCCACATCGCCAGCCAGGGCGGAATGATCAGCTTGTCGGCAAGGGGCTCACCGCCGATGAGGCTCGCCCAGTAGACCACGAAGAAAAAGAGGCTGTAACTCGCACCCACGGCAAGTCCTCCCCGCCGCGCCATGATGCCGAGCGGCGCGCCGATCAGGACGAAAATGATGCAGGCGAACGGGATCGAATATTTCTTATGCACCTCGACCATGTACTGGGCGATCTTCCTGTTGTTCACATGGAAACGGCGCTGCAGCCGTTCGATCAGGTCGCCGATCGGCCTGATCGAGGTCGTGGTGTACACGCCGGCGGAATCGATCTTTTTTACCCATGCGGAAAAGGTCGGCGAATCGTCGGCACATGCGGCGGAATCAACGAGCGTATCGCTCCCGCTCAACGAATCGAGAGTGCGGATTCGCAGCGACAGGGAATCGATCAGCGCGTGATATTCGTCCATGAGCAATCCGTTCGATTTTTTCAGCTCCGCAACGTCGGAGAGCATCATCGCCACGTTTTTTTCACGGTCGCCGCGATAGTCGGAATCGGTGCGCTGAAACCGGGAATCGACGTTCCTGATCGCGATGACCTGACGGGTGAACCGGCCGAGGTAATAGTCGTCCCTGTTGGTGCGGGAGATGCCGTGTGTTTCACCGTTGTAAAGGGTCAGTTCGATATACTGCTGATCGGGGCTGATGCGCAGTGTCCCGCTGTCGGCGACCGTCAGCGAGGGATCCTGTCCGGCCGCACTGGAGAAAATACGAATAGTACCGAGGCTGCCGGTCTTGTTGTCGACCTTTTCGGTATAAATCGTATA
>JAFGNB010000313.1 GCA_016927235.1 Chitinispirillaceae bacterium
AGTTTTCGGCCCCCGCAAGGCCGACGGCAGCCTCCCTGACGTCAAGTTCATGCACCTCTCGGCCAACAGCAAGCTCATCGACAAGGGCAAGGACGTGGGACTGCCGTTTACCGGCAGCGCCCCGGATCTGGGAGCATTTGAATACAAGGATCCCACTCCGGTTATTATGGCAATACCGTCTCAAAAAACGTTGCAGTCGACGATAGGCGTTGAGGGATTATTCAATGGTTATGGATATTCGCTCTACGATCTGTCGGGGCGCAGGATACCGTGCGGTAGTAGTGAAAAAGCATACACTATTCTCGTTCGGGAGGGGATAACGCCCGCCGGATCACGGCATGCGTCGACAGACCTGTACGTACGATAGATCCATTAACGGGAGATGATCACTGCACCCTTGAATCAGTGAGCTAAGGTGATATTCGCGTCACCCGCCGCCGCTTTACCCCGCGCGGTACAATCCGCTTTCCGACCGGATCATTTCCATGGTGTGGACCGGTTTGAAATTGAGGTTGTAAATGGCTGCGCTGACATTCCGGTCGTGGATGTTCATTACCCCGAAGGTCGGAGGCATATTTTTCTCGAGGAGTCCTTTGAGGTGACCGGGGTTGAAGAAGAGTTTACCGTCGTCGAGTCGCAGTTCCTGCCGATGGGTGTGGCCGTATAATATGATATCGGAGCGGCTGATGTCGTCGTCGGATGCGTCTTTCTCAAAACAGTGGACAAGCAGTATGGTTAATCCGAGAACGGTTTCAAAAATCCTTGCCGGAAGCGCTCCGCTGAGATAGCGTTCGTCATAAATACCCGGTACCTGCAGCACCTCGGAAAACCGGTCCCCCAATCCGGACACATCATCATAATCGTCACCTAAGTGATACAACGTAGATATTTTCTGGCGCTGCGTGAGCCACTGAACGACCTTGTTGAGAAGATCCCTGTTTTTATGCGTGTCACTAACGATCCCAATCCTCATGCGAACCATTCCGGTAAAAGTTGCTTGACGACATAGGCGTTTCAGCTACCGCCTTATTGAGAAAGCGCAGCGATACGCTTCACGGTAGAACGGTACTCCGCCAGATAGGCTTCGACGTGTTTTACAACATGCGCGGAGGTATACCCGAATTTTTCATCGAGCACCTTGTACGGAGCCGATGCCCCGAAACGTTCGAGCCCGATTGCTTTTCCCAACGGCCCTACAAGCCGCTGCAGCGTATCGGGAAGCCCGGCGGTAAGCCCGAAAGTTGGGACGAATTCCGGAAGAATACTCTGCTGGTACCCAACCGGTTGTTCCCGGAAGACGGCTTCCGACGGAACGGACACGACACGAAGGGCTAGTTTCTTCTCTTCATGAAGTCTTTTCGCCCCTTCGATAAGCGTGCCGACCTCCGAACCGTCGGCGACAAGAATTACATCGGGTTTGTCGCCGGTCTCATAAACGACGTAAGCGCCCTTTTCCGCGGCAAGCGCTTCAGCAAAGCGTGACGTCCCCCGGAGTGCCGGAAGATCGGGAACGTTCTGCCGGGTAAGAATCAGCGCGCACGGTTTGTCGGTTTCCATCGCCATTTTCCAGGCCACGGTTGTTTCATTGCTGTCGGCCGGGCGAAGGACCAGCATGCAGTGTTCGCCATCGAGATTTTTAATTTTTTCCAGGAGTCGCAGCTGCGCCTCCTGCTCGATGGGCTGGTGAGTCGGACCGTCTTCCCCGACCCGGAAGGCATCGTGCGAAAAGATATACTTTACCGGCAGCTGCATGAGCGCCGCAAGCCTGACGGCCGGTTTCATATAGTCGGAGAAGGTAAAAAAGGTTCCGCACACCGGGATGACGCCGCCATGCGCGGCGATACCGTTCATTACCGCAGCCATGGTCAGTTCGGCAACGCCGGCCTGGAGAAATGCCCCGGAAAAATCGCCGCGTATGAGCACCGTGGTTTGTTTGAGGAATCCATCGGTTTTATCGCTGTTCGACAGATCCGCCGATGCGACGATCATGTTGCCGATTTTCTTCGCGAACTCCGCTAACACCGTACTCGAAGCAGCCCGCGTCGCACCGCCCGGTTTATGCCTGATCGCCGCCCAGTCGATCGGAGGGAGCTCGCCGCTGAGAAAACAGCGCAACTGCGCCGCTTTTTCCGGGTTTGCCGTTTCCCATGCGGCCTGTTCGTTTTTTTTATTCTTTACAAATAAATGTTTCGTCAGCGCGACCCGTTGATAAAATTCCCTCATTCCGGGAGCGATGTAAAACGGGTCCGCCGGATCGCACCCGAGGTTCCTTAACGTCATTTCGACCGATGCGCCCGCTTCCGAAAGCGGCATTCCGTGGCTGCTGACCTTTCCTTCGAAGGAACCGCCGGTCGCCGTACGGGCGCCTTTGCCCATGACTGTTTTACCGATGATAAGCGTCGGATGCTCCTGTTCCGCACGAGCCCGGCCGAGCGCGTTGCGTATCTGCGACTTGTCGTTTCCATCGATCGTTACGACCGACCATCCCCATGCCCTGTACTTCGCCGCCGTATCTTCACTGGTCACCGCATCGGTAGAGGTTGACAGCTGAATGTCATTCGAATCATAAAAAAGAATCAGATTCGAGAGCCCCAGATGGCCCGCCAGACGGCCAACACCCTGTGAAATCTCCTCCTGGATGCCGCCGTCCGATATATAGGAATAAATCTTGTGCGCCATCCATTTGCCGAAGCGGGCGACCAGAAAGCGTTCGGCGATCGCCGCACCCAGTGCCATGGCATGTCCCTGTCCCAGGGGACCCGACGTGTTCTCAATCCCCCGTTTGATATTCCGTTCCGGATGTCCCGGGGTGACGCTCTCCCATTGCCGGAATGCCATCAGATCTTCAACGGAGAAAATATTGAAGAGCGCGAGTGTCGCATAGAGCATCGGCGACATATGACCCGGATCGAGAAAAAAACGATCCCGGTTCGGCCATGTCAAATCTTCCGGATCGAAATTGAGAAATTCCGTATAGAGGACCGACAGAAAATCCGCTCCCCCCATCGCTCCGCCCGGATGGCCCGATTTCGCCTTTTCAACCATCGCAACCACTAACTGACGGATGGTATCCGCCGCTTTATCGATCTGTTGGGTGGGCATTACCTTTTCCCGTCTGGTTTTAATACTTATTGCTGAATTGGTAACCATGGCGCTCCCTTTATAAAAGAGTTGTAAAATAATAAATTGTGAACACATTTCCATCCAACTTGTAACGAATTGCAATAATCGGGGAAGATGAAGCATGCGAATACCCGGAGGAAAAGGGAGGTATCCTGTCGACGGTTTTATCATATCTGCCCGTTTTCTTTCCCCATATAGTCTCAAATTCATTCGAAAAGCGCTCAATGTGAAGTTTTTCAACCGTACTTTTAGTATATTCAACAGGATAACAGTTATATACTTTTATCTTCATCAAGGGACTTGAAGGTGCAGCCGATTGTGGAGAACCAATGATTGTATTGTAGTGTGATAGACCGATCTCTGGTTTATTGCTAGCTCAGAAATGATAAATAATTCCATTATTACCCTTCAATCAATCTGAATACTTATCGAAGAGGCACAGTGCATCCTCAGTCTTTCCGGTGACATGGAATCAAACGGCGAATATCTTCAGGAACAGGAACGTCTGCTTATTGAACGGGCTTCAAAGGGAGATCAAAAAGCATTCTCAGAACTGTTTTTTAAATACAAAGAGATGGTATACCGTGTCGTATACCGCCTTCTAGGGAATTCAGAGGAAACCTATGATGCCGTGCAACAAACCTTTATCGAACTATATAAATCTCTCCCCGGCTATGCGGGAAAGTCAAAATTCACGACGTGGTTATACCGTATTGCGGTAAATGTTTCGATCCAGTTTTTCAGGAAACGGCGATCTCACGAAAAAACGCAAACACTTGACCCCGAACTGCTTGCCGATTCGACAGCGGAAAAAGAGTCTTCAATCGAAAAAAAAGAGTTGCGCAAGCAGATCGAACAGGCATTGGCATCATTGCATATACGAAAACGGACCGTAGTCATACTGCATGATATAGAAAACAGGACGATGGAGGAGATTTCAGCTATTATCGGCGTCCCGGTGGGAACCATTAAAAGCAGGCTTTTTTATGGCCGCGAAGAGCTCAGAAAGAAACTCGATAGACTGCTGGATTAAAGAGTGACATCATTTCTAAACAATATATTCACCTAAGCATTGGCTACCATCATCATTTTTCAGAAAAAATAAAAAATTTTTGAACTTTTTCACTCTTTTCAGGAACAAATTATCCGACAGTAATGAAGAATATGTGTCAAAGCATGAATTATTGCTGTTATTTATTTAAAATTGTTCTTTATCAGTGAATGTGAGATTACCTCGAACTCACATTAATTCACTGCAGGCAG